>JAUHYH010000022.1 GCA_030426585.1 Bacteriovoracia bacterium
ATGCAAAGACTGCTCAATTCTAAAGATCAGTTTCAAATTATGGTTTCTAGACTTGGTGGTAAAAACATTAAATCAGTTACTTACCCTCAAAACGTTTATGCTTCTTACCATTACTCTCGATCTGACAGAGGAACTGAAGCTAAGGCTAAAACTCTATTAACCCCATACTCCGCCTGTATGTTTCAGAAAGTACAAAAAGAACACTTGAAAAACATTATTGAATCTCAATATTTTGCATTAAATAAAAACTTCCCCGATGAACTTCATCAGTGCTTAAAAAAACATCATCCAAACCATTCTGAAAAAACATTGCAACAGACAAGAACTATTTTAAAACTTTTCGAAAAGGGTGATCATCCTTGTTCAGATCATGTTCTCAATACAGGGGCTGCATTACAATACGGTGATATGGGAATCGCCTATAATTTTAAAACTTTTCCTCCTCATGATTCACATAAGTATGGACGTTGTATTGACGCTCGCCCAATGAGACAAACTCATATTGATAGATCTACATTCCTAGAAAAAATTGATCATGAAATAAAAGTTGTTAAGAATGAAGATGTTATAAAAGATCTTGATCAATTCGTAAAAGACCTTGCCTCTAATGGAGGGTTTATTGAAGGTGTTAGGACCACTCAATTTCTATTAGACAAAAAAGTCCCAGAACTTTTTAAAAGCGAAACCAATGAAAAAGGTGAAAAGGTTCTCACTGCTAAGATCTTAAAATATTCGGAATTATCTAAAGAAATGAAGAAATTTATCATGGGCGAATATATCAACAATGCGATTGAACTCCATGATCAGGGAAAAACAAATCCAGCGGTCTCTGCTTACTTTAAATTCTCAATGAAGGCGATTGACGCCACGTACGACAGTGTTAAAGATGAAAATACGACTAACGACTTTATAAGACTTCTCAAAGAACAAGGGGCTGATCATGATTCAATTGCCTACTCTGAAGGAAGTCGAACGTACGGTAGGGCGACTCATGCAAACCGCTATTACAGCCTTGGTTTAGAATTAACCAAAAACTGGAGTAACCACAACGACCATGTTCATTTCTGCTTTGATTACCAAAAGACAGAAACATTACTTAATGCTCTTATTGAGAAGAAGAAAGAACTACAAGAACAAGGTCTTTATTCAACGAAGCAAATGATTAATGAGTCTATGAACAAAGGAAATCCTGACTCAGTAGTGGTTGATTACTTCCAAGGCCTCTGGAATAAAGTCGATTGTTTGAAATATGTACCTTCTGAATTCAACTCGAGTAAAAAAGAAGAAGTTCTAGACTTAATTAGACACTAAAATTTTCGACGGTTTATAAACTCTGAATAAACATAATAACAGCAAGGTACAAAGATAAGGGTTATTGTTGTTGAGAAAATTAACCCATAAGCAAAGCTGATGGCCATCGGTTTTAAAAAAGGATCTCCACCAGGCATATGCGCGATAGGGAGTAAGCCTGCTACTGTTGTAAAAGTTGTCAAAATGACCGGTCTAAAACGAGACGAACAAGCCTCTACAATGGCATCAAATATACTTTCTGCTTTTTCTGCTGAAACATTAATGAAGTTCACAAGCACAATCGAATCATTAACAACAACTCCAATCAACCCAATAACTCCCATTAGCGCCATAAACCCCAAGGGTAAATTAAAAACAAGAAAGGCGCCAACAACTCCGATGAGACCAAACGGGATTGATGACATTACGATAAGAGGTTGAACAAGACTTCCGAACATCGCAACTAAAATGATAAAAATAATAAAAAGAGAAATAACACCCGCTTTTGCTAATCTCAACGTCGAATCTTTGGTATCTTTGTTTTCTCCACTTAGTCACACCTGGATGACTTTTAAGAACTTCTGGCATCAACTTATCTATTTGTGTTCCCATTTCTAAAGCAGTTGTTTTTTCTTTATCAATTTCTCCTGAAATTGATATCGTTCTTTTTCTCTCAAACCTTCTAATAATAAAGGCGACATCATCTTTCCGGATGTCAGCCACAGTCGATAATTTGATCCGTCTTCCAATATTATTTGGTATTGTTAATTTCTCTAACGTTTCTACATTTTGTCTTGAATCGGCATCGAGTCTTACAAGGACCTCAATATCCTCATCTGATCTTCTGATTTCTGAAACAATCTGCCCTTCAAAAGCTCTTCTCAGTTCAAAAGCGAGGGTCGCATTACTAATCCCAAGTCGTCTTGACTCTTCTTCTTTAACATCGATTAAGTATTGTTTCTTTCCTTCTTCAAAATCAATTTCAGTTGTTCTAATTCCATCAATTTTTTTTAATTTTTTTTCTACAACTTTAGAAAGAGAGACTAATTCTTCGAGGTTATCTCCCATTATTTCAATATTTACAGGTTTCCCTTTGGGAGGTCCTGTATTTGCTCTTTCAATTGTAAAGTCATAACTCTCAGGCATTAACTGTTTTGTACGTTCGGTAATAGCACCAATAATTTCATCAAGATCACGCTCTCTCTGATCTTCTGTCGTCAAATAAACATAGAGCATCCCATAATGATCTCCCGTTCTTGGGGTTCCAAGGTCTGATCGCTGTGACCCCACAACTGACGTAAGAGTCTCTAGCTCTTCTTTTCGAACAGTTTCTAGAACCGCTTCTTCTGCCTTTGCGACGGCATTCAGTGTTTTTATGTAGGGAGTCCCAACTTTTGACTTCACTTTTACAAAAACGATTCTGACATCGTCATCAGGGAATAATTCAAACCGCATATTTTTAGCGACGACCATCGAAATAATAAACAAGAGGACAAATCCAAAAATCGTTAAAACCTTTTTATTAAGAGCGAAGTTTAAGCTTCTTTTATAGAAATTAAGTAAAGGCTCGTACCATCGAGAACGGTCCATCGCTCCTTTTTCTAAACGCGCAAAATCTGCCAAGTGACTTGGAAGGATGAAGAAACATTCCAACCAAGAAGCTGCCAGACAAATCACAACAACAGCAGGAACAGGCCAGAGGAATTTCCCCATGATTCCTCCCATAAAAAACAAGGAACCAAAGGCTACCATAGTGGTTAAAATGGTTGCTGTAACCGGAGCGATTGTTTCTTTTGCTGACAATTTAGCCGCTTCACGAGGGTTCATTCCTTTCTCAAGATATTGATAAAAGTTTTCAGCAACAATAATCGAGTCATCAACGAGCATACCAAGGACCAAAATAAGTCCAAACATTGAAATAAGGTTTATGCTTACACCGATAGCATCCATACAAGCAAAAGCAACCATAAAGGCTATCGGTGCTCCAATTGAAGTAATCAAAGATACTCTAAAATTCATAAACAAAACGAGACATAAGAAAACGAGAAAAATACCCGCCATTCCATTACTCGTCAGAACCCCAAGTCGACGACGGACATAAAAAGCGCTCTCGTTAATAAACTCGTGTTTAACACTACCTCCAGCCAAGAATTTTTCAGTAATTTCCTTAACAGCATCAGTTGTTTCTAAAATATCTGAAGTTTCTTTAGACTTAATATTAAGGATTATTCCTTCTCGTCCCATGATTCGCCTCGACTGCGACCAATCTTTAAAAGTAAGACTTACTTTGGCAACATCCTTTACCTTAACAGAAGCACCCGAATCATTAGAACGCACAACAATTTCTTCTATATCTTCAGACTTTTGAAACTCATTAAATGTTCGAACAACTATATTCTCATCTAGCGTTTTTATCGCGCCGGCAGAAAGATTAACTTCTCTATCCTTAATTGCCTGAGTTAACTCAGAAAGGCTCATATCAAATTTTTCTAATAAATCTAAGTTGGCTTCAATTAAGAAAATCAACGGGCGCTCTCCTTCAATATCCACTCGAGCGATTGTTTTCATTAACTCAATTTTATCCCTAAGTTTTCTTGCAACTTTTCTTAACTCAGATTCTTCTACGCCATAGAGACCAATATTAAGAATTGGCCTCATCTTATTTTCTAACTTTATAACTGTTGGTGGGTCTACATCATCCGGAAAATCATTAATTCCTTCTACTGCATCTCTCGCTTCCTGCTTTACTTTATCTACGTCATAACTTGGGTCAACTTTTAAAACCGCTATCGAGTAGCCTTCTCCAGACATAACATTAAGCTCTTCGATTCCATTTACATCTTTTAACTGTCTTTCAATCGGGATTGATACAAGTTTCTCAACATCTTCTGCTGAGGAGCCAGGGTACTCTGCCCGAATTAAAATCGTTTCAAAGTCGACATTAGGAAAAGTTTCTTTATTCAGTGAAAATATCGATAAAATCCCTGCAACAAGGATCAAAACAGAGATCAGATTTACTAATAATGATTTTGAAACAAAATAATCAATCAGTTTATTCACGATACATGACCAGAGAGTTCTTCAGTTCTCCGTAGATATGATTTATGCCTAAGCCTAGAACTAAAACTCGTGTAAAGTATTGATAGTAGGATCTCTCTGCATCCAAAAGAGCTTCTTCAGCTGTTAAGACTTGATCGAGATCAACTTGCCCTCGATTATATCTTTTGTTTTGTTCTTTTAATATTTTACGTTCAAAGTTCAAACGATTTTGAGCAGACTTTAAGTTTTCTTTTAACTTTGTTAGCTCTGCCCTTAATATCGAGTCATTTCTTTTAATATTTTTCAGAGAGATATTTCTTTGATACTCACTCTTTTTCAAATCAAGTGACTTATTCACTTTCTCATAAGTATCAGCTGAAGTTCCAAGTGGGATATTCACATTAAGACTAATCGATTCATTCTGAAAATTGTCATCGTCCCAAGCATCTGAAACTGAATCATCATAGCTATTTCTTAAACCTGTACGAGAAAAAGACAAGTTTAGGGAAACATCATAGTTGTCTTGTGTTTCATATTCTCTTAAAACCTCTTTCGCTAGCATTAACCTTTGATTCAGAAGTTCTAGCTCTTTGTTTTTTAAATAGTTTTGGCTAGCAGCGACGACATCAAGGTGCTTGTATGTCTGATAAGACATTATCATTGATAATCCTATGTCTTGGTTCACCAACTCATTTAAGTTTTGTAACGACTTCTCAAGCTGTACTTGAGCTTCTCTCAAAGCTTCTTCAGCTCTAGAAAACGCATTTAAACTTCTGTAATAGTCAGCTCTTATCGCAACTCCATCTTTAAAACGTTTTGAAATAAGATTTCTTCTCTTATTAGCCCTATCAAGCGATTCCTCTGAAATTTCAAGGAGCTTTTTGTTAAGCTTGGCTTGAAGATAAGCTTGAAAAACCTGGAAAAGGACAGATTCCTCAACATATTCAAGATTTGTTTCCGCTATCTGAGCCCCAAGTTCCGCTTGTTTTAATTGAGATCTAAAAGTCCTTCCAAAAAGGTTTTTCCCTAGATCTTGAGAGTAGGTCAATGAATTTGAAAAGAAGTAAGCATCGGTTCCACCAAAAGAGGTAATTGTTGATGAAGGCCATTCAGAGATGTCTTGATCTTCAAAAGATTGTGTAAAACTAAAGGTCCCCCCCCATATCGTCTCTTTACTCAAACCCAATGAAGCCCTCAAAAAAGTTGAACGTTGGGCAAATTGAGGGAATAAGTTAGGAGATCTCCCTTTCTCATATTCAAATACAGAGGAAAGAATAAAGTCTGAAAGTGAATCTACCCCTTCATAAGTATTAGCCGATTTTTGCTTATCCAGATCTGCTTCTACTAAGCTTAAGTTTCTTTCAGAAAGGTTCTGAATAATCTTTGCAAACTGAGCCTGACTAGGACTCGAAAGCAGTGCACAAAACAAGGGTAAGTATTGGATAATTCGTCTTAGGTTCACCTGCCTAAGCTATCAGAGAACCTTTACAATGTCAGTTGAACTTTCGGTTAAATATGTAATATACAAGCGTTTAGAGAGAAGAAGGCGGCATCGCGCGATAGCGAGGAAAGTCCGGACACCACCGAGGACCATAGCGGGTAACGCCCGTCCATCGCAAGGTGAGGACCAGTGCAACAGAAAGCAAGTACAGTTCGGCTGTAGTGAAACCAGGTAAACTCTATGGGGTGCAAGTCCAAATAGGCCAACGACGACCTTCGGGTCACTAAGCTTCCTCAGTGGAGTTGGCGGGTTGGACGCAGAGAGGTGTTTAGTAATAAGCATCCAAGATGAATGATGCCTTTAACAGAATCCGGCTTATTCTTCTTCTCTCTTTTTTTTAAGGGTGAAAGTACTTATACCAATCAGGTTCTTGCCCTCTCGTCTCATACTTCCATTTTTCTTTTCTTCGATACCTTTCAAGAAGGGCTATACTTTCTTTAAATGATAATGTTTTTTTATGAATTTTTTCGTAATCGCTAAGTCTTTTTTCTAGTTTCTCTCCAACTTTATCGAGGGTTACAAAAAAGTTCATCTGGCTTGGCTTCATGTTTAATGGAAATTCTTTAGTAAGATCTTTTCCAAAAAAATTTCTCTTCAGCCAGCCTCTTCTTGCACCAAAAGCAATAACTGACTGAGCTTGGGTTGAAATTGTCGGTCTAAACTGATAGTCATCATTTTCCATCCACTCAAACATTTTGTAGAGCACAGCATCTTTATGTCTAAGTGCTCTAAGTTTTTTTGGATGCCTCCACTCCGCAACAAGTTCAAACCGTGGATCAAATTCAAGATCTCCGGGACCAAAGGTTTCAAAAGTATCTATGTTTTGTGAATTAACTTTAATCCCAATTTTCTGAAGAAATGGAAGTAACGACCGAGGAAACCTTGTTTTAACTTTGGGAATACTAATTCCTTGATCCTTAAACCCATAAGAAGCAACTTCAGAACAAAAAAGCTGTGAACTGTCTTTGTAATCCATGCCAAAATCGTATTCAATTAAACGACCTTTCCTTTGGGCCTTTCCTACTTCATGATAAACCTTATGGCTCGCATACTGAGCAGTTCTTGGGTTTCCTTTGTATCTGAAAACAACGGTTCGGCCATTAGCCTGATTAATATGAGTTCTAAAAGGCGCAATAACATTTCCCAACTCAATATGAGCCTCAGTGGTATTCAACTTCCCCTGTGTGTCTCGATAGACAAAACTCAAATGACTAAACTGAGCATCGGTGACTCCAATTCTAGAAATAGCCGCACTTGTGAAAGCATTTCCTCTCGAGAGAATAATGTCACCTGATTTTAAGTTATCAAAATCTGAAAATATAAAATCAGGATTAACTAAGAAGTAATCCCCTTTATTTCCTGATAATGTTGAAAATTTCGTAGAGTCATCTGAGCTATAAAGTCTTTCAATTAAAATATCTTCTAAGTATCTTAACGCCCTACTCATATCACGAGTTACTTCATAACAAAGACTATCGTCGTGCCTATAGTTATTGTTAATATATTCAAGATGATTCCTTTGCTTAAGTCTCACCTTAAAACTTTTATTAATGAGTTCTCTTTTTGCAGCATTGGAAATTTTCTCAATAATGACGTTTTTATCCGTAGCATTGTAAAGATCTCGATACTTCTCTTCTATGAGTGTGCCTTTGCAAACATCTTCTGAAGGCTGGTCGAGGTATCGATCAAGACTTGAAAGGAGATCATAGAGGTCCATCTCGTAACGAGTTACAAGACTGGCCGGCATTCTCTCCCCTGTTGAACATGAAACCACTGACAGGATGATTAAACTTAGGAGAATCTTCATGAAACACAACCTCCCCTCGATAGAATTATATCGTATTCGGAAGTGCAATTGGGGGAAAAATGAAAAGGCTTTACTGTTGGAGACGCTCAAGGGCCTTTAAAGTGGCTGTTGAGATGTTCTCATTTTCGAGCTCAGACATCGGGACATATTTGTAATTTGCCTTGCAATCAATGATTTGATCGTCTTTTGTGGCAAGTACGAAGTTGCTTATCTTGTGATCTGTAATATGGGTCTTAAACTGAGGTAATTTTTTATAATTTTTATAAAACCTCAATTGAGGGTACTGATCAGTACGTCTCTCTTTTCCGAGAGCAAAAGTTGGCAGTTCGTATTGATCCTCCAACCATTTGTTTTTCGGCCTTCTAAAGAGGAGAACTCCTTTTTCATTCTTCACAAGAACTCTAAGAAGGTGAAGATTTTTAAGCTTTTTCTTTTCTTTAGCTTGGAATTCTCTTGGATAATCCAAAGGGTTACCCGCTTTTTTTGTCTTACAAACCGAAGAAAGTGGACAAAGTTCACAACTTGCTTTTCGAGCTTGGCAATAAGTTCTTCCAAGATCCATAATCGCTTCATTTAAAGCACGGTAATTAACTTCGATATCCAGGATCTTTTTTCTCGTAAAATCTTGGTAGATTTGTTTTTGGTTTTGAGGACCTTTGATCGTTTCATAACCAAAAACTCGAGAAATAACTCTCTCAATATTCGCATCAATCGCGAGTGCTCTTTTTCGATGACCGATTGAAATCAAAGCATTAGCTGTATATTCACCAATACCAGGGATTTTAATTAAATCCTTAAAATTTTCAGGAATATTTCCTTGGTGCTTACTAGAGATTACCTGGGCTGCTCTATGAAGATTTTTAGCTCTTCTATAATATCCCAAACCTCTCCAAGCTTGTTGAACATCTTTTTCTTTTGCATTAGCCAGTTTGTGAATTGTCGGAAACTTGTTCATGAACCTTTCGAAATGACTAATGACAGTGCCTACTGTCGTTTGTTGAAGCATTATCTCCGAAACAAGCGTTCCATAAAGGGAACGTTCATAACGCCATGGAAGGTCGTGGTATTGCATTTGCGACCACTCAATTAACTCTTCAAACTGATCTATCACACCAACTCTAATGTTAAGGTTCTCTTGGAGGGTAAATTCCAATGATTAGACTTTAGTAAAAAAAAAGCTTAATTTCTACAACTTTTTTTCAACCGTGTAATTTCGCCTGGGAGTTGTTGAATAAGAAGCTCTTCACCTAATTTTTCGCCCCTGAAATCAGCTTGATTCATATAAGCAAAATCCACGAACTTTTTCCCTACTTCCGTTTTTTCAGTGATAACAACCAGTCTTTTAGCATTTGAGCTTTTAATCCACTGGATAAGCCTATCGTCATCTGTGATTGACTGAGCAACACAAGCCTGTTGAGGGTTATGTATTTTTGTCCGGCTATGATGAAAAGTGTAGATATTTGCAGCTTCGCAACTGTCAAAAATTCTTCTCGCTAGACTAGATCTAAAACATTCTTTTTTCAGGTCAGCTGAATCGATTCTTCCCATACTTTCAGTTCCATCTATAAAAACTTCTAGTTCAATCTTCTTAGTTTCGAACCTTTTTGCTTTCCCGCAAAAAACATCAAAGTAAGTTGTATCATCACACTTATGTGCAGAACGTTTGAGAACATCAAGGCTAGAGAGATCTTCATAGTTTCTTGAGTTTTTCTCAAGTTCTTCCCACTCATCATCAAAGGCTGCTTCTGGAATTTCAATCTCCCCACTCTTTTCAAGTTTCTTGGGATCATACAAACCAATTTGGGGATCGAAACAATTCTCTCCCACTTTAATACATTGGTATGAGTTCTGAGCAACTTCTATAGATGAATCCAGTGAAACAACCTTACGAGATTTTTGAACAAACCACACTTCTAAGTTTTCAGGCATCGCCCAAACTTGAAATGGAATTAATAGGATTAAAAATCTCATTAAAAAGATAACCTCTTTTGTTTGAAATACCTTACGAGTTGATTTCCAATATCGACAATTAAGTCTCTTGCATCAGAATCTAAATCCAGGAAATCGCTCAAATAAGCTTTTTGCCTTGGACTCAACCTAGCAAACTTATCGGAAAGGCTCTCCTGAGCCCTTTGGGCTTCGGGTGAGAGCGGTAAATTTTGTTCATCTCCAGATATTTCATTATGCCCAAAACTCACTTTTGTCCGACCAATTCTCACCGAAGTCTTCTTAGTGGCCTCAGATTTCGTATCACCTTGAGGTGCAGACATTATCTCAGTCACTGTCGTATCTTCTTTATAGAAGGCCACAAGCTTTTTAAATTTGGCTGTAGAGTCCTCTTCTATGAAATCAATGATTTCATGCAAAGGAATATCGAGAAGAGCGACAATCTTAGCGACAAGCTGTTCATCGATCTCCTTGGTCTTCTGGTTAAGGAAGCGTGAGAGCGTTGAAATTCCAACGTTTATCTCCTCAGCCAAATCCTTCTGAGAAAGGTCACCTCTTAAGTGCATATACTTTCTCACCACGCCTATAAACCAATCTAGCATCTCTCTTTCAAATTCGATCATGCTAACCTCCTAAATTCCTTATCGGAATGGAAAAAAATTTCTTAATGCAATAATTTTCCTTGACGCAATTGGTCAAGTATCGTAGTATTGTACTCGAGAATAACCTCTCAAACTTGAAGGAGAAGGGACATGAAAACTGCTTTATTTGAAATGGAATTTATTGGAGAAAACAATAAGTACCTGAAATTAAAGGACATTTCAATTTCCTCAAAAACCTACCAGGGTGCAACCTTTTCGGGATCTCTTCTTGATGCTTGTGTCATCACCAACGTCACCTTCTCCTCATGCACCTTTTTCGCAAGCAATTTTACAGCAGTAGACTTTAAAAATTGCAAATTCGAAAATTGCAAATTCGTATTCTCTTATGCAAATGAATGCAATTTCCTGGGCTGTGAGATGCTCAACTGCGAATTTGATAATTTTCACACTAAACACAATATGTTTTTCAACTGTAATTTCGATATGTTAGCGCTGGATGCCCTCTACCACGACGAAAATGACATGAAGTCTTGTTACGTCAGTGGTGAACAGATCGAAATTGCAGCTTGAGATTACCCATTGCAAGTTATGTCACGGAAGACATAATGTTCCGGCGCCCAAGGATAAGGGCTAAAGTCCGGAACCTCTCCTCTCCCCTTGAACCCCGCTTCGGCGGGGTTTTTTTTGACTTCTGACAAGGCCAAGACCATCATAAAGCCGACCAAAAAACTCAACCTCTGGAGGTTTTATGAAATCGCTTATTCTTATAGGCTTAATGTCTTTTGCATCGCAACTCATGGCCAATCTTCAAGACCGAGAAGGGTCTGTTCTTGTCGATAAGGAAACAGCTTCTATTCTCTACTTCACTTGCAGTACCAAAGATATCACGGGAGCTTGTGATTCTTATAAAGCTTATCTCGAAAGACCTTTTCCAGATGACGTGGTTACAATCCTTCCAGTTCCTGAGCCACGAGAGAAAGTGCTGCTTCATAACTCTCTCTATGTTTCCCTATTAAAAGCGAAGGACATCTACATCACTAGCGAACCTATTAACTATAAAACTTATGAAGCCACGAAGTGGTTTTATGACAAAACAAACAAGGATGAATTCAGTTTTGGAAATATCCTGGTTAAGGCAATCGCTTCACCTGCAACACTTGTTGTAGCCATCGGTGAAACCCTCTGGGAAAAACCTCAAAACTTCGCAAAGAGTATTAAGTCTTTCGTTTTAAAGGCTAAATTTAAAAAACCTCTTAAAAGACTTTTTGCCGGTAAAAAAACTAAGGTCTACACCATTAGACATAAGAAGTTTGATAAGCTCGTAAAACTTATTCAAAATATTCGATAAATTATTTGATCACTTTAGTGTTTTCAGGGATTGAAAACGTAAAGTGGCTGCTGTCAAAATCAACACCCGATTCAAAGGATTTGAATTCGAGTGTTAACTTTTTGTTATCTCGATATTCAATTAAAATTTTCTCTAAATCTTTAAGGGTAAACTCTTTTTCAGATTTCTTCATTGGCATTTTCTGCGCCCTTGAATTCCTCATGGCTTCAACAGAACGATTTGAAATATATAAATTCGCTGTTTTAACATTAAAATCTTTTTGCGATTTTTCTGTGAAAATCAACTGGTACTCTGTATCAGAAATTTCTTTCACTTTATAAGTTTCATTGGATGTTAATCCCGATTTTAGGGAATCAAAAAGGCTTACGAGACGAAAACTCTCCCCGCTATTAACTTTAACAGTTCCTGGGCGCGACTTGAGAAAAGAAGGGACATAATACCAAGAAGTATCCTTGTTACAGATAAATAAAGATTTACTCTTCTGGTTTAGGTATTTCATTTTTCCAGGATAGCTATATTCAAGAGTATAAGGAGTCCTTACCTCTTTTCCTTTCCCAAATCTTTGATAAACCTGGTCGATTTCAACAGAAAATTTACCAGGAAGAAAACTTGAGGCATAAACCTCGCAGACTAAGAATGAAAGGACTACAAAATACTTCATCACTATTGAAGTTGTACCGATACGGTTTTGGAAACTCCAGGTTCCTGCATGGTGATACCATAGAGCTTGTCATTAAGTTCCATCGTTTTCTTATTATGAGTAATCAGAATGAACTGAGACTCTGAGCTCATCTCTCTTAATAACTGATTGAAACGACCAACGTTCGCATCATCAAGTGGAGCATCAACCTCATCTAGTAAACAGAACGGTGATGGCTTAACAAGAAAAATTGAGAAAATCAACGCGACCGCTGTTAGAGCTTTCTCTCCCCCTGACATTAAATTAATATTCTGCATTTTCTTACCAGGAGGGCTTGCAATAATTTCAATCCCGAAATCCTCTTCATCCATGTTTCCAACAAGATGAAGTCGAGCATTCCCTCCACCAAAGATGATAGGGAAAACTTTTTCAAACTTGTCATTGACCTCGTCATAAGCTTCTTGGAATCGAGCCTTAGATTTACCATCAATTCTCTCGATTGCTGTCATAAGATCCTGAATTGAGTGATTAAGCTCTTCTTCTTGATCTTTTAAGAAGTCGTAACGAACCTTTTGCTTATCGTAGTCCTCAACGGCTTGCCAGTTAATATGACCAAGACGATTTAAGGAGCTTCTATAGTTTTTAAGCTTTTCTTTAGCTTCAGCAACTTGCCCAGGGAAACGTTTTTGGAATTCATAAGCTTCTGGTTCAATCTTTCTGATTCCACTTTCTGATTCAATGAAGAACATTTCTTCAAGATCTTTTAGCCCTTCAAGCGACTCAAGTTCTAGATAACCAAGAATAATGGCCCGAATATCAACTCGGTACTCTTCAAAAGTATTTCTCACGAGCAGTTCTTCATCCTCAATGGCCTTCTCAAGCTTAAGAACTTTTTCGACATTATCTTTTTCAATTTTGTTGATTGTAGACTCAAGGTCTCTCGCCTTAGCCTCTCTTGACTCCATGGCTTGAACCAGTTGCTCTAATTCATCCTTAGACTCCGAAAGCTCTTGTTCTTTTTCCTTCAGGAGATTAGTGAGCTCTTCGATATTATCATTGAATTCAACATGGTTATCACCAAAGTTCTTAATAGATTCTTCAGTCTGCTGAATAAGCTCTTTCGTCGCAGAGATTTTTCCTTCAATCGAAGCTTTTTGTTCTTGAAAATCTTTAAGTTGTTTTTCGAATTGTACTTTCTTGAACTCAAATGACTTTTGCTCAGATCTTGCTTCAACCAGCTCATCACGAGCATCCTCATAGGCTTGCTTCTTTTCATTGAAGAATTCTTCAAATTGGATAATTTCTTCTTTAACTTTATTAAGGTTTTCATCAAGAACTTGTTTTTCCTCTTCAAGTTCTTCTTCACGCTCACAAAGATCCATTCTAAGAAGTGAAATCTCTCTCTTTCTCTTCTCTAATTTTTCAAGACGGCTCTCATTGACAACAACTGTATTTCTTTCTGAAAGAAAAGATTTCAGAGAAATAACATCTTCCTTAAGACCTTCTCTTTCTTGTTCAATTTCAACTTTCAGCTCTTCTTTCGTCACAATCTGATCAGAGATTTTTGATAACTCTCGTTTTAAGCTACTAACTTCTTCTTCAACTTCTTCAAGCTGTGTTTTAAAAGCTTCTATTTGGCTATTTCTCTCAAGAACACTGTCCGTTTTTTCTGATTTTGAGTTCGATTCAAACTGTAGGCTTCCTTGGATATTTCTTAAAACCTTAGTCCCATCTTTAGTTCCTACTGCTAAGAAGTTATTTGATGAAAAATCACTTAAGTTCTCGAGGTCAATACTATCAACAAAAAAGAAGTTACCCAGAAAGTTCTGAAGCTCTTTGGGAGCCTTATTTGTGAAACTCAAAACCTCTAGTAGCGACTTCCCTAAAGAAAAACCTGATTTCTTGTTTCCAAGTTTTAAACTACTAAAATTTTCGTCGTTTTGCTTTAACCACTCAACAACATCTTCCTCTGTCTCATATCCAACAACGGCCTCAAGATAAGGCCTAAGAAGAGCTTCAACAGCAAGGCTGTAATCTTCCTCTACAGTAAATAAGTCTTGAAGAAGTTTTCCGCTACACTCTTTAACGAAAGAGTGGTTCCCAGTTCGATCCAACGTACTTGCCGTTAATTCTTCGAGTGAGCTAATTCTAGTAGAAATTTCTACATGAGTTTTCTCTTTCGTAGAAAGTTTTTCAGCGAGTTCAGTCTTTTGAGTTTCAAGAGTTAAAAGTTCCTCTTTCAATTCCTCTTTCTGAGTCTCTAAACGATTGAACTTATCTTCTGATTGAGAAAGCTTTTCTTTCTTAATCTCTGTTTCATCAGTGAGTTGATTAAAATATTTTTCAAGTTCTTCAATTTCTTGAGCAATCTCTTGAAGAGAACGCGCTTGTTCTTCCAATTGTGATTCGTTTTTATAGATCTTTGCATCCGCTTCTGCGATTTTCTGAGTCGCTTCTTCACGTCGCTTTATATTCTCAAGATGTTGAGATTCAAGGTCTTGGATCTCTGCCTGAAGGGTTGCAATATTCTCTTCAATCGCAGCATAATCTGGAGTTTCTTCTGTGCTTGGTTGCTCAAGGGCCTCAAGCTCAGCTTTCACCTCAACAATTCTCTCTTCGCGAGATTTAAGATCAGCATTAAGAGAATTTAACTCTTCTTTCTTTTCATCAATATAAGCTTTCTTCTCTTCAACAGAGTTCTTATTAGCATTAAGTCTTTCTTCTAAAGAAACAAGTTCACGAGATTTTAAGTTAAATTCTTCTTGAAGAGCATCGATATGATCAATCAATTCCGTTTTCTGAGTTTTCTCTGTTTCCAGAGAGGTATCAACTGTTTCTTTTTCCAATAGGTAAGCTTCGATTTTTTGAGAGTTCTCTTCATTTGTTTTGTTTAACTCTTGTATCTTGCTAAGTGTCTCAAGCTCTCTGTGCGTATTAACAACAAGAGCATTTTTCTTAACTTTTTCTCGAAGAGAACGAGCTTTTTCTGCTTTTTCTGCTTGCCCTTCAAGGCTTTTCAAATTTTTGTAGATTTCTTTTTTAAGATCACTGATGCGTTCGATATTATTTTGAGTTTGTTCAATTTTTCTCAAACTCTCCTTCTTACGCATTTTGAACTTCGTAATCCCAGCAACCTCTTCAATCATCACTCGACGCTCGTGAGGTTTAGCCTTAACAAGACGATCGATCTCACCTTGAGCAATAATTGAATATGACTTAGCCCCAGCACCTGTATCCATGAAAACTTCTTGAATATCTTTGAGCCGAGCTGGAAGGTTATTGATTCGATACTCAGTATCACCACTTCGATAAAGTTTTCTCGTGAGTTGAATTTCTTGAGGAGCAACAACCTTGTTTCCAATATGAATATGCTTTCCTTCAAGATTGCTCAGAACGAGGGTTACTTCCGCAAAAGATCCTGGAGAATATTTTTTAGATCCAGAAAAAATAAGGTCACTCATTTTTTGACCACGAAGGTGCTTCGCAGACTGCTCACCCATAACCCAAAAGAGCGCATCAACGATGTTAGACTTACCGCATCCGTTAGGACCAACAATCCCTGTAATCCCATCATCAAAATGAATGGTTGTTCTATCCTTAAACGACTTAAATCCTTGAATATGCAGGCGTTCTAACTTCATTTGAGCTTCCTAATTGAGTGAAATTTTCCTTACTAACATAATCTTATTGTGGAGTTTAAATGTCTAGTAATAAGGGGGGTCTTGTAAAATCTCACGCAGGTCCTAGCGCGCCGCCTCTTCGCAAATGACACATTACAAAATTCTTGTGCCCTATTGATACTAAATCCTCAAAAATAGCCACTTTCAAGGAGGTTATTTTGAAAATATTTTTTGGCTTTTTCCTCATCACATTTACGCATTTGGCAAATGCCGATCGCATCAAACACTACAATGACATTTTCCCCAAGGTTCAAGGGATTGAAGTTGAAAAACTTCAAGGGGCCATCCTCGAGTCTAACATTGAATTCCATAGGTTTCTCGAGGCCTTTTTCAGGGATTTTACCGCACACCCAAAAACAAAAATTTTAATGTTGAATCCTTTATCCCCCTGTTCCACTGATTTTTGTTTCGAGCTCAAGCTTGATTATTACTACTGGGCAAATGAGAGGGAGAAAAATGTACAACTTACAAGCACGATGAAAATTGGACTAGAACATCTTCAAGCAATGATTCAAATCCAAAATCATATTCCCAAAACAGTAAAGGCCTTGGTTGCAGTAACTCCTGAATCTTGGATTGATGATTTCCCGATTATGCAATCGGCACAACTCGAACTTTTAGAACATAATCAAAAGGTTGATGTGATTGGAGAAGTTCACTCTTTGAATAAAGTTAAAGAAGAAGTACTAAGAGAGTTTCTTAATGATTTTATTACAAGCTTTATTTATCACCTTAAGGAAAACGTAAAGAGCCCGTAAATACCGGATAAAGCTCACCAGAGGGAAGTCTAATCAAGGCTTCCCCACTTTTTCCAAGACTTTCAAAGGTCCCTTGAATCGGCTCTTGATCAACAATCACTACTTCTTTTCCAATATGAAAACAAAACTGATTCCAGGCTGTACCAAAATTTCTATCTCTTTTAGAAAGGTTTTCAAAAAGTTTGGTTAGAAATTTTTCAATATCAAATTCTTCATCTTCGTTTAATAAGAATCCATGAGGGTAATCAAAACTTTTGAGCTCAGAGGGGTAAAGATTAATACCAATTCCAGCTAAAACTTGGGCATCTTGAAAAACTTCTGAAAGAATCCCTCCCACTTTTTTTCCCTCTTCGGTTACCAAGTCATTAGGCCATTTCAAACGAAGCGTTTTTCCCATCGACTCGAGCGTTTCACAAATAACAACTCCTATTGCTAAAGGTGAAAATGTAATCGGTTGGAACATTGGGGTTACAAAAGAAAATGCCAGTGAACCTTTAAAGTGATGCCATTTTTTTTCTCGACGACCGCGGCCACTGGTTTGATTATGGGTATAGATGCAAGCGGGCCCCTTCAATTCACCTTCTCTCAATTGGTTTTTCAAAGAATCTTGAGTAGAATGGCATTCATCCAGCTGAATAATCTGCAAGGAGCCTCCAATGAGCGAAATCAAACGAACTAATCCCAGACCCATAAAGATACAAACGGGAATCAACCCTTATGCTGCCGGAAGTGTCATTATTGAGTGTGGCAATACTAAGGTTCATATTACCGCAATTGCAGAAGATAGCCTACCACCTTGGCTGAGAGATAAAGGCCATGGTTGGGTTACAGCTGAGTATAATATGCTTCCAGGCTCGACTCACAGCCGGGTTCGAAGAGATAGGAAGGGAATCTCTGGTCGCTCTCAGGAAATTCAAAGATTAATTGCTCGAAGTTTACGGGCTGCTGTTGATTTAAAAAAACTTGGTGAACAAAGTATCACCGTTGATTGTGATGTTCTTGTTGCTGATGGTGGAACTCGTACCACTTCTATCACTGGGGCTTATGTCGCTCTTGCTCTCGCTTTAAAAAAATTAGGACTTGAGAAAGCTTTAAAGTATCAGATTGCCGCAGTTAGCGTCGGTGTTGGTAAAGATGGAAATATTATCGCAGATCTTAACTATGACGAAGACTCAAGTTGTGAAACTGATATGAATATTGTCATGACCAGCGAAGGTAATTTCGTTGAAGTTCAAGGAACCGCTGAGGGTGAACCTTTTACTCCAGAGCAGTTCCAACAAATTGTTGAATGTTCAAAAACTTGCCTTCAAGAAGTTTTTGAAAAACAAAAAGCAGCTTTAGCATGAATGTCACTCTAGCCTCTTCTAATCCGCATAAAGTTGAAGAACTTGGTGAGCTTCTCAAGGGAAGCCTCGAACTTAAGGCAGCTCCTGAAAAACTAGAAGTGGCTGAAACCGGAACGAGTTTTCATGAGAATGCCTTAATAAAAGCGAAGGCTTACTATGATAAATTCCAAGCTCCAACTCTCTCTGATGATTCTGGTTTAGTGCTTGAAGCTTTTCCCAATAAGCTTGGAATTTATTCAGCTCGTTTTGCTCCCGAACATGAAGATTATGCAGGAAAATGCCAGGCCGTTCTCGACATGTACCAGGAGTCTCAAGAGGAAAATCGCAAAGCTTATTTTGTCTCGGTGCTTTGCCTCTATCTCTCCCCTGATGAGATTTATTATTTTGAAGGACGCTGCCAAGGATTAATTGGCAATGAAATCGTGGGGAAAGAAGGCTTTGGTTATGACCCCATCTTTATGCCCATTAATAATGAGGGGCAGAGCTTCGCGACGGATACGACCTTCAAGAATCAAGAGGGGCATCGGGCCAAGGCGATCCAAGCTCTTAAAGACTTTTTACAGCAACAGTAGACACATTTCGGGCAATCTAGTAAATTCAGATTTCACAGAACAGTCGGAGCGTAGCGCAGTCTGGTAGCGTATCTGCTTTGGGAGCAGAGGGTCGGAGGTTCAAATCCTCTCGCTCCGACCACTTTCACTTACAAAATTACCCAATCATCGTCGTCAAAAGTCACTCCGCTCTTTGCGGAATACCCCTTGTATGCCTCAGTCGCGAAGCTTTATAAGTTACCTCCGCATCCTGCTACGGTAGTTGCTTTTAGCAACACCACAGCTCAGACTCCTGTCTTCGCTGTCTAAAGCATTGGGTAATTTTGAGTGTGAAAGTTATTGAACTAGTTGGGTTTGAAGCTCCGAAGGAGGTTTGCAATTGAATCAGGATGATTCAATTGCAGCGAAGCCCGAAGGGACGAAACCAGGATGGTTGAGACTAAATCCTCGAGAAACAAATTTTACTTCAATGTTTTTAAGGATTCGTACTTTCCCACGAATCTATCAAACTCGAGGGAATTTTCTTTAATTACTGAATCTGATGAAACAATAGGCCTTGTTAAAAATTCCATTTTTCCAAGCACAACTGGGGCATAGAAGTATATGAAAAAGCTATTCATATCATGGCCCAGCTTTCTAAGGACATCTTCCTTCTTGATAAAATAGTCAACCATCTGGTCACTTGTGAATTTATCCAGCCCATAATTTTTGATACTGTACAGGATATTCTCTTTATCAATTATGTTTTCAGGAGGATCAGGGTAGAGGTCTGGCTCAACGTAATCATAGAAAAAAAGATCTATGAATTTTTTTAATATGTTACTTTTTTTAATCATTGATAAGATTTTTCAAAAAGACAAACTTCAAAAATGTTCTTGTCTTTTACTTTTACTAAGTAATAGGTTTTGTAATCTCTCTTTCTAATACTTAAAGAGTATTTTCCATCCATGAAAACTTCGAGCATTTTCTTATCAACTCTAGGCCTTACCGTGTATTTTGTTTGTTTTTTCAAATTCGTTTTTCGAAAGTTCCCTGTGATACCTTTGTAAAGCTCTCTTCTTTGAGCTTCTTCAAATGACAAATGATCAGCTCCATCAAAAACGATAGACAGGTCTAATGGATGATGGAGTAGCAAAATAATGTCTTTAACAGGGTTAAGCTCTATCCCTTCTACTACCTTAGATGTCATTGATTTTTGAAATCCCACTAGGAAATAACCACTATTAAACCCAAGAGAGTCACTACTAGGCTTATAACACGACCCTTCTCTAATATTCGCAACAAGATCTGAAGTTTTAATATCTTGATTAGAAGATTCGTATTCACCAATAAGTCTTTTAAATGGTTTTTCAGGACTTAATACAGGAGGGTCAAAGCTCACATCAGTGTCCGGTAATGGAGTCACTGGAATAGGCTGACCAGTATCTCCACTGTTACAAGAAAAAAATATAGGTAATGTTGCCACTATTACTAGAAACGTTTTCATTAAAGTTCTCCAATCCTAAGCGACTCATATAACACACTTTAGTGTAAACCTGTTGGCATACTGACGAACAATATGAAAAAAATACAATCAGACTATGGGCAGCCCATAGTTTTTAATGATTAGAACAAGTTAGAGCAGTTTCGTCCGCCCCGCGCCCGAAGGGTGACGGAGCAGAATGCGGAGTCAGACATTCAAATCCTAAACAATGAATCCTCTCTTCCTAAATCCTCTTCCGACAATGCAACTTCACTCCGTTAAAAACAAAAGAAGCTAGAGCTCCTTGAAACTTAATCATAAACTTTGGGTTCAAACCCATCGCCTCAGCTTTCGCTGGATTTTTAAAAACAACTTTCATCATATTTCTGGCATAGGCTGCTCGGTATTCAAAAGTCATCCCCGAGATGCCTTCAGAGGAAACTCGCTCCTGGCCATCAAGAATTAGTTGAAAAGAAATTGGAAAATTCTGGTAGTACATCTGAACACCTATATGACGATCTTCAAAATGAACAATATTGAGATAAGCTTCTTCAGTCCCTTCATAAGAATAACAGTATTTATATTCACCCATCATCGGAGCTGAATATGCTGAAAACGAAAATAACGTAATTAAAAGCCATTTCATGATGCTCTCCTTAATAAAGGAAGAAAGTCCTTACCCTTCGTTCAAACTATTAAGTCATGTAAAATAAAGTATGAAAACACTCATCACCTTACTTTTTTTCTCAATTAATACTCTTTATGCTCAAGACTGTGCAGACTGCTCTCTTAAAAAGCAAAATGATAGTCTTGTAGCCAACAAAGTTCTTTGCCAGCAGTTTATTGATCTTCAAACACAATTTGAAAAAAATGATGAGCGTTCAGTACCCGTTGCTGATCGATTAAAGGAAATTGATTCCCTTCACTCTTTTTATCGATCATTCCCTAATTTTTTCTACCATATTCTGAAAGAGAAAAAGCTATTACCTAGTTATACAAAATCAAGTTTTAGTGGACCAATCGCTGGTGACCCCCATATCGAAAACTTTGGAGTTTTTGCTTTTAAAGAAAGAAATAAAGTTGTCGCTAAATTATCTATTGATGATTTTGATGACGGAGGGAGAGGACCTTATGTTGCCGACTTAGTTCGTTACCTTGGGTCTGTTAATATCGCGAGTAAAGATGATAAAGAAATTTCAAATATCCCCTTAAGAGATCTTGTTAAAGATTACAGAGATGTTGTTGAAAAGAAGGGTAACTTTGAACCGAGTAAAAGAACGAAAAAAATCTTCAAAAAGGCTATCAAGGATATTGATGATCCTAATAAGGATATTAATTCTGAAACAGGGAAATTCGCTGAAGAGGGTCTTCCTCCTTGTATGAGAGATTCTGAAAGTGTTTTTATTTTTCATGCTTATAGCAAGGCAAATCCCCCTGGAGTCGCAAAGGATTGCTATAAAAGAGTTAAAACGACAGGTGGGTCAGCGGGCTTGCCAAGACAGTATTACATAACTGATGACAACAAGGTTATTGAGATCAAAAAGCTTCCGGATGTTCCAGCGAGTGCCATTACTGACACTGTAAAACTCATGGCCCCCCTTTATTCAAGAAATACTAATCAGCTTATTAAGATGAGCTTGGGAAAAGAGTTTGAAAAAAACTATTACTCAAATCTTCTCATGAAAGGCCAGAAGTTCTTGGAAGGGAAAAACTACTTAGCCAAAGTTCATTCAGAAGGTTTTAAAAAGCATCGCCTCGATAAAGCAAA
The DNA here is from genome assembly GCA_030426585.1 of Bacteriovoracia bacterium. Lineage (GTDB taxonomy): Bacteria > Bdellovibrionota > Bacteriovoracia > Bacteriovoracales > Bacteriovoracaceae > JAUHYH01. Next base: position 21,740 of record JAUHYH010000022.1, read on the forward strand.
AGAAGTAAGTGAAAAAAGA
>JAUHYH010000210.1 GCA_030426585.1 Bacteriovoracia bacterium
AACAACACTAAAGCAAGAGCTTATGGATTCCTCTGTCTACTCAAAGGCTTACGGGAGAACCGTTAAGGCGATGGGGCGAGTTGATGCTTATAACTTCTTAATGAAAATTAAGGCTGAGAGACCAGAAGTTCCAGATCCGAGAGCGTGGAGAGCTGATTCAAGTCAAACATTCGAATCAAACCACCCTTATGAAGATGGTGCAGAAGTGAGTGAAACTTTCACTATGCCAGGTTCAAAATTTGTAAGAGCGATTTTTGAAAAGGTTGATACGGAAAAGAAATACGACACACTCACTCTTAAAGATAGTGAAGGTTCTATTATTGAAGTTCTTTCTGGTACTTATCCCGATGACTATGTAACTGAGTACGCATCAGGTGATACTCTTGAAATGAATTTCAAATCAGATAGTTCTGTTAATAAGTATGGTTACAAACTGAAAGCCATTCAATATATTTTAGAGTAAGCTTAAAGGGCCCAGGATACCTTTCTGGGCCCTCCTTAACCCAAGCTTTACTTAATCTTAACAGGCCTAAAATCAAGATATTCTCTAATCTGTAAATATGAGTTTTCTAGCTCATTCCACTTATGCTTCCACTCCAGAAGAACTTCTGGTTATGCTCAGTTGGCTTAAAAAGATCGTAAATTTATCCTCTCAGACAAACGATTTGAAAGGAGTTTTAAGCGTTCAAAACTTTTTAGCTGTTTATTTTAAGAACTTGGGTTTTAAAGCCAAATTAATCGAAAACCCAGAGGCTGATTCAGCTCCATTACTATCATTAAGATTTGATAGAGGACAAAAGGAAGATATCAGTTTTGTTCTTCACTCTGATACAGTCAATTCGGTTAAAGAGGTTGGGGGCTTTCATTATGATCCTTCTAGAGATCTTGCCTTTGGCTGTGGTATTGCGGATATGAAAGGTGGCATTGTTGTTCTAATGAATGCATTAAAGCAGTTTCTTAATCGAAGAGTTCCATTAAAGTATAATTTGAATATTATTGTTTCTCCCAATGAAGAAAAAGGTTCAATTGGGTTTCATAATTATTTTATGAAAATGGGTATTCAGTCTAGATACGTTTTTTGTTTTGAACCTTCATTGGAGTGTGGAGGAATCATTGGAAGCCGGAATGGGAATAGGTGGTATAACTTAAAAACCTATGCGGAGAGTTTTCATACCGGTAGGACGGCCAAGGGAACAATGAATTCAACTCATGCATTTATGCACACCTTTAACGAACTTTATCATTCGATAAATGAGTTTGATGATCTTAAATTTAACGTGTCATCACTTAAAACTTGTGGAGACCATTATAATAAAAGTTCGGCATCATTAACGGCCAAAATAGATGTTCGTTTTATAAAAAACTCGAGCCTTGAGTTTTTTGACGATCTTCTTCATAAGTCATTGAGAAAAAATAGTGAGAATCGGTTTGAGACTTCTATTGTCGATGATTGCCCATCGATGAGTGCTAAAACAAGAGACCTATTGCTCGAGCAAGTTTATTTAAGAGACCTAAAGAAACAAGAAGGAAAAGCTTATAAAGTTCTTCATTCTGAGGGCTGCTCTGATATCAATTACTTTCAAAGCTTTAATAATATCTGTCTTGATGGTCTCGGCGCCGTTGGGTGGGGGATGCATGAGGCCGATGAAAGAATTAGGGCCAGTCGGTTGCTCACCCGTTCCAATTCCTTAGAAAAAGCTCTAGTCTATCTCTGTCGCTAAATATTCTTAGGTGAGAGGGAAAAATGGATCCAGTGACTCAAGGATCTTTAGGAGCGATTGCTTCTCAAAGCTTGGCAAAAAAAAACGAGCTAAAGTGGGCCTTTATTATTGGCTGGCTTGCAGGAATGGCTCCTGACCTAGACGTCTTGATTCGTTCTGACATCGACCCTATGGTCTTTTATCTCTATCACCGACATTTTACTCACTCATTATTATTCATTCCCTTAGGTTCATTGATAGTCAGTCTTTTCCTACACCTATTTTTGAAGAAGAAAATTTCGTTTAAGAAAAATTATTTTTTTTCTTTTCTAGGTTACGGAACTCATGGGTTGCTCGATGCCTGTACTAGTTATGGAACTTTACTTTTATGGCCGTTTTCAAACTATCGTTTTGCTTGGAATAATATTTCAATTGTTGACCCTTTATTCACATTCCCCCTGATTACCTTTATTGTTTTAGCGCTTAGAGGAAAGTCCAATAAATATGCTCGCTATGCAGTCTTTTATGCCTTGTTTTATCTGTCTCTAGGTGTTGTTCAAGCAAACAGGGCGGAGAGCTTGGGCCATAAAATTGCTCAAGCAGAGGGGCATAACCCTCTAAGACTCACCGCCCGCCCATCTTTAGGAAATCTGTATCTGTGGAGAGTAGTTTATGAACATCAAGGTTATTTTTACTCTTATGCTGTAAGAGTTGGATTTAATCCTAATTGGGAAGAGGGCGAAAAAATTCAAAAACTAGACTTAAAAAGAGATTATCCGTGGGTAAGAGAGGGTTCCCAACATGCAATCGATATTGAAAAGTTTAAATGGTTTTCAGTCGACTATCTTGCCGTTCACCCCGATGATCCTCAATCTATTGGGGACATTCGTTTTTCGTTATCACCAGATAGTATGTACCCGCTCTGGGGGATCCAGCTTAAAAAGGGCAAGGATAATGAACATGTTAAAAACATTAACTTTAGGATGAAAAGCCTTAAACTCCGTAAACGCTTTCTAGAGCTTCTGTTTAACAAATGAGGAAGGGTGCGTATGGACAAATTTGAAGTCGAGCTGTAGCTATAAGGTATAACAAACAAGTGAGGTTCTTATGAAAAAACTTCTTATTTCTTTAATGTTCCTTTCAAGTTTCAGTGCTTTTTCTGAAACATTTAATTTTACTTACACTGGGTTCGAGGGAAGAACTCGAGTCTTTCTTTCTTGTAGTTATGCGGAATCAAGTGCTTTAAGTATTTTAGAAACGATTGGTGCGACTGATGTTACAACAAGATGTTCTGGCGGAATTACACCTGTTGGATCTGCTTTTCCAGTAAATCTAACAGTTGAATTTACATTCCCTGCTTCTGGAACAACATCAGAAGTAAAGAGTCGGTCTTTCTCTTCAAATTGTTTCTTTGATACAAAGTTTGTTACAAGATTTGCATCAGAGTTTAAGGACAGAGTCCTTCTTCTGAAATCTCGATCACATTGCTTTAATAGCGATTCGAGCTATTTATTTGAAGTTCAAACTATCTAATTTATCCTTAGTGACCTCTGTTTTCAGAGGTCACTTCACAATTATCAAATTTTATACTGAGAGTTGGGAAGCCTGGAGCGTGCGCTACAAGACGGGCTGAGTTCTTTTTAAAGTATTGGAATAAATGAACCGTTGAATACTGATCCTTCACATGAAAACTGTTCAAGGTGTTGCTCCAAACAAGCCCGGTTTTAATATAGCTATAGTTTCCTCTTTTAAAATAGGGGGCTAACTTTCCTTCGTAAGGATTGTTATCCATGCTGATATAAAGAGTTTTTTCCTTCACAAAGAAAATAAGACCGGGGTCACAGATAATAACTTTTGATTTTTCGGCAGCAAATACGGGAAAAATTTTTAAGACAGCAAAAATGAATAGTGAGAGTACCAGCTTCATATTTTCCCTAATGAACGTGAATACCTCTTTCTGGTATCAATTTTGTTACGAAATGACAGGGGAAAGACTTCAGGGTTAGTAACATTTACAGGTGCGCTATGCGTTACAGGGGCAAGGGCTTTTACTTTCCAATGTGCCTGAAGTCATCGCAAGTTATCCTAACAGATTTCTTAATCTTGGCCCTCCTGCTATCATTGAGAAATGGAAATACTTTTAGCCCCTTCAAGTGAAGTTCAGTACCTCGTTTTAGTCAGCGCGGTTCTTCTTATTCCCAAAATTCTTTTA
>JAUHYH010000023.1 GCA_030426585.1 Bacteriovoracia bacterium
ATCTCTTCCTTTAGTTAACTCCTGCCACTTTGAGGCAATCCATTTCGCTGATTCAACTCCCGAATCGTGAGTATAGTATCTCGTTTTGTAACTTGAGAGTTTTTCAATCGTCGATCGAATATTTGTTTCTTCAACTTCTTCAACCGCACGACTAACATCGGGATTTACAGTTTGAGTGTCAATCTTCTTAAAAAGCCAAAAGTCTTTTGGAGCTTTTTTCTGATTCTCTTTGATATCAGAAACAAACTCTTTTAACTCAGCTTCTGTTTCAAATTGAAAAAATCCCCCACATTTATGGAAAGTTTCATGAACAGCGTGTGAAAGATGTTCAACAAACTTTTCTTCAACTTTTAAAGAAGAATATTTTTCATTAAGTATTTCTCTTTTAATTGTAGATTGAGATTTAAAACCCAGGGCTTTATCCACTTCATTTTCAATTAGAAGATAAGAGGGTTTCCCAAAAACGAGCGGGCTCGCCAAAAATAGGCATAAGACATATTTCATAATCACTCCCTTGATTTATCAATATATTGAATATGATCCAAGCTAAAATTTGATTAATCAAGTAAGGTAAGGATTTTAGAGGCTTTTTGAAGTATAAATATTTCAGACTTACGACTTATTATAGTTCACAGGCCGTTTTCTATCGGGAAACATGGTTCGGCACATTTCACAGACAATCCCCTTACAAGTCTTAGCCTGGCAGTGTTCTCGCCCGTAAAAAATAATTTGTAGATGAAGTTTATTCCAAGTTTCTTTGGGGAAAAGACGTTTCAAATCTTTTTCAGTTTGCTTTACACTCTTTCCATCAGTTAATTTCCAAAGCTGTGCTAGTCGGTGAATATGAGTATCAACCGGAAAAGCGGGATGGCCAAAGGCTTGAGACATGACAACTGAAGCCGTCTTGTGACCTACCCCCGGAAGTTTTTCTAAGGCCTCCATGTCCTCTGGAACTTCTCCTCCATGCTTTTCTATAAGGATATGAGATAAATCCCAAATCGCTTTTGCTTTTCGTGGAGCGAGCCCACAGGGGCGCACAATTTCATTGATCTCATCGACAGTGAGCTTAACCATTTTCTTGGCCGTATTAGCCTTCTTGAATAGCGCTGGAGTGGTTTTATTCACTCTCACATCCGTACATTGGGCCGATAAAAGAACAGCGACGAGCAGGGTAAACTCATTGGTATGATCCAAAGGCACAGGAGTTGTAGGATATCTCCTCTCTAGCTCTTCGAGGACGTATTTTGCCCTCGCTAATTTTGACTTTGCCAATTCCATAGAGTTTTACTCTGACATGATCATGAACTCTTTGCCTACGGTTCATTTTTACCAGTACTAGAACGCGCAGCGCAAAATAGAGATAATAAGGCTTATGATCATAGGAAAATCAAAAGACCCCGTTAATTTTAAAAAGATCCCTCTTAGGATCTGGAGCCTCAAAAACGAGATTGCGGCAACCTTAACTTATTACAAGGCCAACCTCCCTGACGAATATGAAGCTGTTAAAGAGTTTTATGAGTCGAAGCCTGTCGTCGGAAAAGATGAAGATGTAATTGAAGGCGTAGAGATTGACGAAAGTGAAACACCTGAAGCTGAAACAGCAACTGAAGCGACCGAAGAAGGCGCAGAAGTGGTGGATATCAAGACTGGCGAAAAAACTGAAGGAATGAATGCTGAAAAGCTGGTTGAGATTAGAACAAAAGTAAAAAGAGTTGTTCCTGACAAAGAACACCTCTCTCACGGTCACCTCTTTCTTTTCGATATTGATATGGACCAAATTTTATTCTTTGGTGATAAACACTTTAAACCAGGTCAAACCGTTGTCATTGAATTTGATATTGATCATGGCTTCACTCTTAAAGCTGAAGTGGATTATGTTAAGCATATTGGAATTAAAAGCCGTATCATTACAGAATACCCACCCCACTACCGCTTAAGATGTTACTGGCAACTGGAAAAACCAGGCGACAGAACACTCTTAAGAAGATTCTTAAGCTCACTCGGTCAAAACGCGGTCTCTAGTATTAAAGGAGACACCGTTGAACAGGTTATTGACGAGGGTGATGATGAAGTTGTTATCGATGAAGGTGATGACTTCGATTTAGGGGATCTTGGCGGACTCTAACTCACACCAATAACCGACAAAACGGTTTTGTTTCAGTGCGAAATGTAATATGATCAAGGGCATGAGGCTGCTTTCATGACACAAAACGCAAGTAAGACATTCGCTACAGCACTTATTTTGCTCATGTGTATGATGATGGCATCTTTCGCGTACTATACCGACCTTCACTACCCAACTCACCAGACTTCAAGAAATCTTGCAGGAACAAATACGTCGAACCCCTTAACTCCGCACTTTGATCATAAAAATATCAAGGAAATACTTGTTCAAAACCGTGTTGGAAGTTACCGATTCATTCAATTGAATAACCAATGGGTCATGATTGATAGCCAAGATGATACTATTGAGAGAAAACTTCCGGTTAAAGAAGAAGTTGTTGAGCAGATTCTAAACTTTACTCAACGTTATAATGTTCTTTCTGAAATTAATAACAACGATATTAATTACAAAGCTTATTCATTCGACACTCCTCTTTATCGTATTACCTATACTGATATTACAGGAGACAAACATCGCTTTCGATTAGGGGTTAATAACACTTTAAATAATTCCCATTACCTCTTCCATGAAAAAGCAGACAAAATTTTACAGATCTCTCCACTTATTAATAACTTTGCCAAACTCACTCAAGAAGATATCGTAGATCCTTCCATTCTAAACTTAAGTGCTGATCAAATCGTTGCTCTTCAAGTAAGAAAAGAACAAGGGAGCTACGTCTACAAATACTCTGATCTAAAGAAAGTTGATGGGAATTGGTATAACTCAAAACAACAACGAATTGAAACAGAAAGGCTGGCTTCTGCATTAGAATACCTATCAGAAGTAAAAAGTTCTCTCGTTATTTCAGAAGTTAATTTTCGATCGATCAACCGAAAACTAAGAGCGAAAGAGCCTTCTCCCCCAATCTTAACTCTTGAAGTTCAAAACAGTGCTGAAGATACTTATACCTATAAAATTCATCAACCTGAGCGAAACCTTGCTTCATTAAATATCAGCAAGAATAAAAATCTTATTATTGAAAGCTCACTTCATAATTCTCTGTTTGTCGTAAATCGCAACTCTCTCCAAGTATTCGATAATCTCAAAGAACACCGTCTCAAAAAGCTCAATATCGAGCGAATTTTTTACTAAATCAGCCTTTTTAACTACTTCTGTCTAAGTCTTTAACAGTTTTTGTAAATATCACTTTAGAAAGGTTCCGCCCTCTCAAATCCGGTAAAATTATAACTTATGAGACTATTTAAAGCCTTCATCTTGATTTCATTTTGTCTTCAACTAAGTCATGCTCAGAAGATTGATCTTAGTGACGACAATGCCCCTAAATGCGAAATCGGTCTAAAAATGGAAAATGACTTTATGGTCCCACCGGCAGGATTACTCACCTTAGCGACAAACCCTTACGATACAGAGGTTATCAACCCTAACTTTGATAAGGGGTATACGGCAGCCCTTTTCTTAGATTTTTCTTACCAGCTGGATCCGAATACCGGAAAAGAATTAAAACTCATCTTAAGCTCTCAACTCTTTACTGGTGACACGGGAAAGCCTGCTGAAATTATCGATGTGCCTCACATTAAAAAGAATGGTGAAGAGGTACCAACACTGCTTCATCATGTGTTTTTCACAGAGGAAAATCGTTTGAGAGCCGCTATCAAAAAACCTCTTGAAAAAATAATTCTTAAGGATCATAAGACTTCAATCGAATACGGAATTAATGCTATTCACTTAAACAACCATCAGCTTATCCCTGGCGGCATAGCCTCTATCCAACAACTTTATCATCGTACAGTTGATGGTCCTGGGCAACCTCAGTATGAGTATTATGAAGATGGAGAAAGAAGGAACCGTATTAATGGTTCACTTGATTGCATGATTGATGTACAGAAAAATATCACTCCCAATATTAAGTACGGTTTAGGAGCAGGTGCCTCTGTCGGAACACTTAAAGGATTAAACCACTTTATCCAACAGGCTTTAATGAGGATTAAACTCCCTGTCTCAAAGAGAAAACCAAGAGCAGTCTATTTTGACTTTACAGAAGAAGCCTATCTTCACCATAGAGGAATAGAATTTAGACCAGGGATTGGAATCAGCTACGAAAGTCCTAGGATTAAGATTGAAAACAATGCCTTCTACCGATTCGGTAATTCATATAAAGACTACGTAAACTATGACGAAATTCTCCGTCCTGTAACTTCAATTGCAATTTTTTTTAAACTTGATTAAATTAGACCTCAAGGAGCAATAACCCATCTCTAAAAGGGAAATAGTTAAGTCTATAACTATTATCCCTAGCGACCTGTTTAATCACCTTATGATGCTCTAGAATGGCCTCAGCTGAAGTAGCACTAGTCTCACCTTCACCGATCACAGCCCCTTTCCAAAATGCATTATCGACAGCGATAAGACCTTGCGGCTTCATCTTAGGAAGGACCGCCTTAAGAAAATCAGTATAACTGTTTTTTTGACCATCAATCAGGACAAAATCAAAACCAGAGGTTTGCTCTAAAAGTTCAAAAGCATCACCTTGGTGGTAATGAATTTTATTTCTCCATTCATTTGGAAAAGGAACTTCATTATAAAATTTTAAAAGATCATCTCTTCTTTCTGTTAGATAAACTTTTGAAATTGAATTTTGATGAAGAAAATACCAAAAAGCGGAATGACCATACCCCGAGCCAAACTCAAAGATCACAGCATCATTTTTGGTTCCGACCAGAGTATTGAAGAAGCTCCCAATATCATTTCTAATTGCCGGAAAATTTAAAGATTCTTTTTGTTGATTGAGATGTTTAAAAACAACAAGCTCCTCAGGGGTGAGGAGCTCGATAGGATATAATTCAGAAAAATTAAAATGCTTATCGGAGATAATTATTTAATCTCTTTATGTACAGTGTGCTTTCTTAAAAACGGGTTGTACTTTTTGATTTCCAATCTTTCAGGATGAGTCTTCTTGTTCTTTGTAGTTGTGTAACGAGAAGGAGTTTTTCCGATTTTACGAGCCTCTGTACACTCTAAAGTGATCATAACTCGGTTACCTTTCTTTGCCATAGCGCGTCCTCTTAAAATTAGATTTAGGATTTTATAGTAAATTTATGCGAATTGCGCAATAATAAATCGATGAGTTCGATAACGACCACTAATTGGTCCGAAATGATCTATTTGCACCCCGTTCAGAAGTACTTCGCAAGAGTTACGCAGGGCGCCCAAATCTTTAATGAGAAATTTGAGGAAGTCTACTCACTGATTTTGACCACCGAGAAGTCTCTCAGGATGACTTTCGTGAGCTTGATATGGCCTTGAACTTCATGAATGAAAAGTACGCGGGGAAGTGGAAATTAGAAAGCCTTTCTATCATTGAGAAGTTGCAAAACCCGTCCACGGGTTCTTGCGATACTTGTTCAGCCCACTGAAATTAAAAACTTTTGGCTAAGTCTGCCATAATGGAATCCAATTTTTCAAAGTTCAGAGGCTTAGAGACAAAATGAGAAGCTCCGTCCTTTAAAAGTTCATCCCTTTCAGTTTCTGAAAAACCCGACATCATGATAACAACCGGGACAGATTCATGAATTTTACGAAGTTCTTTTAAAAGGAAAACACCATCGCCATTGGCCATTCTAATATCACTCAATACAATATCAATAGAAGTATCTAAACATACCTCAAGAGCTTCTTTTCCAGACTTAGCCGTTAGTACTTTGTAATCATCTAAAATAAAATAATCACGAAATGATTCTCTTATCCCTTCCTCATCATCGACAATTAAAATTGTGACATTTTTGTTCTTAAAAAATATCTCTCTTATAAATGAGACTAAACCTCTATATTTTTATGGGGAAACGTAATAACAAAACAAGTGTTTTTATCTTCTTGATCGAGGCTTAAATCAGCTCCTTGACTCTCAAGGAGCCCTTTCGAGAGACTTAGCCCAATCCCTGTTCCTTTCCCTACCTCTTTAGTGGTAAAAAAAGGCTCAAATATTTTATAAGCTAAATCGGGATCAACTCCTTCTCCCGAATCAGTTACTTTTATTTTTAATTCATCGTTTAATTCTAAATCCACCTTAATCCATTTTTCATCTTTTTCAAGAATTGCATCTTTTGAGTTGTTTAATAAATTTATCAAAACCTGACTCAAGCTAATTGGATCACACAATAGTCGGCTATTTTCCACTTCAGTAGATTCGTAATTCACAGAAAAATTGATACCTTTAGTCTTGAAGCTCTCAGTACACAAAGATGTTATATCATTTATAATATCACTGAGTTTAGTAGGTTTGAGTACTTGGTCTTTATTATTCCGAGAAATAGAGCGAAGACTATTTACAATACCACCAATTCTATCCACTGTTTTGATAATATTATCAAGTTTTTCATCCACAGATTTTTTATCTATTTCATCTTTAGCTAATATTTTTCTCGTTAAATGGGCATAACCTTTGATAATTGAAAGCGGGTTGTTAATTTCATGGGCGATCCCACCAGCCATTTCTCCAAGACTTCTAATTCTCTCGGAATGAATCATTTGCTCTTGAATAGCTTTTAGTTCTGAAAGGGCCTTATCTTTTTCAATCTCTAAGTTTTTTCTTTCGGTAATGTCAGTATAAATACCAAGGATACCTATAACCTCTCCACTACTATCATGAAGTGGAACCTTACTCGTTAAAAGAGTACTCGTTGAGCCATCCAATTGTTTTTGAGACTCCTCAATATTAAGGATTGGCTTATCATTATCCATAACTTCTTTATCAATTGAACGAAAAAATTTTGCCTCATCTTCCGTCCAGCATCCATCAAAGTCTGTTTTTCCAATTGCATCTTCAACATTTTTAAATCCTGCTGATTCAGCAAACTTTTTATTGCAGCCTAAGTATTCACTATTCCGATTTTTCCAAAACACAAAATAAGGGATATTTTCAATAATCTGCTCAAGGACTATTTTTCCTTCAGAATCAACTTTTTTACTCATAAAACCCATTTCGACTCATTAGCAAACACTCTTAAAAAAATATTAAATTTTTAATAAATCCTAACAATCAGCGTTTAGCCGACCTTTGCGCTAGCCTTTTGCTGCTAATAATTACAACTTGATCGTTTCAAGGTTCCAAATTTGATTTTCGTATAAATTCAGCTCAACTGGTTCCAAGATCTTACCTTTATGAGACTTTATAAGTTTCCCTTGATGAGTAAATTCAAATTTTGGTGTTTCTCCAAAAATCCATTCAGGACTCATCATTTTCTCGTAAAACTCTCCTTGTACGCCTTTCACAGGCTCCCCATTGAGTTCTTCTAATAAGATCTCAATATCAAGCCCTCGTTCAGAAAGACTTAAGGTCTCACTACGAGTCGAGGCAATGCTTCTGGAGGTGTAGGTTTTATTAGGAATATAGAGATAATCACTCAATTTCTGAGGGTCTGTTTCAACTAATAATGAAAAGTGATGCATCTCTGAATCTTTGGTCTTCTTGAAAGCACTTCCCGAAATTTTTTTGCCATCAACGATGATATCATTTCTCTCATTCACCAAAGACTTGATCGAATAACGAGTCAACATTTTCGTTACAAACTCGAAATTATCTGCTTTTTTATGTGTCCCAATAAATGAGAAGTTGATATTCCCTTCATCAATAAATACCGTTCCTCCTCCTGATTGACGACGAACAATCAAAACACCATCATTGATTGCTTTTTCAAGAGCACATTCCATCCAAGGGTTTTGAAACCGTCCCATGACAATCGCAGGTCTTGATCTCCAGACCAGTAATGTCTTTTTTCGAAAATATTTAGGATCACGAAGATAACGATCTTCAAGTGCAAGATTTTCATAAGGGTTAAGACTTAAGGAAACTAGGATTTGCATCCAAAAAACTTATTCTTTTTAATGAGCTCAGCAACAGTCTCGGGAACCATTTCTTCCCATCCCGGCTCACCCTTTTGGATCATTGAAAGCACTTTTCTAGAATAGATATGAAGGATGTTTTCGTCGGAATTCTCAATAGGTAAAAGCCGTTTCGTATGAATGAGATGTTGGTAAAGGTGAAAGAGTTCATCGGGAACCTTTAAATTGAAGATATCAATTTGTTCCCCATTTTCTGTATCCTTATAAGGATAGACATAAACCTTAAGCGTATCTCGAAATAACTGCCCAAGGGCCACAAAGATCCCTCCATCAGCTTCATTATAATCAGGGTCAAAAATCTGTTTAAAATTTACTCCCCCAAGAACGAGAGCAATATTTTTAGCCTTAAGTTTGGAGAAGTAATTTGAAAGCTTGTAGAACTGAGGAAAATTCGAGATTAAAACTTTACTTCCCAAAGAACAAGTGAGGTCAACTCGCGCAAGAAAATCTTCGTTATTAAAGCCGACGTTATTAAGATTATTGATTGTGATCTCTGCAATTTGAGTGATCTCTTCTTTTTTTCCAATATTTTTTTGAAAGGCTTGATAGCCCGTCTGCATGATGTCCGTATTAACTTTTGTCGGAGGACGAAAACTCCCTCTCACCACCATAATATTCTTTTTATAGAGTTGGTCGCGAGGCAAAACAACCTGCCCATTTTCATTAAACATAATCGCATCACAATAACCTCGTTTAACGAGGTCAAGGTTAAGAATACGATTATCAACATGTTCAAAGGCCGGTCCAGAAAAACGGATCATATCAATACTGATCCTCCCTTGCCCAAGGTTATCTGTCAGCGCCGTCAGTAATTCTTCTGGTTGTTTATAATAAAAGAAGCTTCCAAAAACTAAATTAACACCACAAATTCCAAGGGCCTCTTGTTGAAAACTCGCTTGGTTATCTAGAAGTGTTATATGAAAATAAATATCATTACACCGCTCTCCAGGGTTAACTTGAAAACGGATTCCCATCCAGCCATGCCCTTCGGTTCCTGCTCTTACAAAGCTTGAGGTAGCAACAGTATTAGCTAGTGCGAAGAAAGTCGTATCTTTACCTATCGTTGGGCCAAGGCGTTCAACGAGAAGATCGTATTCATGATCCAACATTTTTTTAAGACGAGATTCACAAACATAGCGACCTGATGTCTCACGGCCATAGATCTCATCACTAAAAACCATGTCATAAGCAGAAATTGATTTTGCTACCGTGCCTGAAGCCCCACCCGCTTTAAAAAAATAGCGGGCCACCTCTTGTCCAGCACCAATTTCGGCAAAAGTTCCATAAATAGAACGATCAAGATTTAATCTAAGAGCTTTTTGTTTGGTGCTGAGGGTGTTTTCCATACCCTCAAATTCTACATAATTGATGATGGGATTGGAAAGAGGCCGAAGGATATCCGACCTCTTTAGTCGATATTAGTAATCAGCTACTTTCTTTTTAATAGGCTCAACGCTCATAAGAATTTTGTTCCCTGTCGTTGTATCTTCCATAAGAAAATTAGTCGTCAGTTGCGTGCTTAGTAGATAAGGCTTATTAAAGCCCGCAAGGAGTCTATTGATGAACTTCCCTGCCGCTGACTGATCCCCGGTAATCATCCCCTGTCTCAAGATTCGATCAGAAAGGTCGTACATTTCATTCGCCTTAAATGAGAACTCACTCATCTTATAAAGCATTGTCTGGATAACATTTTTATCAATGAGCACTTCAGACTTTGTTGAAACACATGAATAATATTCTTCACTGCCAACAATATGAGAAATTTCTCCACCAATTGTGAGCTGACAATTTTTTGCTGCTCTCATGTTCAGAATTGAACTTTCTGAATCATGATAAGAGTACATTTTAAATGTCGGGAGACGCTTGTTTTTCGTTCCCGTTAAAATCCGACTTTTAACCTTATAAGTTGTTTCGATTGTTACCCCAAATGAAACAGCACTAGAGAATAATGCCAATAAAATTAAACCTTTCATAGAACCTCCAAAAATTTTGGAAATCATAACACTATTTCAAGGCCTGAAGAGTCATAATTGTAAAAATTACAGAAACCACTTAGTCAGCCGAAAATTGTTGTATGCTGCCTAAAATTTGATTTTAGAGAGGTTCCTTATGAAAAACTTAATACTTTTACACATATGTTTCCACTTACTTTCTTGTGGAAAACTAATCGATAATGCTTTGAATTCTGATAATGATTCTCCCAACAAAGGTTATGTAGAGACTCCTCGTATTACAGGTGATCAGGTTATGGCTGATTTTAAAAACTTTGATATCAAAATTAATACCGACCTGACAGAAAACATCTATTTCCAGGGAGGAAATAGAATTAAAAACATAGATGATCTTCATGAGACTGTACCTGTCTGTGAAATGAAAGTTCCTAGCATGTATGGTGAAACTAAACAACTTAGTGATTATCCATCAGAGCAAAGAGCTCTTTATGGAGTTACCTCATCAAAGAGTCAGAGAGACGGGACAAATAACTTCAGTTTTACTGTTCGATTCGGAGAATCTTCAGATTTAAAAAGCAATAACTGGAATAACCTAGAAACAGTATTTTTCAACTGCTTCAAAAACTTAGCGGAGCTACTTGTACATAACTATAGTACACAGGACAACAGCAAAGGTATTTACGAAGTTTTTACTTATAAGGATTTTTTCCAAGCATTCGGTCAAAAAATTACTTTGAAGTCTAAATACATTGAGTAGCACTACTGCATCTCGAGAACTTTATTCACGACTTCATAAGTATCTTTTGAGATCTTTGGTTGAGCGATGATTCGCTTTAGCTCAGTCGCACATTTCTCTCTACGAGCTGGATCAAGCTTCTTCAGATTCTTAAGCCCTCTCACCATTCGAGACGCGACCTGAGGGTTATAAGAATCGATATCAATGATCTTATCAACCACATATTTATACCCTTCCCCATCAGCTCGATGAAAGTTAATAAGGTTGGCGCCAATAAAAGCACCAAAAAGTCGGTAGATATGGTTAGGCACTTTTTTATTGAAGTATTCTGAAGCCTCAATTTTCTTAATCGTCTCAAGTGTATCGGAATCGGAACAAACGGCCTGGGCCATAAACCACTTCTGAACAACTAAGTCCTGATCCTTCCAATCATTAATGAAGTGCTCATTAATTTTTGAAGTCAGCTCCGTTTTAGTTTGATTCGCAGCCATAAGACAAGCTAGCTTATCTGTCATGGTTTCACTTTCATGGTACTGAGTTTTAAGAAACTCTACCCCTTCAGTACTATTAATATGGTAAAGGTAGCTAAGAATTTGGTTTTTTAGGGCCCGAATTCCCATAAGCTCAGCATTCCATTGAGACGAAGTTTCTCTGGCGAGCTCTTCATACTTACGGACAAGTTGATCTTTAAGTCCTTCAGCAAGGAAGGCCAGAAGCGCATCATGAACTCGATGAACATCATCAAATCGATATTGGCTAAGACTTTCATTCAACTCCATTTCAGCAGGAAGTGTCAGAAAGTAAGCTTTAAAATGATTGTCGACCATAGAATCTTTTAAAAGCTCTTGAACACTTTCAATCAATCTTCCATCAAATTGAGGGTTCGCTTGGTCTAGGTTATCGATAATATTTTTCTTAAAGAGCGTTTGACCGTAATCCCATTTATTAAAAAGGTCATCATCAAGAAGCATGAGCTGGTAGATCTCATCAATATCCCAATTTCTTGAAACTGTGATAGGTGCACTAAATTCACGATTGAGAGACAAATAAGCTTTTTCAGGAATATCCGAAAATTCAAGTTTTAGTTTTTTGTCCTGAAATAATAAACAGGTGTTGCCATGAAGCCATTCACTCTCTCCGCTGAGTGTGGCTTTAAGCGGATAACTCTTCCCCGACTCTCCAATCAACTTAATATTAAGAGGGAGACTCATCACATCGTCTTGATTAAAATTTTGAAAGCTTTGCTCAAGCTCAAGGATAAAAGTGTTGTCACTATAAGATGTTTTTATATCTAAATGGGGAGTTCCTTTAACGTCATACCATTTCTTAAATTTAGAAAGGTCATAACCACTTGCCACTTCCATGGCATGAACAAAATCTTCAGTTCTTACGGCTTGGCCATCAAAGAGTTCAAAGTACTTTGTGATCCCTTTTTCGAAATTCTCTTTCCCAATGATCGTTTGGATCATTCGAATCACTTCCGCACCCTTCTCATAAACTGTTAGGGTATAGAAGTTATTGATTTCGATATATTGCTTTGGTTTAATCGGATGCGCGAAAGGTCCCGCATCTTCTTCAAACTGACGTGTCCGAAGATTACGAACATCATCAATTCTTTTAACAGCACGAGAATTAAGATCACTTGAGAATTCTTGATCTCTAAAAACCGTGAGTCCTTCCTTTAATGTTAGCTGAAACCAGTCCCGACAAGTCACTCGATTTCCTGTCCAGTTATGAAAATACTCATGACCAATCACGGCCTGAATATCATAAAGGTTCTGATCCGTAGCCGTTTTCATATTTCCAAGGACATAGGCAGAATTAAAAATATTAAGACCTTTATTTTCCATGGCCCCCATATTAAAAGAACCAACGGCAACAATCATATAAATATCAAGGTCATACTCAAGACCAAAACGATCTTCATCCCACTTCATCGACTGCTTCAGCGAAAGCATGGCATGATCAGTTTGACCAAGGTTTCCTTTATCAACATAGATCTCAAGCGCAACATTACGGCCAGTGGTTGTTTTATAGCTATCATGGGCCACATCAAAATCACCGGCCACTAGAGCAAACAAATAACAGGGCTTTGGATGCGGGTCTTCCCAAGTACAAAAGTGGCGGCCCTCTGAAAGGTCACCAGAATCAACTTTGTTTCCATTACATAAGAGAAATGGATATTTTTCTTTATCCCCTATGATCTTGGTTTTGTATTTTGTGAGAACATCGGGACGATCGTAAAAATAAGTAATTCTTCGAAAACCTTCCGCCTCATTTTGAGTGCAAAAGATATTTCCGGATTTATAAAGTCCCATTAAAGCGAGGTTTTTCTGAGGGTAGATCTCTGTTACAATTTCAAGGGTAAACTTCTTTTCACTCGGTTTATACTCAAGTCCCCCTTCAGTGAGTTGATAGTCAGAAACATCCTCTCCATTCACTTTAAAAGAAACAAGCTTAAGCTCTTCACCAAAAAGCTTAAGGACTTCTTCTCCACTAGAATACTCATACTCACAAGTACTTGTGACCAAAGTTTTCTCTTCAAAAAGATCAAAAATCAAATCAGCTGAATGAAGTGCGTAGCTTGGCTTGGTATAGTCTTTTAAATGAATCGTTTTAGGTTGTGCCATTAGACTGTCGGTCCACCGGCAGCAACATCACTGGTCGCCTTCGTAAATTTCTTAAAGTTCTCATGAAACATTCCCGCAAGTTTCGTCGCAGCAGTGTCATAAGCAGAAGTATCACTCCAGGTGTTTTTTGCATTGAGGAGTTTTGCATCAACTCCCTTAATTTCTGTTGGAAGATTTAACCCAAAGAAACCTTCAGTTTCAAAGCCGGTATTATCAAGCTCATTTTTTTGAATCGCTTCAATAATTCTTCGTGTAACTTTGAGAGGAAATCTCTCTCCAACTCCATAAGCACCACCTGTCCAGCCGGTATTTACTAACCAAACCTTGATATTGTGTTTATCGATGTAGTGCCCGAGAAGATCAGCATACTCTTGAGCATTTCTCATCATAAAAGGGGCCCCAAAACATGTTGAAAAAGTCGCTGTGGGTTCAGTCACTCCGACTTCAGTCCCAGCGAGTTTTGCAGTGTAACCAGAAAGGAAATAATACATTGCTTGAGATCGATTAAGCTTAGCCACTGGAGGTAGAACTCCAAAAGCATCAGCAGTTAAGAAAAACATATCCTTAGCAACAGGTCCCTTAGAAGTTGGCTCGACCCCATCAATGAAGCTTAAAGGGTAAGCAGAGCGCCCATTTTCAGCGATCGACTTATCATTGAAATCCGGTTCGTTTTTATCATTGAGAACAACGTTTTCTAAAATCGCTCCAAAACGATTCGATGCTGCGAAAATTCCAGGTTCAGATTCTTTTGAAAGCTTGTAGGTTTTTGCATAACAACCACCTTCAAAGTTAAAGATCCCGTCATCACTAAGACCGTGTTCATCATCTCCGATCAACAAACTTCCCTCTTGAGTAGAGAGAGTTGTCTTACCGGTCCCAGACAGTCCAAAGAAAATCGAAACATTTTTGTTGGTATCAACATTCGCCCCTGCGTGCATCGGAAGGATTCCACGCTCAGGAAGAATATAGTTCATAGCAGAGAAGAGTGATTTTTTAATCTCACCCGCATAAAGAGTTCCTGCAATGAGTACCTCATTGTTTTCAATATCCATTGCGATTACTGTTTCTGATTGTGTGCCATGTTTTGCACTATCAACTTGCAGTGTCGGAGCATGATAGACAGTATAATGTCCAAAACCTTTTTTCGGATCAAAGCTATCTTCTCTCATTAGGTAACGGAAAAAGAGACTGTGAGAAGGATGGGTTGAAAAAAGTTCTGCACTTAGTGAAAGGGTTTCAATCGATCCAACATTTGCTGTCGTCCAGTAAAGTCTTTCTGAACTATTGATATGATTGATAATATCCTTTTTGATATTAGCAAAAGTCTCTGCTGACATTTTATGAACATTATTTTCCCAATCAATCGTCTGGTTTGTTAAAGCGGTCTCAACCACATACTTATCTTTCGCTGCTCGCCCCGTATGTTTTCCTGTGTAAACAACAATTGACCCTTCAGGTGTTTGCTTCGCTCCCGTAAACTCAATGGCATGTTTTACTAACTCCTCTTGCCCGAGGTTTTTAAAGGTCGTTGAGTCAGTATGGGTAAAGCCGTGGTCAGTAGGGTTTTTAAAGGTCATAGGGAGCTCCTAAGGCTAAATAAACGTTTATAAAAAGGTAGCAAAAGTCTCCCCACACGGCCATGGCATACTTATTTTAAGCGCTTTACTTTGTATGGCTTACCTACCAACCGTAAGTTGGTGCAAACCTTTGATATTATTAACTTTTTTCGATTTTACGATTATACTGACGAAGTAATTTTAAACAAGATCTACTGAGGTAAGGAGACACCCTATGAAACAAGTCAGTCGAAGAACATTCGTAAAACTTTCAGCACTCTCTTTTGGAGTCCTAGGACTCGTAAAACAGGGCGGTTTATTTGTCGCAGATGCCCTCGCAGCGGCTCCGGATGCTGGGATAAAAGTCCTTAAATATGTTCACGAAATCACTGCAGATAAACTTCCTGGTCCAGCAAAAAGAAACCTTAAGCAAGTTCAAAAATTCTTTGAAAAGAAAACTGATATTGCAAAGGCCCTTAAAGTAGATGCCACAACTGTTCTTCCTCAATGTAAATATTGTAAGTTCTATGAAGAACCGAATAAAGAAGGTTACGGTAAGTGTAAGCAAGCTGCTAAAAAACCTGGTGAACTTGTTTATAAAAATGGCTGGTGCTCAATGTTCAATCTTGAGAAGAACCTAGACAAATTAAAAGCTAAAATGGCTTAAGACTATACAGGGCGGCGTTTAGTCGCCCTTTTTTTTCTCTGTTTCTTCCAACATCGTCTTCATCAAATACATTAAAACCATTTCATCATCCACTGTGCTCTTCGATGACTGCGAAGAGACTTCTCGAGATTTTGAAGATGTTTGGAGCCTTTCTGCTTTTTTTACCGCCGCTCGTTTTTCTTGGTCAGAACCGAAAACACAAAGTTTGCTATCAGGATCTAAGGCCGCATCAAGACTTTGGCAAACTCTCGCCATTACGGATTCAGTTATAAAATTTACCATATCCGATCGACTAGAATCACAGTATTGAATTTCAGCAGCTTCATTGAGTTTTTTATTAGCATAAACCCAAACGGGCAATCTCTTAAACCTCGGACGCTTAAGCTTTCCGACTCCCCTCATATGAATCATTAGATCGATAATCCCTCTTTCGTTATTAAATTCTTTGCCTTCGAAATAGCCCTTTCGTGGTTGAAATGAAAGTCCTGTAAGTTCGACCTTCCCATATTTTTCACCAAGTGAAAGAAAGTTATTATCTTCAAAGTTTCGAATTGATTCGATTTCTCCTATCAGTGGGATATAGGGTTTGCCATCGAATCGCTTTTTCTTAGCTTGCTTAAAAGTAGCAATACAACTTAATTGATGCCCCATGAAAAGCTTGGCATTACCAAGAACTTCCATCGAATCTTGAGATTGAATAAACCCCTGTTCAACATTTAAGAGATTATCATTAACTCTCATCACACCGAGGATGACGACACTGAGAATACTTGCAGCGACAAGTACTTCAATGAGGGAAAAACCTTTTTTCATTAATCAAACCTAGGGTTTATATTAAGAGTTCCAAAATCTTTTTCTGCTTCATCTAGAGTGAAAACGCGATGATAAGTTCCATTATCATAAATCAAAGAGTACTCACCATCTTTGAGAGGAATCGTAAACCTGAAGGAACCATCTTTTGCAGTTGTTGTTTCAGCAACTTGCTCATACTCTTCATTTTGTAATACTACCGATTTATCAATAACTGGTTTTTCGTATCCTGCTTCATTGGTATAAACCATGATCCCTTTGATAATTTTAAAATCATCTTTCTTCTCAGGAACTTTTCTCTCGCTTGATGAATAAACTAAGTCGTCTAAATCATTTTCATGATTCTTTGTTGATTGAACTTTTCTAGTAGGTTGCTTTTTAACAACCTCTTTTTCCAGACTCTTCTCTGGACTCGAACAGCCCACTAAAAGGCTTAATAACATGACCCAAACAAGGTCGTTTCTTAGTTTCATGTGTAAATTATCGGGAGATTCTTAAGAAAAGTTTAAAACTGATTTAGTCGATTACCTTGAGACTACATTTAGCCTTAGAAATCATCTCTTTGTGAAGATAGGCCCTCATGACGGCCCTACGCCTATTTCCCGAGAAAAGAACTCGGAGATTAAGATCCGGAAGCTCTACTACTGCCCTTTTGTTTTTACAATAAGACCGATACTTAAAACCACCTCGGTTTTTATGGATCTTTTTATCCATAATCAATCCATTCAAGGCCTCTTCTGGCGTAAAAATTAAGATTTTCTTTCCATTAAAATCCCTAATATTGAGTTTGGCCTTTTCGATACGAACATCCCCATCTTCTTCAATAACACATTTATAGGTCTTCTCAGTAAACTTAGGGCATCTCTCTCGGGAGAAGACAAAACTAGGGGCCAAAATAAGTAAAAAGATGAGACATTTCATGCCCGCGGTTATAACACGGTTCAGCAAAACGCGGTAAAAAACTGTAAAATCTACAGAGAAATAAGCCCTAAGTCCTTTTCCTCTGAGTTGAGATCAAAAAGCTTGTGGTAATCCTCAGATTCTAGATATACCGAATAAGGTCCCCAATCAATGTCGACTTTGAACTCAAAAGCGCCCTTTGAGTCGGTCTTTGTTTCAGCTTGTTTTTGATTATTATGATTTTTGAGGATCACAACCTGATTTTTAATTGGCGACTTATTACCACCTTTAACAAAAACCCCTCTGATGACTCTTAGTTTTACTTCTTGCTGCTCAACTAATGTCGTAGAGAGTTCAACTTTATTCTCTTTCGGAGCTGAACAAGCAAATAACAGAATCAAAATAAAATATTTCATTAGGCCCTCGTCAGTTTTTTATAACTAATTCTCTTCGGAACTTCTGCATCATCTCCAAGGCGACGCTTTCTGTCTGCAAGATAGTCTGAAAAGTTCCCCTCAAACCATTCTACATGGGAATCACCTTCAAAGGCCAAAATATGAGTTGCAAGTCGATCAAGGAAGTAACGATCGTGGGAAATAACAACGGCACAACCTGCATAGTCTTGTAGAGCATCTTCAAGCGCTCTTAGAGTGTTCACATCAAGATCGTTTGTTGGCTCATCGAGAAGGAGAACATTACCGCCTGACTTTAACATTTTAGCAAGATGAACTCGATTTCTTTCCCCACCAGAAAGCTCACTAACTTTCTTTTTATGTTCATCTCCGGTGAAATTAAATTTTGAAATATAGGCCCGAGCATTAACTTCTCTATCTCCAAGCTTGATAACATCTTGATTGTTAACAATCTCTTCGAGTAATGTCTTATCAGAGTCCATCATTCTGCTTTGATCAACATAAGCAAGTTCAACAGTATCACCGACTTTAAAAGTTCCGCTATCCGGTTGCAGCTCACCTGTAATCATTTTAAAAAGTGTTGTCTTCCCCGCACCGTTCGGTCCAATCACTCCAACGATTCCCCCGGGGGGAAGTTTAAAGTTAAGGTTTTCATAAAGCAGTTTATCTTCAAAACCTTTTGAAATCCCTTCCGCTTCAATAACCACATTCCCAAGCCGTGGCCCTGAAGGAATGAAAAGCTCATTGGTCTCTCCCGTTTTTTCATAACTCTTTTTAAGGTTTTCTTCGTATTGATTAATCCTTGCTTTCCCTTTAGCCTGTCGAGCTTTTTGAGAGGATTTAATCCACTCAAGTTCCTTTGCCATCGCCTTCTGATGCTTTGATTCTGCTTTTGCTTCTTGTTGCATTCTTTTTTGCTTCTGCTCAAGCCAAGAAGTGTAGTTCCCTTCAAAAGGGATCCCTTTACCTCGGTCGAGTTCAAGAATCCAACCCGCAACATTATCAAGAAAGTAACGATCGTGAGTAACAGCAATAACTGTTCCCTTATAATTTTGTAAGTGTCTTTCTAGCCAGTAAACAGTCTCAGCATCCAAATGGTTCGTAGGCTCGTCGAGAAGTAGGACATCGGGTTCTTGAAGGAGAAGTCGGCACAAAGCCACTCGTCTTTTCTCCCCCCCTGATAAAGTTCCACATTTTTGATCACTCGGCGGGCATCTCAAAGCTTCCATCGCAAGCTCAAGCCTAGAATCTAAATCCCAAGCGTCCATGGCATCTAACTTATCTTGTAGCTTGCCTTGTTTTTCAAGAAGCTCATTCATCTCATCGTCACTCATCGGTTCAGCAAACTTCGCATTGATTTCTTCATACTCTTTTAAAAGATTAACTGTTTCCTGAGCTCCCTCTTCGACAATTTCTCTAACAGTTTTATCGGGGTCAACTTCGGGTTCCTGAGCAAGGTATCCGGTCGTGATTCCTTTTTGGATATTCACTTCTCCAGAGTAATCATCATCAATTCCAGCAATAATTCTTAAGACCGTTGATTTCCCTGCCCCATTAAAACCAAGAACACCAATCTTGGCGCCTAGGAAAAAGGAAAGTGAAATATCTTTAATAACCTGTTTTTGACCAGGATAAGACTTACTAACGCGTGACATCGAAAAGATGATTTTATTGTCCATGAATACTCCTTAGGGAGCTAATATAGGACGATTCCTCAATGTTGTCCAAAGGACTGTTCAAACAGACTTTGAAAATTCCAGCCCAGGATAGGGACGCAATAAAAGACAAGCGAAAGGGTTTTAACCAGCTCTAATCTGGTCATAAGTTTATTTAAAAGATTGGAGTATAAGAAGAAAGCCTCTTCGATTATAAGTTCAAGCTCCTCTTCAAGGTTTCCCCCTCCCTCCATCCAATCTTTAAGGGCCTTTCGAGCTTGTTCGACTAAGTCTTGATTCACATGACTCGATTTAATCCTATTGATCATTGACCCTTCAGTAACTTCTTTAATTGAAAGATGCGAGGCTGCTAAAAGCTTTAAGCGAACTAAACATAAAAGAAGCTGTTCGGTGGACTTTAAAAGCCTTTCTTTCATTATGTTGATGATGAGAAGAAAAATAAGAAGAAAAATAAAGGTTAAGGGAATTGACAGGTACCAAGATGAGGTCAGAGGTTTTTTAAAAATAATAGAAACAAGAATAAAGAGTCCCAATGCATAACTCACCAACATCAAGATCTGAAATAAAGCTCCAAAAAGGGCCTCCCTCATCTGGTTAAATTGAAGGTTCTCTTTTACTAGAAACTTTCTTAAAGCCTTATAAGATTCTAAAGCAATGACACCGGTATCTTCTTCAATTCTTTGAAGGTTTGAAAGCATCTCTCCCCAACTCTCAGAGCTAAAAGAAATTCGCTTATGAGGGAAACGGATCTTTATACTAATCAGTTTTAAATTTTGCTGCCTTGGGCCTTTGGACAATCCGCGAAAGAAGGAAACAATCGAATCATAGGCAAGACAAATAAAGATCAGCAGTGCATAATAAATATACCGAGTCACATTCTATTTATAGGAAAGTGAAAAGTGGTTGGCACTTAAATGTTTAGGAATTTCATTTATGAATCAAGAAACAATCAAAAAGTTAGAATTTCTGGCCCACAATCTCGATCCTTTTGTCGGTCAAATTAATCAACAATGTTTAGAACTTATTAAGGAACTCGAACTTGAAGAGTTGCTTGATCGACCTTTTGATCTCACTAATGAAATTTTAAGAAGAATTCACGAACCAGAAAAGAAACCAACTCTCCATTAATGATTGAAGTTAAGAATCTGTCTAAAACGTTTAAAGTCTATCGCAAAGAGCCTGGGCTTAAAGGTTCACTTAAATCACTTTTTAAACGTGACTTTTTTGAAAAATTAGCAATTTCAGATGTCAGCCTTAAAATTGATCAAGGGGAAATCATTGGTCTCGTTGGAGCTAACGGTGCCGGGAAAACAACACTCGTAAAAATTCTGAGTGGTATCATCTTTCCAACCTCAGGAGATGTTTCTGTTTTGGGGTTTGATCCTTGGAAGAGAGAAAACGAATATCGAAGAAAACTCAGTCTTATTATGGGTCAGAAGGCCCAACTTTGGTGGGACCTCCCCGCCTATGATAGTTTCCTTCTCCTGAAAGAAATTTATGAAATCTCTAATCAAAGATTCCAGGAGAATATTGAAAAGCTTTCAAAACAACTTGATATCGCTGACCAACTTAAAGTTCCCGTAAGAAAACTGAGTCTTGGCGAAAGAATGAAGACAGAATTAATGGCTGCTCTACTTCATGACCCTCAGGTTATTTTTCTTGATGAACCGACCATTGGCTTAGATATTATGAGCCAAAAAGCTGTGAGAAGTTTTCTACAAGATTATAGGAAAGAGCATAAACCGATCATTATTTTAACTTCTCATTATATGGAAGATATTGAAGAACTTTGCCCGAGGCTTGCTTTAATAAAAGATGGTTCTATCATTTACGACGGTTCTATTGAAACTATCACTAATAACTATGCCCAGTTCAAAACTTTAGAAATTGATTTCCAAGATGCAGATGAGAATAAGATTCGATCTTTTTTTGAGGAAAAATTTTCTAAACTTAAAAAAGAAATTATTGGTCCCAAGCTAAAACTTCAAGTGGAAAGACATGAAATGGGTGAAGTGATGAAAGTCATCTTGGATCAATTCAATCCTAAAAACCTTAATATTACTGAAGTTGATATTAGTATCGTAATTGAAAACTACCTTGTACATGAAAAGAGTATTTAAACTTTACTGGCATGCCTTTGCGATTGAAGCGCGGCAACTCCTCGCTTATCGTTGGGAGTTTTGGACAAGCTTTCTTGGTCAAACACTGATTGTCGTTTCAGTGAGCTATTATTTATGGGCAGCGGTTTTCAGTAATAATCAAGTTACTGAAATGAATGGGATGAACTTGGATCAACTGGTCTTGTATTACCTTATG
>JAUHYH010000024.1 GCA_030426585.1 Bacteriovoracia bacterium
TTCTTCAGTATAAATCTCAATCAGTTCAGCCTTGATTTGATCTTTGCTTAATCCGGAAACACTCGATAACTTTTGAGTATATTCCGATACCACTCGCTCATATTTTTCCGATTTTTCCTCAAGCTTCTTTTTCTCAACATCAAGGTCTTCAGATTTTCTTTTGAGTTCATCAACACTTTTTTGATGATCTTCTTCTTTTCTTTCTAGCTGCAGTTCTTTCTTAGAAAGGGCTCTTTCTTGTTCTGTTAAGCGATTCGTTTTATCTCGATACTCTTTTTCTAAACTTTGCTTTTCTTCACGAACAATAGCTTTCGCTTCACCTTTTGCTTGTTGTCTAATTTCATTTGCTTTTGATTTTGCAGCTTCAACAATTTCATCACCACGAGACTCTCTCTTCTTTCGTTCTCTTCCAAGAACAATAAAAAGCACAACAATCCCAACAGCAAACCCTGCGATCCCCGCAAGAATTAAATTCGCATCCATTTCATCACCTCTTCAACTAGCGGTTTATTTTAAAACACGCTTTTTCAGTCACTATATAATCAACAGGCTTATCATGGTCTAACCTCGGAAGCTCTCCGTTATAAGAACATGAATAAACAATTCCAATTTTTACACCATTAAAACCAGCTAAAAGCCGATCATAATAACCGCCACCACGACCAAGTCGAAACCCTTGCTCATCAAAAGCCAATCCAGGAATCAATAAAACCTCAGGCTCAACTTTATCCCCTTTCTCTGAATCTTTCAGACTCACACCTAATTCTCCAACGGAGTTTGATGTTGTGAAATACTCCATGGACTTAGACTCGGAATCAATTACAGGAAAACCAAGTTTAAATTTCTCCATGGGTAAGAAAGGGCGCCAATCAACTTCATCAGTCAGTGGCGAGTAAACTCCCATCGTTTTGGGACTATTTATTTCAGATAAAACTTTATTAATACTTTCTTGAAACCCTTCCGTAACTTCAGGCGTGTTTGCGTCTTTCATAAACGCACTAATTTTTGATTTAAATTGATTACGAAGAATATTTTTCTGTTCCGCGATATCCACGTCATTACACCTAATAAAATACCGAAGAATTTTTAGGACAGAAGACTATTGATTAACAGTTGAGTCCGTTAAAACAGTGAACTTGTCGATAAATTTCATTGCATCACCGATTGATGATTGAAGTTCCTCGAGACTTTTCTGATAGTCTTTTTCAAGCTGAAGTTTATCGTTAGCAAGTTTCAAGGCAACGAGAAGCGCAGTTCGCCCATCACCCTGATATCCGTTCGAAGAAATCTCGCTCGCTTCTTTATTAAGCAAAGCAACGACTTCTTGTGCATTCACGATTTCATTCCCTTGAGGAGTGAAACGCACTTTATGTCCAAATATATCAAATTCCATTACTTCGGTAGGTTCGATACTCATTGATTTAGGGTAGTGAAAATTCCCATTTTCGTCAATGCGACATTTGTCGACAATAAATTCAGTTTACCCCAACAGTGCGTTCAAGTATTCATCGGTTTGGAAGACCTCTAAGTCCTCAACAGACTCCCCGACACCAATGTACGCAATTGGTACTTCTAGTTTGTTTACGATCGAAACCGCATTCCCTGCTTTCGAGGAGCCATCACATTTCGTTAGAACTAGACCTGTTAGGCTCAGCGATTTATTGAATTCTTCGGCTTGCGCCAAAGCATTTTGACCCGTAATTGAATCAATCACTAGCAGGACTTCATGTGGTGCAGAGCCATCAAGCTTCGAAAGCACACCTTTAGTCTTCTCAAGTTCTTTCATGAGATTTGCTTTTGTGTGAAGCCGGCCAGCAGTATCCAGGAGACAATAATCTGCATTCAAACTTTTTGCCTTTGCTAATGTGTCGTAAGCAACCCCACTTGGATCAGCCCCCTCTTTCGCTCGGATCATTTCAACACCAGCGCGTTTACACCAAACTTCAAGTTGCTCAACTGCTGCTGCTCTAAAAGTATCACAAGCACCAACAACCACATTGGCTCCTTGGGCTTTAAGCTTTGTAGCGAGTTTTCCAATTGTGGTTGTTTTCCCCGCTCCATTAACTCCAACAATCATAAAAACTTTAAGACCATTGTGATTTGCTTTATCAAATTTAAAAAGTTCAGAATTTCTTTTGGATTGAATTGGGCTCAGTTTGCTATTCAGAAAGTCGAAAGTCCATGTTTTAAAATTATCAAGACTTGCCTCTGATTTACTTACCTCTGTTTTATAACCCTCTATTAATTCATCAACAATTGCTGGACTCATGTCTGCTGAATAAAGGAGTTCTTCAATTTCATCGAGTGAGTTTTGATCTAACTTACTCCCAAAAAGATTTCCAACCTTAGTCCAAACTTCAACTCTAGATTTCGACAATCCCTTGTTTAAACGTTCAGACCAAGAAACTTCCGAAACCTTTTTAACTTCAACCGTTTTATTTCTTTGTTTTTCAACTGGTTTCGTTTTTTTTCCGCCAGTAAAAAACATAAAGACCGAGCTCAGTACTAAAAATCCAATAGATCCGTAAGCCGCAATATCCCCGGTATTATAAATTTCCATCTTTTCCTTTATTTAGTAATTGGTTTCTTAGATTCCAAACAACTCTCGCTGTGGCCCCCCATAATATAAAACTCTCAAGTTTCTGGCCATTCGGAGGGATAATCGAGTGATAGCCTGTAAAATTCATTAAATAGAGATAAACAGGATATGCATTTCCTTTAAAATGAAAGTTGAATTGCCCCCACTTTGATTCATCAAGAATATTTTTGATTGGATAAAAACAGGCAAAGTCCCACTCTCCATTTGACTGTGCAGAGCAAAGAGTTTCAAAGTCTACTCGAGCATAAACAGGGAACATCTTATTTTGGCGTCTCGTGAAAACCATCGAGTCAAAACCGTACCATTCAATATTAGAAGCTGAAACACTAAGTTCTTCTTCGAATTCTCTGGATGCCGTTTCCATTTCTGTCTCTAACCCAGAACGATGACCACCTATAAAAGCCAATTGGTTTTTATGGGTAGGAACATTATGGCCTCTATGAATAACAAAAAGATGATCCTCTCCGTCGATCTCTGAGATTATCCCAAGACACACACTATCAAATCCCGTAGAACCTATAGACTTTGGTAAATCACGCAATATACTAGCATTCATGACGGAAGGTAGTTTAGCTAAGAAATTTCATTTCATCCAAAAAATTAAAGATTTCTTTCTTCAAAACGGATTTGTCGAGGTTCTAGTCCCTCCATTGGTCGAAAATCCAGGGATGGAAACTCATATTCATCCCTTTCAAGTCGCTTCAGTCTATAAAAAAGAGACATTACCACTTTACCTTCAGACTTCGCCCGAGTTTAAGATCAAACAACTTCTCTCTTTATTTGAAACTGAAAAACTTGATAAGGTTTTTAATATTTCTTATTGCTTCCGTGACGAACCGAAGTCTGAAATCCACCGGCTGCAATTTCTTATGCTTGAGTGGTATAGATTGTTTGAGAGCTATGAAAAGATTGAAGAGGATACTAAGAAACTTGTTAACTCCTTAACAGGAACTTCTCAAAAATACGTTACGAAAACGATTCAAGAACTTATTAATGAAATTACTAATATTGATATCCTTGAATTTTTAGAATTCAATGAATTAAAAAATCTTCTCTTAAAAGATTTTTCTGAGCTTCCTTCTAAAAATTTAAAAAACTGGGACGACTGCTTTTGGACTTTCTTTCTTAACAAGATTGAGCCCTACTTAAAGGAATATCCGTATTTATTTTTAAAAGAATTCCCTGCCCCCTTAGCGGCTTTAAGCAAACTAAAAAAATCTGATGAAAGAGTTTGTGAACGTTTTGAGTTTTATTTAAATGGTGTTGAAATTGCGAATTGTTTTCATGAGCTCACCGATCTTAATGAACAGAAAAAAAGATTTGAATTACAAAATAGCGAAAAGAAATCTACTTACGGTTATCAGCTACCTAAGCCGAGTGAATTTTATGAAAGCCTTGAAAGAGGTCTTCCTCACTCCTCAGGCATCGCCCTTGGAGTGGAAAGACTTATAAAAGAAATTATTAAAGTTGATAATCCATTTTGGGATTAGAAAACTACTTAATCGCCTTTAGAAGAAATAATTCGACTTTGTTTCCAAGAACGTAAGAATCTTTTCCCGGTGCAGCCTTGATAAGAATCGCGATATTCGAATCAATTCCGTAAAGTTCATTTGCTACTTTCCTAGCAAGTCGGTTTCTTCCATTACCTAACGGCATAAGAATAAATTGATCTTTATTACTTTCTAGGTCTACAGAAAGACGACAGCCATATTCTGTATAAAACTCTGTTCTTTCCAATCTGTAATCGTCATGACCAGAAGTAATATTTTTCTTTCGAGGAAGAACCACATTGGAATAATTCATTTCAACTTTCGTTTCTGCTAAGGAAGAAATCCCATTAACAGCAAGTCTTTGATTAATAATATCAGCTGACTCAGAACATCTTTCTTGAAAGTATTTTGGAGTTTTACGGTTCATTTTATTAAAGACAATTTCTCCTGTCGCTACAATCTCTGCTTTCTTTTTTGTCGTTGGAAGTAAAAGTGTACTTTTTGACATCGTTATATTTTGAGCAAAAACGGATGAAGATAAAAGAGTTAAAACAATTAAAAATTTCATATAACCTCCTTAAAGATATTCATTAGTAAGAATTAAGAGAATAAAAATCACAGCAATAAATCCCCCTAAAAAGAGAATCCATTCTTTTTGAGATTTTCGACTCATTTTTACATTTAGTTTTAATTTTCCCGAAAGTGGCCCCATTAATAAGACCCCTAATAAGAAAGCCCCTAGCATCGAATAAGCAAATACTGGATTTGTTTCAAAAAATTCCAGAGTGCTAGGAATATAGAAAAAAATCAAAGCGACAACAATTCCTAAAAGCAAAGGGACTGTTAGCTTCGACATTATTGGACAATCCTTCCAACCAGGTCATAGTCATGGGCTTCTGTGATTTCAACCTTCACGAAGTCCCCTGGATAAGCAAGACCATCATTAATAATGACACAGCCATCGATATCTGGAGCTTGACCAGCATGTCGACCTTTAATCAACATATCTGTATCGGGGTGAGCACCTTCAACTAACACTCTTAAAGTTTTTCCCACATAGGCTTGGAGCTTCTTTGAAGAGATTTCTTTTTGGATTTCATAAAGTTGTTCAAAACGATCATCGATAATTTCTTGAGATAACTTATCTTTTAAGTTTACTGCCGGAGTCCCTTCTTCATCTGAGTATTTAAAAACTCCAAGGTGATCAAACTCCATTTCTGTAATCTTTTCTTTAAGAAGTTCGAAATCTTCTTCTGTCTCACCAGGAAACCCCACAATAACAGAGGTTCTAAGGGCGATATCTGGAACATGAATTTTAAGACGATCAATTTTTTCCATCATTTTTTCAGTTGTTACTTTTCTATTCATTCTTCTAAGAATCTTAGAAGAAAAGTGCTGAACCGGCATATCAAGATAACGACAAATTTTATCTGATTGAGAAATTAACTTCATGACATCTTCAGAAAGATCATCTGGATAATAATAGAACAACCGTATCCACTCAACACCCTCAACTTTTTCAAGGGAAGCGAGAAGATTATAAAGATTATCATTATCAGAAAGATCAACTCCATAGTCTGATAAATCTTGAGAAATAATATTGATTTCCTTAACACCCTTCTCGGCCAGAGATTCCGCTTCTTTAACAAGAGACTCAACCGATCGTGACCTTAGTTTTCCTCTGAGAGTTGGGATAATACAGAAAGTACAATTTCGATTACACCCTTCAGAAATTTTCAACCAAGCCATGTGACCAGGTGATGTATTGATTCTTGGATCAAGTTCAGTATGAATAAACTTTGGAATTTCTACGAAAGATTTTTTTTCAAGTTTTCCCTCATCAAGAGCGTTGATGAGTTGAGCGATTTTATTATACTCACCTGTTCCAATAAAGAGGTCTACTTCTGGCATCACCTTTTCAAGATCGTCGTAATATCTTTGGGCCATACAACCCGACATCACAAGAACATCACAGTTTCCGTATTCACGATTTTTAAAATCAGCAAGATCAAGAACCGTATCAATAGATTCTTGCTTAGCAGCTTCAACAAAAGAGCAAGTGTTTACAACGATTACCCGAGCTTCTTCAGGTTTTTGAGTAACTTCATAACCATCGAGGCCCAAATAGCCCAACATGACCTGTGAGTCTACGAGGTTTTTGGAACACCCCAGAGAGGTGAAATAGAGAGATTTATCTAGATTCATCGACGCTTTTTCCCAAACATTGGGGCTGTTTGTCAATATTCACACTTTTAAGCCTCAATAACCCTGTATTTTTAACAATGTTTTCGAAGTCGCCTCGGCTTTTATGGTAGAAAATTAGTTATTAGAAAAATAAAGAGACTGAGTTGTGCCATAAGGGAAATCACTTACATGTTTAGCCAACTAATTAAAATTAATCTCATTTGTGTAGTTTGGCTCGTACATTCAGTTGTCTACGCACAAACGAATTATGAAAATCAAAATTACCATGAATTTCAAATCAAACACGAAGGAATTGAAGTCCGTCTCTACCGGGATATTCGCTATTACAGCGGAGAATTTCAAATTGAAAAATTTGAAATGAGTGGATCCGTTTCCACCAATGGTAACTTTAGAGATCAATTTCTTATTAATCACTATCAAGGGATTGAAGTTTATAACTTTAGCATCGGAGAATGGACAAAGGTAAAGGTGATCCCTGGAGATATGTTCCTTAAAGATCAATCTAGAACAATAGTTGGACACGTTCCTGGCCTAGAATTTAATGGAAGAAAATCTGAAATCTATCTAGGATTTGGAGCCGGCTTTGCAATCCAAGAATTTAACCAAAATCCCTACTCTCCTCATGCTCTCTTCAGATTGAGAGTAAAATTAAAACACTAAACTAAAGACTAAGTTTAGACATATGCCCTAATCTTTATTCCGGCTGACGAAGTGAAGCTGAGAGAACGACAAAGGCAATCTCGATACTATTTCTCAATCCAATGAGCTGGTCATGGAGCTGAGCATCTCTGTAGAATTTTTGAACCTGCTCATAAAGCTCTGAGAACATCGCATTTGCTCTATGCAAGCGGTTTTTAGACCGCTTAATTCCTACGTAATTCCACATAGTTTGCTTAATAATGGCTATGTCTTGATTGATTAACGCCAAATCAAGTTCATCCTTGGAAAGACTCCAGTCTCTTATAGACTCAGAGTTATAGAAGTTCGCATGGTCTTCCATTGTTGCAGTGATATCTTCAGCCGCTTTATAACCCCAAGTAAGACCTTCAAGCAGTGACGTTGAAGCCAGTCGGTTAATTCCATGAAGACCAGTACAGGCTACCTCACCAACCGCATAGAGATACTTAAGATTCGTTCGCCCTCGAAGATCTGTTTTGATCCCACCGCAAGTGTAATGAGCGGCAGGAACAACCGGAATGAGATCTTGGCTCATATCGATTTTTCTTTCTAGTAGATATTGAAAGATATTTGGAAAACGATTTTCTAACCACTCTCGATCTTTGTGAGTTATATCGAGATAAACACAGTCCCATTTATTATCAACCATCTCGGAGATAATAGCTTTAGAGACAACATCTCTCGGCGCCATTTCAGCATCTGGATGATATTTCTCCATAAAGCGACGGCCAGTTTGGTCAACAAGTTTTCCTCCTTCACCCCGGACAGCTTCACTTATAAGGAACCTTCGGTCTGAACTCGAACCAAAATAAGTGGTTGGATGAAACTGGATATACTCCATATTTGTAAGTGTTGCCCCCGCTCGTTTGGCCATCGCATGACCATCACCTCGGGCTGCCTCACTATTAGAATGGTGGAGGTAAAGAGCA
Source organism: Bacteriovoracia bacterium (assembly GCA_030426585.1). Taxonomy (GTDB): domain Bacteria; phylum Bdellovibrionota; class Bacteriovoracia; order Bacteriovoracales; family Bacteriovoracaceae; genus JAUHYH01. The sequence continues at coordinate 7,902 of JAUHYH010000024.1, forward strand.
CCAATCCCACCAGTCGCTAGCACAACTCTTTTCGCCATGTACTTATCAACTTCTTTTGAGTTTTGATCAAAAATATAAGCTCCAACAACTTTGTTCTCCTCATATCTTTGTTGAATCTCAACACCGTGATGGGAAGGAGTAATAAGATCAACTGCTGTTTTTTCAGTCTGAAGATCAACATTAGAACATTTTTCAAGATAATTAAGGAGAGACACCTCTATCGCTTTCCCGGTCGCATCTCCATTATAAAGAATTCTTGGAATACTATGAGCCGCTTCTTGGGTGAGCTCAAAATCTCCCGAATCTTTTTTCGCGAACTGAGTTCCTGCTTTATCAATCAAGATCTCTTTGATTATCTTCGATGAAGATTGCATAAGCTGATCAATTGCGGGTTGATAGGAAGTATTCTGACTTGCCGCTTGGACATCGTGTGAAAGGTAAGGGTCACCTTCCTCAACAAGAATAATACCACCTTGGGCCCAGAAGGTATTACTATCTTCCGGTTTTTTACCTCTGGTAATAATACCGATATTTAAACTTTTATCTTCACTCAGTTTAATTGCCGTGGTGAGCCCGGCAATACCTGTTCCAATAATAAGAATATCGTAATTAAAAGTTTTCATGCACCGAGCTTAAGTGAAATATCTACTCTTTGAGGGTTTTGAGTGATCATACCAACGCTTATGGCGTCAATTCCTTCTTTGTCATATTTAGAGATATTATCGAAATTAACACCGCCAGATACTTCGTAAGTCACGCCTTCTTTTTTCATTTCAAGAGCCTTGTCGATATCGATGTCACTAAAGTTATCGAGCATCAAATGCTCTACACCTAATTCTAGAGCCTGTTCAAGTTCTTGAAGACTATGAATTTCAACAGTCATACTATTATAAAACAATTTTTGATCTCTAAAAAACTGAATCGCTTTTTCTAACCCACCAAAAACAGTTTTGTGATTGTCTTTAATCATAAAAACATCTGTTTGAGTAAACCGGTGGTTATGACCTCCCCCTACTCTAACAGCATATTTCTCGAGAGCTCTTAACCCTGGAGTTGTTTTTCTTGTATCAAGAATTGCAATATCATTTTTTAAAAGTGATTTTAATTTACGTGTCGTCGTCGCAATACTCGACATTCTTGTCAGAAGATTCAAAGCAGTTCTCTCTAGAGTGAGTCCTATATCAAAAGGAACAGTGAAAACAACTTCTCTTGGGCTAATCGTCTCTCCTTCTAACGAGAGATATTCTCCAGCATCTATTTTTTCATCGAGAAAATAATTAAAAAAATGAAAAAAGACCGGCAAGCCTGCAACAGTCATGTCTGATTTAAATTTCAATCTTGCGATAACGTTTTTACGAGGAAGGTTTTGTACATAGTTATAGTTATTGTAAAAACCATCTTCTTCTAAAGATTGTTGGATAAGCTTATTGAAAAACACTGACTCTAATAACATGGTACCCCAATTCAAAAATGAAATAATGAGCCTTAGGGCTTTAGGATAAAGACCAGTCGCAGTATAGCTATATTCTATGAACCCTAGGACTTTGTTTGTCTTGCTGGTCAGTTTTACTCTTTTTTCCTATCAATGTAAAAAGTCGGAGATCGAGAGAACACCAAAGAGAGCTAAAACTCAACTACCCTACCACTTGTCTAAGAAAGTGAATCAAGAACTTAAGAAAGGCCAACAAGGCGCAATACAAAACTCCCTTAACCTGGGGATTAAAAAGGGGTTGAGTTATAAAACCTATTCACAGTTTAAATCTTTAAATCTTCTCCATCTTTTTACGCCTTCGGGACTCCACTATTTTCCGATTTTTTGGATACTGAGATTTATTTTTTCATTCAAAGTCTTAAGAGTTTATTCAATCATTTTTTGGTTTTTATGCTTAAGTCTTGACGGTTTTTACTCCTTAAAAAGAATCGCAGCCATTAAGATGATTTGGCTTTGGAAAAAATACTTTCCTTTTAAAGTCGATCTCTTTCAAATCGTAATTTTTGTTTTCTTTATTGATTTCATTCTTGGAAGTTTTACTTATTCTCCATTGAGTTGGGGCTACAGTTTTCTTTTCTTAGGATTACTAAGCTCTGCGGGGTCATCTTCAATGATTGCAAAAATTGGATTAGGGCAACTATTTGTTAGCTTATTTGAAAAAGGTTCATTTAATTTTTTTAACTTCTTATCGGGTTACGGAATTTCAATTTTCACAAGTTTTTGTTTCCCTTATCTCTTTGTTAGTTATTGGACTCCTTGGAGAGACTTACCCTTTGTTTCTAATATCACTGAAATTATTGTTTATTTGGTCGATGTCTTAAGCTCTACGGGGTCAAAAGCCCCCACTCTCAACCCCATAATTCTCTTTCTCTTGATTTTTATAAAACGGAATAAATTTAAATTAGGTATCGCTACTTTTTTATTTTAACGTGACATAAATATAAGGCTTATCAACCTTAAAGTTTTTGCTCTCATTATTTTTCAAGATACTGAATAGTAAATTTTTAACTCCAACAACACCGAGCTTCGCTTTATCAACTTTCAATCTTATTGTTTGTTCGTTCGCAAGGTAATCGACTTCTCCAGAAGCATAGAATCGACCTTTGAAAATTCCTTTCTGCCAACCCGCCGTTAGCTCAAACTTACCATCCTTAACAACGAGATTTATATCTGTAATAAAGTTTTGAGATTCTTTTAACTTGAAAGCGACTGACTTCCCTTCAGCCTTCATATTATCGAGACAAGACTCGAGAACCATCTCAAAGTTGAACTCTCTCATGTTATAACATTTAAGAGCAATTAAGCTTAAATCAACCTTGGGTCCAAAACTCGCTTCAGCAAAAGAAAAAACTCCATTTTCCTTATACTTATACGTTAAATCAAAATCCTTAAGAACAAGATCTTTAATCTTGGTGAGAAAACTAGGAAGGTTGGTAACCTCTAGCTCTTGGCTCGGAAACTTAAAGTGTGCAGAAGTTTTATCGAAAGTTAAATCAAACTTATCTCTAGAACGAAGAAAAGATCTTGAATCGACTCTAAAAAAATCGGCTTCACCCTTTCCAACTCGCTTTTTTATATCGACATCAAGTCCGTTAACTTTTACAAAATCTTGGGCCATTAATGTAAAAGGGAACAAAAAGATCAAAACGAGAAAACGCGACATAACAAATCCTTTGTTAAGATGTTTCTCAAATTATAGTCTTTAAATTTTACGAGTGAAAGAATCCGATTAAAACAATCAGCTTACTTTAAACTTCGACTTAAGAACATCAAATGTCTTCTCTTCTTTAAGAGCATAGAGAAGGTTGTTTTTGATATTCTCATTTCCTGCGTAAACTTTTTTGATTTCTTCTACAGACATACCCGACATATCTGCCATGTCTTGGTATTTCCCTTCAAGTTCAGATTCGTCTGCTTTAACTTCAAACTCATCTGCAAGTTTATTTAGAATCAGACCTGATCTAACCTGAAACTCAGCCTTCTCTTTTAAATTGTCATTCCACTTCTTGAAGTACTCTTCCATCATGACATCATTGAATCCACTTTGCATTAATCCACGCTTAGTGTCCTCTTTGAGAGCATTCAGTTGTTGAAGAACTAATGCTTCAGGAACATCAAAACTATTATCGCTAACAAGCTTTTCTAAGATTTCTTGATGAAGTTTTTCATCCGCTTTTCTTTTATTTTCAGACTCAATTCTCTTTTTCGTTTTTTCCTTGAAGTCCGCCACAGAATCATAGTTGAATTCTTTTGCAAGTTCATCAGTGAACTCTGGTCTATTCTTTTGTTTAATCTCAAGAAGGTCTACATGAAACTTAACTTTAGCAGACTTCAGATCTTCAGAGTGATAATCAGCAGGAAAAGTAAGATCAAGTGTTTTTGACTCACCTTTTTTCATCCCTTTCATACCTTCTTCAAAACCTTCAATGAATTGTCCTGAACCAATCTCTAGTTGAAACTCTTCACCTTTCATATTGGCTGGTTTTTCACCATCTTCTTTTTCCCCTTGGAAGTTAAGAACAGCGAAGTGACCATCCGAAAGTTTTACTGAGTCATCTTCAATAGCTACAAGCTCAGATTTTGATTCAAGAAGTTGATTTTGAACTTTTTCAATGTCTTCTTCTTTGAAAGAATCATCTTCTCTCTCGAACTTATATTTCTCGTAACCTTTTACTGTAAACTCTGGAAAAATTTCTACCGTTGCTTCAAACTCAACACTTTTCTTTTCAGACTCGTATTTTGTGTTATCAAATTTCGGGTATCCAATCGGCTGGATTTTTTCTTCTTGAATAGCATTATAGAATTCTTTGGAGACAAAACTATAAAGAGCTTCATTTTCAACTTGAGGCCCATAAAATTTCTGAATAACAGAAAGGGGGGCTTTCCCTGGACGGAAGCCCTTAAGTTTGGCAGTTTTCTGCTTCTGCTTAAGTGCTGTCTCAATTTCTTTGCTTAAATCAACTGAGTCAAAAGTAAAAATGAGTTTTCTCGTGCAATCGTTAACGTTTTCAACGGTGTATGGCATTGTCATAGGCTCCTCTTATTTTGCGCAAAAATTAACATGAAAGACCCCTCTCATCAATATCAAGTGCCTATAAACACGCGATTTATTAAAAAAATTTTCTTGATATTTCAAATTGCTCGGAGCGTTATTTTTTAAATAACACTTCTGTCAAATAGAGGCCTTCTGGGCCAACAACTTTACCGGCACGTTCGTCAGTTTTTCTATTTAGGATATCTTGAAATTGCTCTATCGTTATCTTCCCTCTACCCACATTAAAAATTCCCCCCATAAGAAGTCTGACCATTTGCTTTAAAAATCCACTCCCCTCGACATGATAAACCCAGATGTTTTTGAGATTAAATCCAAAATCATTAGATGAGTCTGATAAACTTTTGATCTTAGAAGTATAGATTTTTCTCACTGTTGTTGAAACTTCGGATCCCTTACATTGAAAATTTAGAAAATCATGTTCTCCAACCACTTTATTTGCTGCCACTTCCATCGCAATTAGATCAAGAGGGTACGGATGACAATGGATTAAGTTTTGGAAAATAACCGGGATATTATCAAAGCTATCAGTGAACAAATATTTATAAGTTTTTCTTTCACAACTATAAATGGGATGAAAATCCTTATCACATGAAGTTACAGACCTAACTCTAATATCCTTGGGGAGAATATCATTGACTGCTTTTTTAAAAGAATCTCCCTCAATTTCTAAGTCAATATCAACTTTACAGTATTGATCCAAGGCATGAACACCTCTATCTGTTCTACTTGAACCGAGAGTTTTAAAATCATTCACCTTAAAGGCTTTCTTTATTGCAGACTCAAGCTCTCCTTGAATTGTTGGTTCATTAGAAGTGTTTTGAATTTGCCAACCAAAGTAATTAGTTCCTCTATACTGAATATTAAGAAGAAAATTCTTCGTCATCGAGATCTATTATTCCTTGTTTAAACTTTCTTCTGTTAATAAGAAAGAATAATATTGATATTATGACATAGAGATTCATCAATACGAAAAGCATCACCTCTTCATAGATAAGAATTGAAGCAGCAACGAGAAGAATCACAAAGAAAACTTTTCTTTTATGTCTCCCGATCCATGTCGTATTTTTCAAAGAACCGAAAGGCATCGTTGAAATCATTAAAATGGCATAGAATCCAATGTAAAACATAGAAAGCCATTTATTTTGTAACAACTGCGTTTCCAAAGAAAGCAAGATATAACTGATCAATGCTAAGGCCGCTCCTGGAATCGGAAGACCTTGAAAGTACTCAGAGGAAACCTTATCTAAGTTTACATTAAATCTCGCTAACCTCAGCGCTCCGCAGAGTAGATAAATAAAAGCAATAATAATACCCGCTCTGCCCGAGTCTGTAAGAAAACGGAAATAAAAAATCAACGAAGGAGCTAAGCCAAACGAAATAAGATCACTCAAAGAATCAAACTGTTCACCGAAGGCCGATTGTGTTCCCGTCCACCTTGCAACCTTGCCATCAAAAAGGTCAAAGATTGCACCTATCCCTATCGTGAAACAGGCTTGGTAAAACTGACCTTTAAAAGCAAAAATTATGGCAAAAAAACCACACCCTATATTTAGTGCAGTAAAGATATTAGGAAGAAAAAAATGGATCGGTTTTGGATCATTTCTATCCATATATTATCTATAGCTTAGCGATTAAAGTCTTAACAGCTTTAATTTGCATATTCTCTTCAATTAACAATTTAAAATCACTAGGAATAACCAATTTTACAACCCCTCCACCGCAAAAAAGTCCGGTACAAGCACCTGAAACACCAATATCACCAGTATCAATATTAAGGATTGTTTGACTAAATAAATTCCTGTTCCAAAACTCCAAATAAAAATTAAATCGATGCGCTTCAAACTCTAATAAAGTTGAACTTGTTTTATCCAAGCATTTTAGCTTTTTATTAATTATTAGAGGAAGTGTTTCACGATCTCGATTTTGATTAATAAAATTAAGAACTCGAGATTTAACTGGAAGATAAAGACCCCAGCCAGAAAATAGCCCCACTTTTATAAAGATTTCCGTCACATCTCCGTTTTTTATTTTTAAAACTTTTCCAGAAATAGGAGAAAGAAAAATCTTAGTTGACCATTGTTCAAGACTAGATCTTAAGAAGTTTTTTTTCCTAAGAATAAAAAGAGCAAGAATAAGAAGTAATAAGAAGAGAACTCCTAGAGGTGGAAATATAAACAAAAATAAAATTGATATCGTCAGTGAAAATAATATTTGAGAATAAGAAATTAAGAAGAACCTCATTTCTTAAACTCCTCACTTAAAGGTCTAAAATAATAAATATCTTTTGGATCTTCTTTCATGACTTTAGAAAATATTTCAGAAGGATTTTCCTTTATTAAGTCTATTATTGATTTGAAGTTAAAATTATCACCAAGTTTTTCTCCGTAATATTCAACACCATCTTTTAGTTCAGAAAGATTAACCAGCTTGTTTTCTTCATCGCAAATAAGATATTGTCCTTTAAAAGCAGAATATAAAAATGGTTTTTTTATATTCAAAATCTTTTTCAACTCAAAAGAGTAAAAATCATAGCATTTTATATTTTCGAACCTTAAATATTGCTCAAAACCTTCTAATAACCTTAAACCAGTATAAGATCCTGGCCCCTTACAAAAGAAAACACCTCGTACGTTAGTCCAATCTTCATTAGGAATTAAAGAATTGATTAATTTATGCAGTGATACTGATGGTAACTCTTCTGTCTGGATAAAATCAATCCACTTCCAGCTATCGCTAAGAGATCCAACAGTTAATGAATGAGAGGCATCGACAAAAAAATAACTCAATGAATTCCTATATAAAAATTCTCGAAAAATCGTTATACAAGGCAAACATAATGAGAAGAAGTAGAAGTGACAAGCCAAACTGTTGCGCCATTTCCATTTTTCTTCTTGAAAGTGGCCCTCTATTAAACAATTCAACAATTAAAAAGAGAATATGGCCCCCATCTAAAACTGGTATTGGGAATAAGTTAATGATTCCCAAGTTGATAGACATGATCGCCATTAATCTAAAAAAGTAGAAAAGCCCTTTATCAAACGAGTCTGTAGCAACTTTTGCAATTGTGATTGGTCCACCTATTTGACTCATCGACGAGTTTGAGAAGAAGATTTTCTTAAAACCCTCAAGAGTCTGAAACATCTTGAGTTCTGTTCGCTTATAACCCATCACTAAAGACTTCATTAGTGATTTTCCTTCTATGTATTTTTTAGGAGTTTGGTGAAGCTGAACAGAGCTTTCTATCCCTACACTATAAAAAGTTGTATCCCCGTGTTTCTTTTCTTCCGCAGCCAAGAGAATTGTTTGCTCTTCACCATCTCTTACAATCGTATATTCAGTAGGATTATTTTTTTGTTCTTGAATAAATTTTCTTAAACCAGTGAATTGATAAAACGGAGTACTTCCTGAGGCAATAAAAATGTCGTCATTTTTTAATCCCGCTTTTTCTGCAGCTGAATCTGAAATTACATTTTTAACTTTTAACCCTAGATTGTAATAATCGTGATTCCATAATGATTCTTCGATAGAGTTAGCAGAATTAGGAAGTTGCCCAACTAATTTTTTATCTTGATCATAGAAATAAACAAGCGATGGTTTTCGTAGTATTAGCTCCTGAAGTGATGTTGTTTCTTCTGGGAGTGGATTCTGATCATAAACAAAAAGAACTTCCCCTTTGCTATTAACAAAGGAAGGTTCTTCTAGACTTTGAGTATTAACATAATATTCTCTTAAAAAATCTTCCCCACTTATGTCTGAAGAAATTTCAATTTCTTTGTCTCCTCTTTGGACCTTAAAAATATTGCCAGAGTCTTTCATTGAAGCAAAATCTTCTTGAGTATAAAGATCCTCTCCGTTTATCTTTAGAAGAGTATCACCCGTTTGAAATCCGATCTCTGCAATTTTAGAATCGGACTTAACTTCTCCAACCTTGAAAACTGAAACTGTTTCACCATTCCAGATCATAAATCCATAAATAGCGAAGGCCATTAAAAAATTAGCAAGTGGTCCGCCAAATACAATCCAGAATCTAGCCCATTTAGATTTATGATTAAAAGCATAACTTTGCTCTGATTCAGCTACTTCATTTTTTCTAAGGGGATCATCCCCAAACATTTTAACAAAACCACCGAGGGGAATTAGCGAAAATCTATACTCGGTATCACCTTTTTTAAAGCTGAAAAGTTTTTTTCCAAAACCGATAGAAAAGACCTCAACTCTTACGCCAAAGAGTCTCGCAAATAGAAAATGTCCTAATTCATGGAAAAAGACGAGTGGGCTTAGAAAAATAAGAAATATTAAGAGAGTATACATTCTTGATCTATTTTATTCTGCTTCTTAAAAAAGATAAAGCTATAGAAAATCAGGTCTAAATAATATTAGAGAGTTTTACACCACTAAAGAAACAAATAGGCTGTAGAAGGGTGCAACAAAGAGAAGGCTATCTGAACGATCGTAAACACCGCCATGACCGGGTATTAGCGTTGAACTATCTTTTAGGGAAAACCTTCGTTTTAACTTTGATTGAACTAAATCTCCAATAATGGTGAAGATCGTTAAAACAATAAATATTGGAATTAGATACCACTCAGCTTTGCCGATAAACATACCCCAATAAAGGGTAAGTAATAAAGGAGCTGAGATAAGAGAGCCAAGTGCACCTTCGATTGTCTTTTTAGGCGAAACAGCTGGCCATAATTTATGCTTCCCAAAGTTTTTTCCAACAAGCCAGCCCATGGTGTCTGTACTGCCAACAAGAAGAATAAGACCAAGGAAAATTAAGATCCATTGAGAATTATTCATAGAATAAACAACCGAGTGGACAGGAAGAAAAACAAAAAAGCTTGTTAAGAACTTCACTTCTCTTAATGATCTAAAAATATTCAAAGTGTGATTTCTTTTTTTGAATAGAAACATCAGAAGATAGATATTTTGGATAATGTTTAAAAATATTAATAACTTCGAAAAGTTTTCATTCTCTACACCAAAAAAAAGGGCAACAAGTACACCATAAATTGTGTATGAAAACATGTACTCATTAGACTTTCTTTCAAGTTTTAAGAAATTCGTGAGGATTTCATCCGTAATGAGAACTCCCCAGCATAAAAAAGCAAACACCTGAGTAACTTCTCTACCCAGTGAAAGAATAATAAGTAATCCCCCTACTATCCCCAATGCTGAAAAAATTCTTTTCTTCGTATTAGAACTCAAGCGACTTCACCTCACTCACTAAACTATCAGAGTGTTTTTTCGCAATAATTTTTTGATTATCAAAGCTTAAAACTTTTCCTATTCCTCCAAATCGTCTTTCACGGATGGAAACATTTTTAAGGATTTCTTCAAATTCTGTTTTTGAAAAATCTGGCCAGAAAGTATCTGTAAAAAAAAGTTCAGAATATGCTGATTGCCATAAAAGAAAATTAGAAATTCTTAAATCGCCACCTGTTCTAATGATTAAATCAACATCTGTTAAACTTGAATCATAAAGGTTATTTTCTAATGACTCTAAATCAATTGCTTTATTCGGATTTAATTCAATATAGCGATTAACTGCATCGATAATTTCTTTTCTTCCCCCATATCCAAAGGCAAAGTTTAATTTTAATCCATCAGCAACACTTGTGAGACTCTTAAGATTAATGATCTTTTTTAATGTTTTCTCTGGTAAGAAGCTATAATCACCTAAAACATTAAATTGAATATTATTTTTTAAAATTTTTTCTTTTTCACGATCAAGGAATTTGTCGAGAAGCTTAAACAGGAAATAAACTTCTTCTTTTGAGCGAGACCAATTTTCTGTACTAAATGCATACAACGTTAAAGAGTTGAGATTTAAGTCACTAGAACTTTCAACAATTTCAGAGACCACGTGGGCTCCACGAACATGCCCCCAAATACGAGGGCGGTGACGGTTTCTGGCCCAGCGACCATTACCATCCATAATAATCGCAACATCTTTAAGGGATTTTTCCATTAGATCGTCATAAGCTCTTTTTCTTTGTTAGCAATCATGTCATCAACTTTTGCAACAAAGGTATCAGTTACTTTTTGAATTTCTGCTTGGAATTTCTTTGAATCATCTTCTGAAATTTCTTTAGATTTTTCAGACTTTTTCACAATATCATTTTGATCACGTCTAACGTTTCTAATAGCTATTTTAGCATCTTCACCGTGCTTCTTTACGGTTTTAACTAAATCCTTTCTTTTGTCTTCAGTTAGAACTGGAAAATTGATTCGAATTAAATTCCCGTCATTTGCTGGAGTAAGTCCCAAGTTTGAATTAATAATCGCTTTCTCAATCTCTCCAATCATTCCTTTGTCAAAAGGCTGGATTTGAAGAAGACGAGCTTCCGGAGTACTCATTTGTCCAACTTGAGCAATCGGAGTTTGAGACCCGTAATAATCAACAGTCACGCCATCTAAAACACTCGGATTCGCACGACCTGTTCTAACCTTTGTTAGCTGAGCGCTAAGCGATTTTAAAGACTTTTCCATGGATTCATTTAAAACTTTTTTAATATCATCAATCATTGTTGACTCCTATAACCTAACTTTGGTTCCTATTTTTTCACCTTTTAATACTTTCAAAATATTTCCATCAGTAAAGAGATTAAAAACAATAATCTCCATCTTGTTATCCATACAAAGAGTTACTGCAGTGGTATCCATAACTTTTATCGATTTATTAATCACATCAAGATAGCTGAGTTCGTCGTACATAACGGCATCTTTATGCTCCATAGGATCCTTATCAAAAATACCATCGACCTTAGTCGCTTTTAGAATGACATCTGCATTAATCTCATTGGCCCTAAGAGCTGCGGTAGTATCTGTTGTGAAGTATGGGTTACCTGTACCAGCGGCAAAGATAACAACCCGTTTTTTCTCAAGATGCCGAACTGCTCTTCTTCTAATATAAGGCTCCGCCACCTCTCGCATATCAATTGCAGACATGACCCGAGTATAAACATTCCTTCTTTCTAGCGAGTCTGAAATCGCTAAGGCATTTAGAACTGTCGCAACCATTCCCATATAATCGGATGTCGCACGATCCATTCCACCAAGGGCGCCTGCAACTCCTCTATGGATATTGCCCGCACCAACAACAATAGCAACTTCAAAGCCCTCTTCATGAATTTTTTGAATTTGTTTTGTAAGTGTCTCGAGTGTTTCTCCGTGAATTCCATGCCCCTGACTACCGGCTAAAGCTTCACCTGAGATTTTTAAAAGAACTCTTTTATATGCCATTTTTTCTTCTCTTAAAAAAAGAGGACACGCACAAAGGTGTCCTCTCTAAGTTATTAAAAACTTGTAAACACCTTCTTAATTACCACCAGTCATCTTAGCTACTTCTTCAGCTAGATTGTCTTCTTTTTTCTCAATCCCTTCACCAAGATTGAATTTTACGAAGCGCTTAACTGTGATAGCTCCACCAACTTCAGAGGCAACAGCTGACAAAAACTTTTCAACTGTTTGGTCTGGGTCTTTAACGAATTTCTGATTCAAAAGGCAAACTTCACTAGCAAGCTTGTTGAGTTTTCCTTTAACAATATTTGGAATCATATTTTCTGGTTTACCTTGCTCTCTTAACTGAGCAGCATAAACTTCAGCTTCTCTGTTTTTGAACTCTTCATCCATTTCATCTGCGCGGATAAATTGAGTGTCAGAAGCAGCGACATGCATACAAACATCTTTCAAAGCACTTGTGAAAGCATCATTGGATGTTAAGTCTTTATCAGTATCAACTTCTACTAAAACACCAATCTTTCCTGTATGAACATAAGATCCAACTGCTCCGTTACCTGTAACATTAATTGTCTCAAGTCTTCTAAAAGCAATTTTCTCACCGATTTTAAGAGTGAGATTATTGATCTCGTCTTCAACTGTTCCTGAAGAGTTATAAGATGTCTTAAGAAGATCTTCTCCTGAAGTTATCTTGTTTTCAGAAACAAGTTTTGAAAGGTTGAAAACAAATTCTTTAAAGGCATCGTTTTTAGCAACAAAGTCTGTCTCACAGTTAACTTCGACCAATGACCCTGTCTTTCCATCAGTTGTTAAAAAAGTTCCAATCAATCCATCAGCAGCGATTCGACCTTGTTTTTTAGCAGCTTTCGCCAGGCCTTTCGCTCTTAGATAATCAATTGCAGCTTCCTTGTCGCCATTATTTTCAGAAAGTGCCTTTTTACAATCCATCATTCCGGCACCAGTTAATTCTCTTAATTCTTTTACATCACTTGCTGAAATACTCATTATATACCTCTAAATTATTTACCAGTTTCGTCAGTTGCTTCTAGTTCTTGCTCTACTGGTTCTGCAAATTCTTCCTTAAGTTCGATATCTTTCTCGTACTTTTCAAGAATTTCTTTTTCTAGAGAGATATCTTTTTCTATTTTTGTATCTGCTTTCTTAGTAGCTTTGCTTGAACCTTCAGAAACAGCGTTCCCAAAATACTCCGTAAATAAAGTGATCGACTTGATAGCGTCGTCATTTCCTGGAACAACATAATCAATTCCATCTGGATCACAATTTGTATCAGTGATTGCAACAACTGGAATTCCAAGACAATTTGCTTCATTTACAGCAATTCTTTCAGCATTCGGATCTACAACAAAGATAGCTCCTGGAAGCTTTCTCATGTTCTTGATTCCACCAAGGTTTTTCTCAAGCTTCTCAACTTCTTTATTGATTTTACCTTGCTCTTTTTTAGTAAGGAGGATGAAGTCACCGTTTTCTTTCATCTTTTCAACTTTTCTAAGCTTGTCGATTGAAAGTGCAATTGTTTTATAATTCGTTAACATCCCACCTAGCCATCTGTTAGATACGTGAAAAGCACCACAGTTTTCAGCTGTATCCTTAATAACTTTACTTGCTTGTCTTTTCGTTCCTACAAAAAGAACTGACTTTCCGCTTTGTGAAACTTTTTTAATAAATGCAAGATCAACGGGAGTGTCTTGGGCCTCTTCTTGTAAAATCGCACAGAAACGACTCATATTAACTCCG
>JAUHYH010000211.1 GCA_030426585.1 Bacteriovoracia bacterium
TAAACCGCATGTCATGCATATTTTACAAAAAAGTGGTGAGCAGCGAGATCGTATTCCTTATCCCCAGTTTGGCTCTTTCCTAGATGGAGGTATGCTTTATAATTTCCCCATTGAAACCTTTGATCAGAAAAAGTACCTTACTCAGGAGGATCTTGGTCCTGAAGGAAACTGTCCCAAATTCAACAAAGAGACTATTGGATTCAGCCTCTTTTCCTCTCTAACACCTCAACAGACTCAAAGGAATGTAAAAAATACAGGAGATCTATTAAAGGGAATTTGTCAAGTCTATCTCGGCGCTGAAGAAGCTATCCGATCGCTGAACCCGTATAATCAGTCTCGAGTGATTGAGATTGACGTAAAAGATGTTGGAACGCTCAGCTTTAACATGTCTGATGAGAAAAAGAAAGAACTTGTAGCCTCTGGTCTGCAAGCAATGAAAACCTTTATCGGTAAGCAAACCGCTTCTCCCGCCACTGTTACAGATTTAGAAAAAGCTCATCCAGACCATAAGGAAAAAAAACTTAAGGAGGCCATTGAATCGAGAAAAACAATTCTAACAAAAAAAAGAAGGAGTCATCCTGAAAAATATCCTGCTTACTTGGAGAATTTATTAAAAGAAGAATATATTCATCTTTACGACCATCTTCTTGATATGAAAGCGCTTCCAACTCGCATTGAAAGAGAAGAAAAAATACGGACATTATCTTTTTCTGAGATTTCTCATATCATTTTGGAAACGCAAAAATCTGTCATTAAGCAAGTTACCTTTACTCTCCCTTCTGATATTCAGAATGTTCTTTTTTTGTTAGGCAACACTGGAGCTGGGAAATCTACAACACTGTGTTTTCTTCGAGGAGATGAAATGGTAGTAGATGTTAATGGCAAATATTCATCTACTAATAAGCAAGATAACTTGATTGGCCACGGTAGAGAATCTTGCACCTTTCTTCCAACAGTGAAGATACTCAGCGACCTAGCGATTGTGGATTTTCCAGGGTTTAGCGATACAAATGGCTCATTAATCTCCCTAGGGATGGAATGTGCTCTTAAACGACTTATTGAAAAATACCAACCCAAAATTCTAGTCCTTGAAGCAATTACTAATACCGAAGGAAGATATGCTGCTGCTGCTCAGCTTGGAAATCAGTTAAAGCGTTTATTGGGCAATACAGAAAGCTGTATATTAGGGATTACAAAATATTCTAACGACGTGAATTTTGTAAAAGTTCAATCGATAGAAGCTGAACAAAGAAGAGAATTAACTAGACCATCCAAAGAAGAGCAAAAACTGGAAGCAAAAATAGAAGCTCTTACTGAACTTGATGATCCCTCCCTAAAGTCAAAAATAGAAGCTCTTACTGAACTTGATGATCCCTCCCTAAAGTCAAAAATAGAAACGTATCAGAAAGAACTTTCTGAGCTAAAAAGAACAAAATTGAAGCAAAAATTAAAGGATCTTCCCGAAACAGAAGAAAAAATAGAGCATCGTCAGGAAGTACAAAAAAAAGAAAAAGAGTTACGCGAGCAGATTGGTCTAAGCTATTTTATTCCCTTGTTTGATCTTGAGAATGCTGAAAACCGTAAGCATTGTCTTAATCGTTTGTCATCATTAGATGGAGGTGTTAGCTGGTCTACTCAGCAACTTTTACATCCAAATCATAAAAAACTAATCGAAGAATGCTTTGAAAAAGATTTAATGCCAAAAATAGATGGTTTACAGAGCTTTGATATAGGAAATGTAGATGCTTTTGAGCAAAGCGTTTTAAAATCAAGCTTAATCAAAGTTCTTCTTTCTTCTTCTCATCCTGAAGTTGGAGAGTTTTTACATTTACCAGAAATAGATCCTAAAATTGTAGATGTTTTTAGTAAGAAGATTGTTAAAGGATGCATCAAAAAAATAGTCGATCATGTTATCAAAACTATCGATGTATTCCTCATAAAAAAAGCCCTTGAAGAATTTGGAGAAAAAGCTAGCCCCGGCAAGAAAGAAGCGCTTGAAAAGAAACAAAAGCAGCTTCAAGAGCATATTTTTGGGTTGAAAGGAATCAGAGCTGATACGCCTCAGCAGTTTGATGAAAAATGGAAAAACCTTCGAAAACAGAAACACGCTCGTCTTGAAAAAATTAAGGAAGAAGTAAAAGATCAGTATCGGTTATCTCCTTTACAGACAATTGTTTATTCGATTCCACTTGGCATCCCTTTATGGATTCATAATAGCGCTAAACAATCAGAAAAAAAACGTGCAGTCACACAGGAATGTGATGATTTTTTTGATCTGTATTGTCAATCATTAGACCAAGTTTATTCAGCTTTAATAAAGTTGCAGGGATTAAAAAAAATTATTAAGAAAAAAGAAAAGCTTAATAAGGTGGTTGAATCTTTTTCTGTACCTATTGAGTCATTTGAATGTGGAGGAAAATCTATTGACGAAGGAATTGATAGAGTCAAAGAAATTTGTGGGCATGAGGATTGAGATGATCGCCTTGATTTGTTAAAAAGTAAAATTGAAAAAAGAATAGAAGATTTAGATCTTGCATCAATGCTTTACCTAGAGAAAGACTCTTTTTTTGAAATTATCAAGATTAAGGGTGATGTAGTAAGGGCTCATAGATTCTTAGAAGGAACTTCTGTCGTTGATGATAAAGCTTTAGTTGTGGCGAGTGATGCAGCGACTATAGTATTGAAAAGATATCGAGAGAAAGAAGAAACAGCTCATGAAATTCTTGCAAGCTTGGAAGTTGAAAGAGCTGCTCTTCAGGTAGAAGTAATAGCAGGAGAATCAATGGGACTTCTAAATCTCCCAGGCATTAATTCTGAAGCAGCGATTGAGTTTGCTAGCCAGATAAAATATTTAAGGGATGTTGCAAAAGAATTAGAAATAGATTTAAAGGATCCTCTCTCGCGAATACTTCTTAAGGATGTCATTAGACCTCAAGTGAAAAAAGGTTGGTTTTTAGGGAAAAAAATAACTGAAAAACCAAGAAATTTGTTTTGTTTTGAGTTTGGAAAATCTCAATGGGGCACATGTTTTGGAGATATTGGAGCAGAACCTCCATTGCCTAACAATATTAGAGAAATTTTGGATAGGCCTTGTGTATTCTGGCCCGATAAAAAGGTAAGAGAAACGCATATGCTAGTTCTCATTCCCAATACTATTAATAGAAAGCCTTTTACCCTCAATCGTCTCTCTGAGCTCATTAGGGAGCCAAAAGTGGGATATAAAACTCAATATCGAGCTTATGATAACGACATAAAAAGGGAGCTGGGAGCGAAAAGTTATCCATCCTATTGGGTCCTTATGACCCGAGATGTGATTCCGAATAGTCAAAAAAAGAATTACGAACATATGAAAACCCTTGTTCAAACGTGTGCGCAGCAAAGTGAAATTCCTTATGGGATACCCACAGCTCTAGAAGCTGCAACTGCAATTTTAATGAACCATGCTAAAACAGGAGAAAGACTTTATTCAGAAAAAGTTACCGTTTGCCAAAGACCGGTGAATAAAAACCAATGGGCAACAGCCATCGGGCGCTTCCCCTCTAAGGGGCTCGCTCTCGCTGCCTGCTGCTCGAACAAGACGGGCTCCCTTGGCTCTTGGGGTGTGTCGGGAATTTGTAGGCTGTAGGTTCTTGGGCCCTAGGCAATGGATCATTTTGCGCCCATTGCTAACACATTGTTAGCAATGGGTGTAAGATGATAAAATCCTCTTGAGAAAAAGATCTTTATTGAAACGGTCAATGATCAGCTTAAAAGCGTCTCGCAAATTGAATACACTCACCATAGGAGTTCACAGAGGTTTCTGGTCAATTTGCTCGCAGGAACAGCTGCTTAT
>JAUHYH010000212.1 GCA_030426585.1 Bacteriovoracia bacterium
AACCGATAAATATAGAGTGAAGGGGTGCCAATCTCAGGTTTGGCTGTACCCGGAGCTAGACGGTGAAACAGTTAGGTTTAAAGCTGACAGTGACGCTCTGATTGTTAAGGGGATTGTTGGGCTTTTAGTGAAGGTCTATGGAGATGAAAGTCCTCAAACAATCTTGGAGACCTCTCCGGATTTTTTGAAAGAGACCGGGATAATTGACAACCTTTCTATGAATAGAACAAACGGGCTCGCTTCTATTGTGAAAAACATGAAGCTCTATGCAGCAGCCTATCAAGCTATGTTAAAATAATTCTATGCATCAATACATAAGACCGAGACGTTTAAGAAAAGACGGAGCGATTAGGGATTTAGTTGCTGAAAGTTCTGTTACAACTGATGACCTTATTTATCCCGTTTTTTTATTACCGGGATCGAATAGCCAAGAGCCTATTAGTTCTATGCCAGGCCAAAATCGAGTAAGCCTTGATTTACTTTTGAAGTCTTTAAAAACTTGGACAGAAAAAGGGTTGAAGGGGATTTGTCTTTTTCCGGTTGTTCCTGAAAAGCATAAAGACTCTCATGGCACTTATTCTTATAACCCTGACAATTTTTACTTAAAGGCGATGGCTGAAATTAAATCGAAGTTTCCAAACTTGTTGATAATGACAGACGTTGCTCTTGATCCCTATTCGACTGATGGGCATGACGGAATTGTGGATTCGAAGACCGGTGAAATTCTCAATGATCCGACACTTGAAGTGTTGAGCAAGATGAGTGTTGCCCAAGCAAAAGCAGGGGCTGATATCATTGGACCCTCTGACATGATGGATGGAAGAGTTCTTTCTATTAGAGAGAGTCTTGAAGAGGAAGGATTTCATAACACTTTAATCATGAGTTATACAGCGAAGTATGCTTCTGCTTTTTATGGTCCCTTTAGAGAGGCTCTAGATTCAGCTCCAAAGTCAGGAGATAAAAAGACTTATCAAATGGATATCCGTAACTCTAGCGAGGCACTTCGTGAAGCAGAGCTTGATGTAAGCGAAGGGGCTGATATTCTGATGGTTAAACCGGGAATGCCTTATCTCGATATTCTAAAACTGCTTCACTTGGAACTTGAAACTCCGCTGTCTGTTTATCAAGTGAGTGGAGAGTACGCTATGCTTAAGGCCGCTGCAGAGAAGGGCTGGTTGGTAGAAAAAGACGTTGCAGTTGAAAGTATTGTTGCTTTCAAGCGAGCAGGGGCTTCCATTATTTTGAGTTATTTTACTCCTTCACTTCTTGATTGGTTGAGTGAGTAAAGGGATGTCTAAAAAGCACTTCTTAGTAATTCGTTTTTCGAGTATCGGAGATATTGTTCTCACAACCGCAATCTTACAATCTTTAAAAAATCGTTTTGGAGAGATTGAGATTACTTACCTTACTTTTGATCATTTAAAAGCACCCTTAATGGGACATCCTTTAATTAATTCACTTTTGCCCGTTTCAAAAAAAGGCGGCTTTAAAGGGATTCTTGAAATTGTAAAAACAGTAAAAAGAATCCATAGAGAAAAACCGATTGATCTAGCTCTTGACCTTCATTCAAATACGAGAACTTTTTTTCTTAAACTTCTTTTCTCAAAAATCTTTTATCTCTCACTAGATAAAAGAAAAATTGAACGCTTCTTATTAACTCAATTTAAAATTAATCTTTATCCTTTCTTTCAAAAGGGAGTTGAAAAAATTAATGAGAGAGTTCAGAGAGACTTTGCTCCAGCCTTAGGATGGGGAAGTGAAGCTCCAAAAACACATATAGAGAGGGAAAGAACATTAGATAAAAAAATCTTTTTTATGCCAGCGGCTGCTCACCCCAAAAAACAATGGCCCTTAAAGTCTTTTGAGGATCTTATTCAGAGTTTTTTAACGGATCTTAAGTATGAAGACTATCAGTTTGTTATTCTAGGGGGACCTAATGATAATTTTTGTGAACCCCTAAAAAAACTAGCAACTGATCGTCCTAAGAAAGTTGTTTATGCACAAGGGAAGTTCACGCTAGATGAAGTCATCAGTGAAGTTGCCACAGGACAGTTATTGATTGGTAACGACACTGGACTTTGTCATATTGCTGAAGCTTTAAATATTCCGGTTATTATGTTTATGGGGCCAACCAGTGAGTATTATGGTTTTTCTCCGATCTTAGAAAAATCACTTCTCAAATATGAACCGATTAAATGTCGTCCCTGCCATCATTATGGAGCGGGAAAGTGCACGCAACCCGAAAAATTCTGTTTGACTAAAGTTGATTACAAAGAAGTTAAAGACGACGCGGATAGAATTTTAGGAGTTCTTTAATTGTCTTGGCTAAGAGGTCTTTTTTATTTGGAATTTTACCTGGGAAAACTGGGCCGATATGTATTTAAGAAAAGAGCGTCCTTTGAAAGTCGGAATGACTGGCAACCAGGATCAATCAGTTATAAGGAAGAAGCTGTTGTTGCGGATCTTTGTGTTGAGTTTTCTAGTGAAGGTGAATTTGAGCAGGTCAAAATATTCCTTGAGAAAGTATTAGAAAATCCCAAAAGGAAAATTGAAATAATTTACTGCTCTGAAAGTGTTGAAGATAAAGTTGTTGAGTTTCATTCTAAGTATCGTTCTCAAGTTCGCTACTTGATACTTCCTTTTTTTTCGAGAAAGAATATTTCAAGCTTAAAAGATTGGGTAACGGCGAAACGTTTAATTCTAGTGCGCTATGACTTTTTCCCTCAGCTTTTGATGTTGAGAGAACATGTTGAGTTTATGGCATTATTCTCAGCATCAGTTAAAAGTATTAGAAACAAAAATTTCTTATTAAAAAAGTTCTACAAGAAAGTGTTTCAACTTTTTGATCTTATTGTCACGGTAAACTCAAAAGAACTTGAGTGGTTTAAGAGTGACTTTATGATCTCAAGTCAAAAACTACTTCAAGCCGATCTTAGAGTTAATCAGATTTTAAAAAGGATTAATAAAGCAGAGAATACTTTAAAGAGTAAATATGACTGGTGGGAGACAATAGAATCTTATTTAAAAGGGACAAAAAAAACCAAAATGATGATCGGTAATTTCTGGCTTGATGAGTATGATAATTACAAAATAGATGAAATTGTTGCAGCGGTGAAATCTGGAGAGTTATCCTTGTCGATTGCTCCTCACAATTTGAGTGATGAAATAAATCAAGAGATTCAAAAGCGATTCGAGTCTTATGATATACCTGTTCTGATAATCAAAGAAAACTTTAGTACGACTGATATCCCCCCCAACGCGATCCTTTTATTTGATATTAAGGGAGTCCTTTGTGAGCTGTATAATTATTATGATGTGGCGTTAGTGGGAGGCGGTTTTTTACGAACAACTCATTCTTTGTTAGAACCCTATGTCGCTGGGGCAAAAGTAATTACAGGACCACAAGTACAGAAGTCGTCAGAGTATGACTTTATTATTTCTCAAGATGAACAAGCTGTTCGAATTCACCATTCAGGAAGCTCCCTTAAAATTGCTGAGTGGAGAGACTGGATACAGGAAAAAAACTTACACGACTCAATAAACGATGCTACACTTTCTACATTAGAGGAGAGAGTCGTACGTGATGCATGATTTTGAGCACATTTATCTTGGAGAAAGCCTAGAGGCTTATATTGATATTGCTCAGTCTCATTTATGGGAAGAAGTTGCAGTGGCTTCAGCTGCTGATGATCGAAAAACCTCAGACCTTCTCATCCTCTCTGAAAAACAACTATCCGAATTTAGAACTCTTTGTGAGAAAAATGTTCTAACTTCATACTTGA
>JAUHYH010000025.1 GCA_030426585.1 Bacteriovoracia bacterium
AATTGGATAATAGTGAGGTTTTTGTTCTTATCTATAAATCCCTTGATCTTAAATTCGTTCTGACAAAATGGGACAAGCGATTTTCCGATTTTATCCATTGTAATGGGGTATTCATCCTCTTTCCATGTGTGCAGTGTAAGTTGGATAACTTCACCCTCAAAATTCCAGCCTGAAGCAATGATTATTCCTTCAAGGTATCTACTCTTAACTCGTGTTCTACATCCTGCACTAATTGTCATTATATTCCTTTATTTTTATTATCTACTTCTTTAGTATTAATTAAAAAATCTAACTTTGTGATTTCAATTCTAAGGATTGTTGAGAATATACTCCTTTCTGTTAATCTCGTATTTCGCTATAAATTTGTGAAGTTGTCTTACGCTCACCCCTGAAATTGTTGAAGCTTTCTTAAGACATCCATTCGATTTTTGAAGAAGGACTTCAATATAATTTTTTTCGAACGATCTAAGTGCCTTTTTTCTTTCATCGTGAAGGTTCAAAGATCCTGTTAGCGTTAAAATTGATTTTGGTATATTTACTTCTTTGAAAAGATCATTTGGGAAATGTTCCGCCGAGAGGGTGTTACCTTTCTCTAAAACATAGGCTCGCTCAATCAGGTTTTCTAGTTCTCGAATATTACCTGGCCAAGAGTAAAGTTTAAAGGCCTCTAAAACCGCAGAGTCTAGAGAATTGATATTTTTGCGATATAGATGGTTGAATCTAGTTAATATACTTTTAGATAATTCTTTTAAATCTTCAGTTCGTTTACTTAGTGGCGGAACTTCGATCTGGAAAACATTGAGTCTATAATAAAGGTCTTTTCTGAAGGTTTTCTTTTTTACTCGATATTCAAGGTTGCTATTCGTCGCAGCAATAACCCTAATATCGATCGGAATGTTTTCCACTCCTCCCACTCGTTGAATAAAGCGCTCTTGAAGTACCTGGAGCAACCGAATTTGTGTTGCCTCTGTCAGTGTACCGATTTCATCGAGGAATATAGTACCACTATCCGCTAACTCAAACTTTCCTAGCTTCTTCTTTATGGCACCTGTAAAAGAGCCTTTTTCGTGTCCAAAAAGTTCGCTTTCGATAAGGTTCTCTGGAATTGCCCCACAATGGACACTGATGAACTTATTTTTTTCTCTATTGCTTAGCTCATGAATTTTCCTGGCAAGGACACTTTTTCCAGTTCCAGATCCACCGGTAAGAAGAACTGTTGATCTCGTTTTTGCAACAGCGCGAATTTTTTCAATGATTGATTGCATTGAAGGGGATTGGGATTGCAGTAAGTCACCCGGCGCAGTTTGAAATGATTTTTTGTCTAGATAATCTATGACAGCTTCATTTTTAATATTCTTATAAATCAAATCCATTACATATTGGATTTCTTCTACTACTAGAGGGTAGTTTATATAATTATTGATTCCGAGCTTAATTGCCAATACACAATCTTGAGTATGAAGTCTATCAGCCATTACTATTTTTTTGATTCAGGGAAGTTTTCCAGAAGAGGGAGGAAAGTTTTATTGAAAACTTCTTGAGTTAATGGAATTGTTTCAAAATTTTTCAAATAAGAAATCTCTATGAAAACATAATCAAAAAAACTTTTACAATTGTTTTTGATAGAATCATCAATGCTTTTGTAGATTGAGATATTATATTCTTCACTAAAATATAATTTGAATATTTCTTTTGTTGTATTGTTGTTCGTAATAATGAGTATTTCTTTAAGCAATTTAGCCACCCTTGTAGGTGAGACGTTACTCTATCCTTCGGTGTTGTGCTTGTTTTTTTTATATAGCTGACGCTTTTGTTCTATTAGTGAACCTTCAGGACACTTTTCCAGAGTCTGAATCTCGCTGTTCGCTTCAATTGATGAATTGAGCTGACGGTCTTATGGCGTTATTAACATTCCAAGTAGTTGAAGTTAATGAGTATCACTGCTTGGCACGGTTATTGCTCTATAAATAGGTAATTAAAAATCAGGAAGTGAAGACATGAGTTCATTACACGAAAAGTCTATTCTGGGAGCAGTCGAATACCTCGAGTTTCTAGGAGAGCATAACGAAGCAAAGGCTATAGGGATAGAATACAGCGGAAAAATTAAACAATCACACAAAAAGGAAGGTCTAATGATTGAAAAGAACAAGGTTTTCGAAGGAACATTGGTAGCGGCAGGATGGGATGATAAGGATAATGTTAATTTATCAAGCCTCTACACCCAAGATGATGAAGACATATTACTTGTGCATGGCACAGGAATGAAAAAGTTTTCACCTTACTTAAATCAACACGTAAAGGTATGGGGGGATATTATTTCAACTAAGGAAGATGGAAGAAAATTTTCGGTTAAGAAAATCAGGAGATTGTTACGAGGTTTTCAAAAGCCGTATATTCTAGGAAGTGATGAGTTCAATGGCTTTGCTCAAGAGCAATGAACAAAAGATATGGGTTAATATAAAATAACTTGAGGGTGGGAAGCTTCAAATTACTTATCTCAAGTAGAGTTGCTTGATATAAGTGAAATGGGTGAAACAAACTCAATTGATGATAACTAGAGAAAGTTAAGATAAATTTGGGAAAAGGCAGTTGCTAATAACTGAAAGCGGAAAGTGGAGGTCTCCCATTCGTGAGTAGGACGAAACTATTGCGACTGTTAAGTTTTCATACGTGACGGTTTTTAGTTATCAAAATAATAGAGGCGGGTAGGTTCTCCTACCCGCCTTTTGTGAAAAGAGGAGAGACAATAATGAAAACCGTAAGTGAGTTCATTATGAACTTAAAGAACAAAAATATTCGCCAGAATTCTGAAGAGTTGAAGGTGAAAAATGACGGATCGTGGGATAGAGGTAGTTCTGATGACAATATTGAAGTTGAAGGAAATCCTAATGCCCCTTATTGTGGTGATCCTTATGCCTATGATTGGAAAAACTCAAGATTTAAAGATCTTGACTGGAGAAGAAGATGGATCGGGTAAATATTAGTAACAATAGTTTTGATAAATTAAGGTTTAATATGCAAGACTTCACCTTTTCAGACAAAGAAGAAAAAGTGATATTTAGGGAGCTTAATAGGCTGGAGAACCTCCTCCAAGATAAGAGTCGCGCGATTTTCTCTGTGTCTAAGTATGACGATATTTATCGAGGAAGTTTAAAGATTGACTCTCATAATATTTTTATGTTTGGGAAAGACCCTTCGGTAATTAAACTCTTTTATAGGCTCCGGGCAGGTGTTGAAAAAAGCATTTCAGAGAGTAAGCAAGCATATACAAAAAAGACTGGATTAAGCCTTCTAGCTAATTAGGTGTATTTCGAAATGAAGAGGCTTGACCAGAATTTACAGAAAACAATTATGTTTATCACTTTGATTATTTTTCCAGTTGGGAGTTTTGCTTCCGGAATGTATGTATTTGAAATATTTTCATTTCTTGGCCTGATTATGGTGGCGTATTTGTTAATTGCTTTAATATTTAAATGTAACGAAGAATTTTTGAACTGTAAGTTTATGCCTTAAGAGAAAATGAGTGTTTATGTATAGGGAGAAGCTATTGTTACTATCGTAACTATATATTATACCTCGAATGAATAAGTTGATAATACTTTTTATTAATAACAAATAAGGAGTTTTTATGATTAGAAATACAGAAAAAATCGAATGGAAAGTATTAAAGGTGAAAATTAAAAACAAGTTTTCAAAACTCAGAGATTCAGATATTGAGAGTTTGGAAGGGCGTATGGATTTACTGACTCATAAAGTTCAGAAAACTTATGGTTATACTCAAGCTAAAGCAGATAAAGAATGCCACGATTTCCAGAAATCTATTAATACGATTTAATCTAGAGTTGAGCTTATAGAGTTTGACCTCAAGCACAGGGATGTCTTCCTCCATGGATTAAAAATGACTTCTTCCCTGTGCTTTCTTTTTACTTAAAAATAATAGGAGTAAGTTATGGAGTTTTTCGTTTTTTTTACTGTTGGTCTTCTTGCTGGTTGGATCGCAAACAGATTAGTCGAAGAAAAAAAATCAGCATTATTCCCAGATCTCGTAATAGGGGTCGCAGGGGCCGTTATAGGAGGTTCAGTTTTTAAGATTTTTGACATGACCTTATATGGTTTTTGGGGGTCTCTTGGAATTTCTGTGTTGGGATCAACGCTCCTCTTATTGCTGATAGGTATGTTTTATAAACGTCGTTTTCAAGCAAGGCCTAAAACCTAAATAAGCATTTTAATTTATTTAAATGGGAGAAAAAGAATGAATCACTTTAAAAGAGAATTAATTGAAGAGATTGAAATAAAGAAAAAGAAAATAGAAGCTAGCCTTCTTCAGCTCAAAGTCGATTCTAAAGGCACGATTAACGACAAAAGAAATCAGTTACAGCAGAAATTAGATAAACTTGAAGATAAACTGAGTAAAGCGATTAAAAACTTTTCACAAGATGTTTTTGATGAATAGCCCTTTAATATCGATAATCAACAGATAGGACTACCCTATAACGGGCATAGTAACTATGTATTATTCTTGATGATGTAAAGTTGAGAGTATATTGGGACAAAACAATCTAGCAAGGAGATTTAAATGACTGAACAAGCAAAAAAAACAGAACAGGCTGAAAAAACACAATGGGATGCAATGAAAGTTAAGATCAAAAATCAATTTTCAAAACTGAGTGATTCTCAAATCGAAGGACTTAATGGGCATATGGAGAAACTTACGAATACCGTTCGTGATGCTTACCATTATGATCAGATTAAAGCAGAGAAAGTGTGTAATTCTTTTAATGAAGAAATAAGACGAAGTCGATAACTGAAAAGTTCCATCGGCATCATTGTTGATGTTAAGGATAGAGTGGAGGTTGATTATAGCCTTTACTCTATTCTATCGATTATATCGAGGAGTTTGAATGACGAGTCATAATGATGAGAGAAATAAAACTAATCGAGTGAAAATAAAGAGAGTGAATCCTTAGGCAAACTTGAACCTAAAATGAGACTAAGTGCATTCTGTTTTTATCATTTCTATGGAAGTGGTGTGACATGGTCGATTTAAAATATGATGAATGGGAAAATGAAGGAGGGCATATTATGCCACTAAATAGCGAGAGACCTAAAAAGAGTCTAGCTGGGAAAGGAAATTATTCAGAGCATGATTCAGTGATTACATTAATTACAATTAAAAAAGTAATTGAAAATTTGAAGGGATTAGAAACTTTACTTGAAAAAAGACCGAGTTTTAAACCCCACATTCCAACGGAAAATCCTCATTCGAGGGATATTCATGAATGATGTTGTGATTTTTTCAATTGAAGACTTAAACTTTAGAATCGATTATTCAGAATGTATACCTTCGTTTGAAATCGAAAACAATTCAAGCATGCTCTACTTGAATCCTGAAGTTGATGAACTGAGAAAACTTAATAGTTTCATAGAAAATTATCTAAAGATATATCATCAAGCAGAAAACCAGCATGCAGAAATTAAAGAGATTATTCTTCCGTACTCAGGAATTCGTTAACAAAGAAGGCTTAATTGATTTACTCTTATGAGTATGGATACCTGTTTTCAACTTTATTAGTAGTAGCGATACTTCTTATTGGAGTTGTTATTTATGATATTACACAAAAAAAACATTCAATACTGAGAAACTTCCCTGTAATAGGGCACCTTCGATATCTTCTCGAGATTATTGGTCCAGAAATAAGACAATATATTGTAACAGGCAATAATGAAGAACGGCCCTTTTCGAGGGACGAACGGAGATGGATCTATGCATCGTCAAAAAAAGAAAATGATGATTTTGGTTTTGGTACGGACGATGATTTGGAGACTTCTGAAAACTATCTAATTATCAAACATGCAGGATTTCCATATATAAGTAAGTCTAATAAAGATTGGAAAAACCTTCTTTATCCTATTCCGTGTGCCAAAGTTTTGGGCGCGGCACGGGGCAGAGTTAAGGCTTACCGACCAGGCTCTGTCGTGAATATCGCGGGCATGAGCTTTGGTTCACTTAGTGGCCGAGCAGTTGAGGCGTTAAATAGAGGGGCCAGTATTGCTGACTGCTACCAAAGTACAGGGGAAGGTGGAATTTCAGCTTACCACAATTGTGGAGGGGATCTTATCTGGAATATAGGATCGGGATATTTCGGTTGTAGAGATGATAAGGGGCAGTTTTCATTAAGTCGTTTTAAAGAAGCGATTTCTAAGTACCCAGTAAAAGCGATAGAGATAAAACTTAGTCAAGGGGCAAAGCCAGGTCTCGGTGGACTTCTTCCAGGAAAGAAAGTGAGCGCAGAGATTGCTCAAGCAAGGGGAGTACCGGTCGGAGTCAATTGTCATAGTCCATCAAGCCATTCTGCGTTTTCAAATGTCGATGAACTTCTTGATTTTGTGGAACTTCTCGCTAGTGAATCGGGGTTACCAGTTGGGATCAAGTCAGCTGTAGGTGAAATGTCTTTTTGGAAAGAACTTTGTGAAAAAATGAAAACAACTGACCGAGGAGTTGATTTTGTTTCGATTGATGGAGGCGAAGGGGGAACTGGCGCTGCACCTCTTGTTTTCACGGATCATGTTTCGCTCCCTTTTAAAATTGGATTCACTTCTGTTTATAAGGAGTTTGCAAAACAAGGACTTCATCACGATGTTGTTTTTATTGGTTCTGGGAAGTTAGGGCTTCCTGAATCTGCACTTTTTGCTTTTTCTATGGGAGCTGATCTTGTTAATGTCGGAAGGGAAGCACTGCTTTCAATTGGTTGTATCCAGGCTCAACGTTGTCATACAAATCGATGTCCTACTGGTGTGACAACACAATCAAAATGGTTAGCAAGAGGTTTAGACCCTTCATTAAAGTCAGTTCGCGTTGCAAGTTATATTACAACTTTGAGAAAAGAAATATTAAGAGTTTCCTGGGCCTGTGGAATTTCTCATCCCTCATTGTTGTGTCCCGATCAAATTGCAATTCTAGATGGTTGTTATCAGTCTAAAAGTCCCAAGGAGATCTTTGATTACGAGAATGGATGGGGGCTTCCATCACAAGTTGATACTGATGAGATAAATCGAATTATGTCTGTTTGATACTCAGGCGGTGATTCATAAAAATAAGTTTGAAGAAGTCTAATGATTTCGGACTAGTCTAATAAGGCGGATGGTTTATAAGTTGCTCTGGCATCTCTTAGATTGTTCTTGAATAAGATGCATAAAATATGACAAATAAAGATTATAAAAAAAAAGTAATGCTTTCTGAGTGGGAGCAAGCGAGTGTTGATAATTCGAATATAACGGAAAGATCAAGAGAAAGAAAAAAGGAAGAACTCGAATATACTTCGGTTATTATTAAAAGAACTGATGAAGTTACTAAACATCCTGAAGATGTTCTGGAATTTGCAATCAGAGTGGGGAGAGAGCAAGTTGCGAGGACAACGTTTTCACTCTTCCTATCAGCATTGTCAGGAGGACTTATCATTGGTCTTGGAGTCATTGCAGTGGCGTTTGCCTCGGTTAGTTCGGATGGGTTAAACAACGATTTCCTTCAGAGACTATCTATGGCAATTGTTTACCCTTTAGGATTTATTATTGTAATAATGGGATCAACTCAGTTGTTT
Organism: Bacteriovoracia bacterium; assembly: GCA_030426585.1. Classification (GTDB taxonomy): domain Bacteria; phylum Bdellovibrionota; class Bacteriovoracia; order Bacteriovoracales; family Bacteriovoracaceae; genus JAUHYH01. Next base: position 7,599 of record JAUHYH010000025.1, read on the forward strand.
ACAGAACATACCGCACTCGTGATTTATCCATTTTTAGATAAAAAATGTTCTATTCTTGATGTTAACAAAGTTTGGGGAGTTGTTTTAAGTGGTAACTTATTGGGAGCTCTATTATGTTCAATTCTTTTGTTCTACGCAGAACCAGTCATAGGTATAAAAGAAGGCTACATCTCTATAGCTCAACATCTAGTAAGCTTCACATGGTTACAAACGTGTATAAGTGGAGTTCTTGCAGGCTGGTTAATGTCTTTAGGTGGATGGCTTGTCTTGTCTTCATCCTCAAGTTCTAGTCACATTGTTTGTATTTATATTGTTACATTCTTGATCGGAATTGGGGGGCTTCATCATTCAATTGCAGGATCGGCTGAAGTTTTTATTGCATTTTTTATGGATCCTGGACTAAAGGTTTTAGAAGTTTTTAATTTTTTGACTGCTGCGATAATAGGAAATTTGATAGGAGGGATATTTTTTGTTGCAATTCTAAACTACGCTTATATAAAAAAAGTCGCAGATTAAATTCATAATCAAAGCTGATATATATGATTTTTCTAACTAATAGATAGTAACTATGTATTATATCTTCTGACCGTATACTGGCAGTATCACTTATATAAATAGTCTCATGGAAAATTGAAGAAATATAATTTAGCAAAAGAGGGTGATATGAAAGTGAAATTATTAAAAATTCTCATTATTACAATGCTCGTACAAACAGGGATTGCTTACTCGATGATTAAAGAAGATGAAAATAATCACTATCCGTCGATTGAAAATTGTATGGATGAAAAATGTGTCGAGGACGAGTACTCAAGTGATCTCCAAGTTATTGAATATGATAAAGAATCTGCAATTACATTACCATTAAGAAAAATAAAACAACCAGATGCTCGATTAATTCAATATCCTCCGCGTAAAGAGAGAAGATGGTGGGAGTTTTGGCAGGCGACAGATTCGAAAATAGATGAATTTGAAAGACAGATTGATCGAGAGTAAATAAATATATTAGCTGAGCGAGATAAATTGAGAAATACAAGTTCGATTTTTAATAACTTAAAGGATATCGTATGAGTTTTATTGAATCTAAAGATTTAAAGAAATTTTCTATTCAAGCAAAGGATGGTCAAATCGGGAGTGTCTTTGATTTCTATTTCGACGAAGATTTATTTTACCTTCGCTATCTAGTCGTAAATACTGAACGGTTTTTGTTGAGAAATTTAGTTCTTATATCACCAATCTGCTTTTATAAAATTAATACTATCGAAAAATTAGTAGAGATTAATCTTACGAAGAAAGAGCTAGAAGATTCACCTAAAATCAATTCAGTAGAGGTCATTTCGAGACAGCATGAGAAGTCTTATCATGATTACTTTCTATGGCCACATTATTGGAGATCTGAAAATACTGCCTGGGTTGTCGGACCATACGGAGTTCCCTGGGGGGACTATGATACAACAGGGAAAACGTTACGCAGTATCGTCGAAGCGAAAAGTGACTTTAAAAATGATGAAAAAGAAAGTAGTCTCAGGTCATCTAATGAAATCTGCACATATTCAGTAAAAGGTGAGGGTAATGAAAGTTTTGGTCACGTGCAAGGCTTTATAATTGATTCGAAAACCGTATCAATCGATTTTATAATTATTGATACAATTAATTTTTTACCTTCAAAGAATGTTCTTTTACGACCTGAATGGATCGAGGATATAGCTTGGGATTCGAAAACGGTTAAATTTCCATTTACTAAAGAAGTTATTAAATCAGCCCCATCATATAAAGCTGAGACATTTGACGAAGAGTTTACTGCTAAATCAGATCAGCATTTCAAAGGGATACTATATGAGCGAAAGAAAACATTTCTCACTGTGAAAACGGGGGAGAAATTATTTAATATAAAAAATAAAAGAGGGAATTTGAAAACAAAATCAACAAAAGAGACCGTCGTGGGAGATATCCCTTCAGGTTTATTCATTGTAACAGTTGAAAATAGTAAGACCCATGAAGCAGAAGGATTTCTAGCGAGTTGGATCCAGCAAGCTTCATTTGATCCTTTATTGGTCAGTTTGTGTATTAAAGATGGGCGTCCTGGAATTAATGAAATCCTTGAAAAAACTCCCTTTTGTATTAATGTCATTGGGGAAAATAGCCCGGACTATTTAAATCATTTTTCAATAAATACAGGGAATAGTGTAAATCCTTTGAGTCGTATCCCTTATAAGAAAATTAAGGGTAAGGGGATTGTTTTAAATGATGCGAAGTCTGTATTAGTCTGTCGGGCCCATGAAATCACTCATCCAGGTGATCACTATCTTGTTACTGCTGAAGTTATTGATGGACTCATACTTGATAGGAGTGTTAATTCGAGAACTCACATCAGAGAAGAAGGCACACATTATTAGTTTTTAGTCGATTAATATTTTAATGGAGAAATATGAACTTATCAGAAACAAGAATAAATGAGGGCAAGTTGATTTCCTTGAGAAATGAAGTTCTAGGACGGCTTGAACTACTTGATAAAGATAAAAAAAGAATAACAAACCCATTCCCTGAGAGTTCAGACGATGAAGCAAGTGCAAGTGAGAACGATGAGGTGGTTAATTTGTTAGACAAGCACAATAGTGCTGAGTTAAAGAAGATCAATATTGCTCTTGATAAGATTTATGGTGGAACTTTTGGTGTATGCAGTATCTGTGGAGCTGAAATTACAAAGAGAAGGTTAGAAGCAGTCCCTTATGCTGAAAATTGTATAATATGTGAAAATGATAAATAATCGTAATTGTTTTTATAGTTTGGTAGAGACTTTATTAAAGCTGGTTACAACTAGAACGTCATGTTTGTCTGAACTACCGTTTAGCTCGACTATATGCTTGCCGTTTATCTCAACTGTATGTTGGCAATAAGGGATAAGTTCTTTTCCAGCTTTATCCATTCTTATCATATATTCTTTTTCTTGATGTGTAAGAAGAGAGACTTGAATGATCTCCCCAGCAGAGTTCCAATTTTCAGCAATTATAATTCCTTTAAAAGTCTGATTGTTATTTATATTTGTCATAAAAGCCTTTTTTCGACAGTTGATCTTACTATTAGTAGATGCAAGATCAATGCCGTGAACCAAGATGTTCAGATGACTACAGAGTGAATAGAGTTTTACTTTAGAACAGTGAGTTCTATTAAATAATAAACCAACTTAATTAACACACACTTCTTTAAATGACTGAGATAGGGATTTGATTAAGAGGTCATCTTTGTTCTTAATGTGACTGGATAAGAAAAAATGATGCTTCCAATAACCACATTTCGGGCCATAGGAATTCAGTGATTTATTCTCCAGTTCTTTTGGTAGGTAAACGATTGGTAAGAATGCAATGCCAATCTTATCAACCACAGATCGAATAAGGGACTCAATGACATCGCTCTCAAAAACAATTCTCCCTTTAATTGATTTTTTTTCGAAAAATTTATTTATCTCTGTTCTAAATTTAGATCCAGCTGAGGGCATTACCCATTCACAGACTCTACTACCTGTTAAGGTCTCTAATGTCGTTGCAATATCTGTTGATTCCAACTCTTGAAAAATAGCCTTATCTGATGTGAAAACTAAATTGACTGGAACTTCCATTTTTTGGAGGTTTTGCAGCTCTGGGTTTGTCATTGCTGAAGTGGTCACAATAGTGTCAATTTCTCGAAACCGTAATTGTTCTGCTAGTTTTTGATTAGTGTCGGAGGTCATTGTGATTTTAGGCCTAGGTTTACCATTGTATTTATTTAAAAAGTGACTGACTGCTTCGACAATAAATGAATTGGCGATCTCATTTGAAACTCCTATGTGAACTCTTCTTGAAGCATAGGGTACTTTTTCTGTTATAGATTCATGCATCTCTTCAGAAAGTTCAAACATCTGTCTGCAAAACCCAAATATTATTGCCCCTTCTGGCATTAACTCATTTTTTCGACCAACTTTTTTAAACAGTTTTATCTGAAGGAATTCTTCTAATACTTTGAGTTGACCACTCAAAGATGGCTGACTAATCATAAGATGTTTTGCTGCTGAGGTGACTCCTCCTGATTTGACAGTGACATAGAAATAATAAAGGTGATTGTAATTATACATGCGGGGATCATACATGGGATGTCGAACTCTGTATTAATTATTCTTAAGGACTAAGAGTATAAGTTAATTTTATAAAATTTATAAAAAAATAGTTCTATTAGTTCATCATATACCCAGCAAGGACGAATTCTTACTTAAGTTAAATTAGTGACTTGAGAATTCAACTGAACAATATTGACTAGTCGTCTGCGTTACAAAAATGCTAGGTAGCTGAAGTTGTTGAAGTAAAAAAACTTTTGAATTTGGCTCGAGGATTGCACTTTAAGGTGATAAAGAATCCATGAAAGGAGGAGAGATGAATCCAACACATGAACGACTAAATCTGGAAGCGATTGAGGCGCATGCCTTACTGGGAGAGCATGAATCTGCAAAACGACTCGGAGACACCTATAACAAAGAGAGACAAAAAAATAGAAAGGAACGTAAGATCCTGGCTAGGAAGAACCAAGTTTTTGAAGGAACAGTTGTTGCAGTAGGTTGGGATGAATCGGACCATGTTATTCAATCGAGTCTGTACACACAAGATGATGAGGATCTTCTCCTCGATCATGGGACTGGAGTAAGAAAGTTTATTCCGCATCTTAATAAAAAGGTAAGAGTATGGGGAGATATTGTTTCAAGTGATTGGGAAGAGAAAAAAATTTTAGTCAGAAAAATAAGTCGATTGAGTGAGGGATTTACGAAACCGTCCGAAGCACTTCATGACGAATTTGATAACTTGATAAAATAAGGATCTTGTATGAAATATTGGTGGCTATGAATAAATACATAAGTGAGATAAAAGATTTTGTAATGAGAAACTTACCCGGTTACAAAAAGAGAGTAATAATGAAAAACAAATCTAACTCTCGAAAAGTAAAGAAGGCGAAGTTGAAACGAAAAACTGCAAATATGAGATGACTCTGTTTGTAAATAAAGTTTGAATTAGCAAAGAAATTGCTGTGATAGATTTAGATTTGTATAAAGGGAGGTGAGTCGTTTATAGCGAGTCACCTCTTTATTTTAAAATAAGGATTGTCGATGAAAAAAATTAAGAAAATATTAACAACTCTGAACTTTCTAAGTCGAAAGTTTATGAAACTAAAGGAAAGTGAAAAGTTTTCCGGTAATGAATTAAAAGGCGAGGTGTATAATGCTTCTTATTATGGTGACCCTTATGCTTATGATTATGAACAAACAAAATTTGAAAATTTAGATTGGAGGAATAGGGGGAACGGGCTGGGGTAAATTCAATTAGAGTGAGATTAGCAGAACCTGGAGTTGAATGGATAATATTTGACCTAGTGAGATCTCATGGGAGGTTGCTAGATTCATTAAACTCATTTAGGCCGAAATGTTCTCTTACGAGAGCAGTTTCAATACTTCCTAGGAAAAATAAAATTTCAGTCAGTGTACCGAAGGACTTTCGGAATATAAGGAGGTTTTAAAAAATGAAGAATTACTTGATTGAATCAACAAAGGAGCATATCTATCAAATTTCATCGAAGATCATTCTTGTGACTATTAATGTAAACCGGGTTGCAAATAATCAGTATGAAAGTCGAATTCTTTTGAAAACTAAGTCTAGAAGCCTCTATGCCGCCAAAAAGGCATCAGGCTATAGCCAAAGTTTAAGTCGAACATACCGTGCAATAAAAAAACAAATCGAAAAACTTAAAATAAATAAGATACATTCTTTACCTAAGAATTTTGTATTCGAAGATTCTAGACAGGCAGATTTAGCCGCTTAATACTGAATCCATAGGAAAATCTTATCTATAATGTAGGAACTATGTATTATACCTCTCGATCCAATGCTGACATTATCTAGCAACAAAACAATCTAATAAGGAGATTTGTATGATTAAAGAAACTGAAAAGAAGAACTGGAATGAACTTAGAGGGAAAATCAAGAGGAAATTTGGGAAACTAAATGATACTCAGCTTGATAGCTTACAGGGTCATATGGACAAGCTTACTAGTACTGTTCAAAAAGTTTATAATTATGACAAAGTAAAAGCAGAGCAAGAGTGTAAGAGTTTCACTCAGAGTATTAAGTAATTTTTTAGATTGTACTTCCGTCATTTAGCAATAATTGATGAGGACAACAAGAAGTAAGGGCTTGTGCATTAATATTACAGGTCTTTACTTTTTTTGATGAAAATTAAAGGAGAAAAAATGATAAAGTTAAGTAATGTTCTAATAATCGGAGTGTTGGGGCTGAGCGCCTGTAGTTCGATTCAAAGAGCTGAGTTATCAAGCGAAAGGCCTGATATCGCAATAGTAGAGGTTGAGAGTATTCGAGCGAAGTTTAAGGTGAATCAAATTGACCTTCTGGCCAATGATGAGTTCACAGATGGAGAACGTCACTTGAAAAATGCTCAAGAAGGTTTGGAGGATAATGAAGATAGAGAATATATTATTAAGAATTTATCTCAGTCAAAAGCATATTTTCTTAAAGCTGAAAAAATAGCAACGGAAAGCAAAATTGTTCCTGAAAGAATATTGACTGCTCGTAAAGCTGCTCTTGTGAATGGAGTTCGTAAGGATCGAGTTTTATCTGAAAGATTAGGAGAGGTCGATAGCTCATTACGCAGTAGTACGAAAAACTTCATGAAAGAATTAGGTGTCGAAAAACTTTCTGAGCTTGAAAATGAATACCTGAATCTTGAAGCTAAGTCAGTACAAAACATGGAGCTTATGGGAGTGCGGGATATAGTTAAAAGGTCAAAGAAAAATGAAGCACAAAAAAAAGCTCCGCAAACATTTCGAAGCGCAAACGTGAGTCTCAATGCTGCTGAAAACATGATCAAGCAAAGTCCTCGAAATCCTGAGAATTATAGAAAAAGTGTCATTGAAGCAACTGTTTCTGCTAAGCTTCTGGATGATGTTATGAAAAAGTTGAATGGAGTCGCAAGTGGATCTTCTGAAAAAACAGCGCTTGAACTCGTTCACCAAGAAAGAAAACTTGGATTAATGTCAGATCGCGCCAAGAGTTTACAAAGTTCACTTGATCGTTCACAGAGTGATCTTGGAGTTCTTGCTGGTGATTACGTAAATTTAAGTAATGAAGCAAAAAATGCAGAGGATAAGGTTCTCCTCCAAGTTGCAATGAATGATGTACGCCGAAATTTCTCACATGATGAAGCAGAGGTCTATCAACAAGGAGACGCTCTTATCATTAGGTTAAGAAATATCGATTTTAAATCAGGATCTTCAACAGTCCCAAGTCGATCGATGGATCTTCTTTCAAGAATCAATTCTATTATTGTTAATTTAAAATCTCCAGAAGTTGTGATTGAAGGTCATACTGACTCAACTGGAAATAAGAATAATAATAACGCCCTTTCACTCAAGAGATCTGAAGCAGTTGCAAACTATCTGTCTTCTATTGGAAATTCTTATGTAATTTCTTCTAAGGGATACGGAGAATCACATCCAATAGCCAATAATCAAACAAAAGTTGGTAGGGCATTAAATCGCCGTGTTGATATCGTTGTTAGTACGAATAAAAATTTATAAGGTGCGAATTGCGCTCCATGTTTTAAGGGAGCGCAATTTTTTAATGGATTGGTGAATGATATTACTATCCTTATATAACCTGGAACAAGGTAAAAAGAATGGAAGCATTCAGAAACCAATTTACAGAGCTGACTCGTGAAGTAATGCCTGCGGTAGTACAGATCCTTGTAGATGGGTATATAGGAGAAGATGTTTCATCCATTCTTAACCCCAAATTAGGTGAATTAAAAAGTTGGAGTGGATCAGGTTTTTTTATTAATACTAATTTAGGTCAAGATATTATTGTGACTAATTCTCATGTTGTGAAGAATGCTAAGTCTATACGTGTGATGTCTATGCTTACCTCACAGGAGTCATTCGCTACTGAAGTTATTGGCATTGTAAAAAACGAAGAGCCTGATGTTGCATTAATTCGTTTCAAAAAAGGCGAGTTTAAAAGATTTCTTGAAATGGCGCAATCTGAAATTCCTCATCTTAGCCTGAGAGACGGTAATCATATTCGAAGGGGTACTAAATTAAAGGCGATCGGTTACCCTATGGGAATGACTGAGCCCAATATTACGGGTGGTGAAATAACAAACTTTATGTCTGGTGATAGAAAATTTGCACAAAGATATGTCACCGATGCTGTCATTAATCCTGGAAATTCTGGTGGCCCGGCGATTGATGAAGACGGCAAAGTTATTGGTATCAATACATCTCTTATGAAAGATTCTGGTAATGTTGGGTTTATTACACCGTTTATGTTCATTGAAATTATCCTATGTAATATTATCAAAGAAAATGCGATTTGTTTCTCCGACTTAGGAGGACAATTTCAAAAAAATTCACTTGATGTGTCGCGCTTTTTCGAGATGAATGAGACCAACGGTATTATTGTTAAACGTGTAGAGAGAAATGGGTTTCTTGAAAAGATCAGAGTTAAGGAAGAAGATGTTGTTCTTGCTTTAAATGAGAGACCGATAGATAGGCATGGGATTTTCATTGGTGATGAATATCATCATAGAGAAAATATTTTTGACTCTTTTAAGCTAATTCCTATAGGTGAACAAGTAAAGTTAACTGTGTTTAGAGATGGAAAAAAAATACAAATAAAAGGACCCGCGATGAGTAGTCCTCTAAAAAGAATTTCTTCTAGACCAATAATTAACGAAAGAGAATTTATTGAAATTTGGGGGATGACCATTCAAATTCTTTCTTTTGATATTTTTGAGGGTTTGAGTATCGTGAGTGAACATATGTTTTATCAACTCCTCCAGGAATATGATGAATTTAAAGAACGTCTTGTTGTCACTGATGTAAAAAAAGAGAGCCCTGCATATTTACAAAATTGGATGATGGGTGAGTCCCTTAAAACAGTTAACGGCGTTTATATTGAAGGAATTATGCATTTAATCGAAATACTTCAGGATAGTTCACAAACTTATAAGTTGAAGGCTGACTCTGGAGTTATCGGAGTGTTTAAAAGAATTGACCTAAAACAAAAGGTCAAACTTAAAAATCCGGCACAATTCCTCAAGTGATGTCATAATGTTTTTACTAAAGGATTGAGCATGAAGAGAGTTATGGTATGTGTTGATTTGACGAATGAATCGCTCGACCTTCTTAAGCAAGATATTAAGAAAAAAAGTTGGAGCGATGTTGATGAAGTCCATTTAATTCATGGATTTTGGTTACAAAGCTATGTTGATTCATTTCATTATACATCCTACCCTCCAGAGAACCTATATGGTGATATTGAACAGTCGGTCATCGAGGTATTCAAGCCTTTAGAGAATAAATTGCTAAAATCAAATAATAAAATAAAAGTCATTAGTAAATGTATTATTGCCAGTTCACCAAAAGAATCATTGGTGAGTTATGCTATTGATAAAAAGATCAATTCAATGCTTATCGGAACACGGGGGAAACACGGAATCGCTGGATTGTTCTCGAGCTCATTTTCAGAATATATGGTCCGTCATGCCCCTTGTGAACTTCGAATTATTCGGGGGGATTAATCTATAACAATACAATTTTGATTCTTAGTAATTCGTCTAATATTAGTGAGCAATTATTAAAATGTATTTTGTGGCATGAATCTGAAGTTTTGATATGAAAGATTATTACTTAATTTTAGGTCTCACAAAAGATTCTTCAGCAAAAGATATCAAGGAATCTTACAAAAAATTAGCGAGGAAATATCATCCTGATCTCAATCCAAATAATAAAGGTGCTGAAGAGAAATTTAAAGAAGTCTCCGAAGCCTATGAAGTTTTGTCTAATAAAGAGAAGAAAAAAAAATATGATCTAGGGGATCAGGACCTTCACTCTCAACAATATTCTGGTAAGCATGGTCCATTTTATTATGAGTCTCAACAAGAAGAGAATTCACGTTATCGCGATATTTTCGAAGATCTGTTTAAAGGTGGATTCTCTTCATCTAGCTATAATTCATCTCGGGTGAGAACGAAAGGACAGGATTATAACTTTAAAATGGAAGTTGATTTTTCAGATAGTATACTCGGAGCAGAGAAAACATTCACTTTACCTGATGGAAAGAACATAAAGGTTCAAATCCCTGCGGGGCTTAGAAGTGGTCAGAAATTAAGATTTAAAAATTTAGGGGAAGATCTCGGTAGCGGAAAATCAAAGGGTGATGTTTATGTCGAGATAACTGTAAGGCCATCAAGTGATTATAAAAGAATAGGGGATGATTTAGAGGTTGAGGTCCCTTTACTTTTTTCGACTGCAATTTTAGGAGGGTATGTTCTTGTTTCAACAATTGATGGCAATATTGAATTGAATGTTCCAAGTGGAATTAGTACTGGAACTAAGATTAGGGTTAAGGGAAAAGGGGTTCGAAAAAAAGATAATCCAGGAGATTTATACGCAGTCATAAAGGTCATCGTACCACCTAAAGTTTCAAAGGAGCTGGAAGAAGCCATTAGCAAGTGGGAGGCTTCGAATGTTAGTTGAGTTTGTAGAGATTCATTATATTACTGAGAATTACGGTATTTCTGAATTAGAAATTCAAGAATGGATACAGATGAAAATCATTCATCCCTTTGACTCTGTAGCACTGATTTTTGATAAAGAGGACATTGACAGAATTCGTTTGATTTGTGAACTTAAAAACCAGTGTGACCCAAACCTGTATTCACTTGAGGTTATTCTTCATTTGATTGATCAGCTTAACTATCTTTATAAAAAAAAAATGACAAGTTTTTTCGATTGGTACGCTTAGGTCAAATGCTGTTTTATATTTGTTAATTAAGTCCAAGTTCGGATCTCCCCCCTGTCGGAGTAGGGATGACTTAACAGCGAGGAGCTCTAAGTGGATTTACGTATATTGACCTATAACATTAAACTTCGAGGTCATGACGAATGCTGTTGACGACTATATTGGAAGAAAAGGGAAGTTGAATGGACTTTTAATTCATACAAAAAACTTTCCGGGGTGGAAAAATATTGGGATTTTTATAAGTCATATTGATTTTATAAAATCTCACCATAAAAAAAGTTGCTTTTGTTACCAATAGCAAACTTGCTGATGTTGTGCCTCCTATTGCGCAACACTTTATCAATGCAGATATTAAAAGTTTTTCTTTTAACGAACTTGACGAAGCAAATGACTGGGTAATGTAGAGTTATAATTCGGTTCTGTTTCATTCTTAAATATATAGAAAGGCTCTATGTGTAACATAGTAACTATGTATTATTTTTAATAGTAAAAAACTGACAATATCTTCAGTACTTGAATGGGTCAAAAATAATTAAGGGGAAAGTATGCTTACAAATGACAAAACACAGCTAGATGAAATCAAAGTAAAGGATCCAGTTCAATCTTATGAAAAAGAAACAATTCCCATGGTGAGAGTTAAACTCATTGATAGGGAAATTGGATCATTAAGAAGTAATTATATAAGATCGAAAATATATCTAAAGAACACTCATTTCCAAGATAAAGAGATTGGAAGTTTGAGAAGCAATTTCGTAAAGATTAAATTGTTTTTCAATGCAATTTTTAGGTACATCAAAAGTTTTTTTACACGAGAAAAATTAGAACAAATAAAGGCTGTTTTCACGGGAGATTTCTATAATTATGACTCGGATAAAAATCCTAAAGATAATTCGGTTGATAAGAAAGAAAGATTAGCTTTAAACATTAAATAAGGATTATCAAAATGAAAGCAGAGAGTTTAAAAGAAAAAATCAACAAATCGAAGTCGTAATGGGGCTATCCTACATACTTGCTGATACATACACCCTTTATTTGAAGTCACAAAACTTTCACTGGAATGTGACTAGCCCAAGTTTTCAACAGTTACATATGTTATTTGAATCACAGTATACTGAAATGGCAGTTCCAACGCAGGGTTTTCTTTGAGCTCTAATATTTCTTTTTTTTTTTATCAGCGGCTTCTGTATCTGCCAGGGAGCTGACTGAAACGTATTCCCTTGCTGCCATGGACATCGCACCTGCAATAAGTGCAGCAATCGAAGTTGTAAGTATTTCCTTCCGGTCTTCACGCTTAATGGTGGGTAATTAATGTTATTTTAATACTTTATGATAGAAGTGACCTGCGGGATAGTAATCCGGCAGTCGTGTTTTTTCTTAACTAAGTCCTTGAAATTTTTAAAACGAATTTCCCAAATTTAGGCTGAAATGGAACACCTTTGATTACTCGTTGACCACATCTCGGACTCCTGTCCTCGATGCCTGCGGGATACCGAAAGGCGGTAGCCTTGAGGCCAGAGCTCGTAAAAAAATGTGCGGCGGATTTTGTATTAGTGATTATCTTCTATGGTAGCTGAGAGTGGGATCGAACCACCGACCTGCGGGATATGAATCCGCCGCTCTAACCAACTGAGCTACCCAGCCCCATAAAAAGATTTCCAAATCCTATTGAAATGACGTACAAATGTCAATGTGGAGAGTCAAAACAAACCTTCCTTATACTCCGTAAAATTTCAGAACTGGGTAGAGAAATTCGCCCAAAAGCATAAGCTTTTTAAGCGCGAAAAGGCTCTAATAGTCGCCGTTTCAGGGGGCGTTGACTCCATCGTTCTCGCCGAAACCTTGGCCCGGCTGCAGAAAAAAAACGCGATTAGTCGTGAACTCAGTTTTCTTCATATTGACCACCAAACTCGCTCCTTGCAAGAGCACACCAACGACTTCCAATTGGTGGCTGATTTAGCTGCGAAATATGATCTCGATCTACACTTTGAATCCGTTAAAACTAAGACTTCCCAGGAGCACGTTTTAAGAGAGGCGAGGGAAAGTATCTATAAAAGATACTCAGTACGCTTTGATGCTGTGATTGCGACGGCCCATCATCTCGATGATTCCTTTGAGTGGTCTTTGATGCAATCTTTTAAAACTTCTGATCCGAATAAAACGTTAGGGACTCCAGTTAAAAGAAAACCAGTAATAAGACCGTTTTTATGTGTTTCGAAAGAACAGATTTTAAAGTTTGCAAAGAAAGAGAATCTTAATTATCAAGAAGACCGGACAAATAAAGATCTTATCTTTGAAAGAAACTATGTTCGTCATGAAATCGTTCCCAAAATTAAAGAACGTTTTCCGAAATACCTGAAACATTATGTGAATCAAAAAAATGAATTAGTTCAACAATTGAAAGTTGAAAAAACAGAAGTTTCACAAGTTCTAAAAATTGAAAGAGA
>JAUHYH010000026.1 GCA_030426585.1 Bacteriovoracia bacterium
ATTGGAATATTTTTATTCGGAAACCGAATGAAAAAGTCAGGTAATGACCTTTTTTGCCGCGCTTAGTCTAGAACTTTACTTAGGTTTTCCAACTCCGAAAAGCAGATTGGAGGCTCGATGGAGAATTTATTTTGGTATTTCAAATTTCTTGAAGAATCGCCGGTGCGCTTCTTTGTTGCCAATGAATCTGAAGATGATCGATTAGCTCCTGTCTTTAAAGAGCTTGGTCTTGAGCCAGACAAAGCGGAAGAACAAAACTTTGAAGGAAAAACAGTCAAAGTTCTTTTTACCAATGTCACGAATATAAGAAAGTTGTCGAGTAGCTCGGCAATTCCGCGAGATAATCATACGGGTGAACTTGTTTATAACAAACTTGGGCATTCGGTTTATGTCTACAGAGACTTTGCAGCTGTGATTTATAGTTCTCGGGCCAAGGAGTGGAAGTGTTACCTCAATGGTAATCCTCAACTCTGGAACAATGTTGAGATGAATGTTCTTTTTAAAATGGTTATTGGAAGAATTTTAAGTTTGAGTATGGAAAATAATTCTGTCGTTGGTTTTTATGGTGTTCCTGTTGATGAGGGAGTCGTCATCATGAACGCAAAAGAATCGAAGGGTGAGTTTGTATTTTTCGATGTGAGAAAAAAGCTCATTTATACTCAGGATGGAGTAAGAGAATTAGCTTATCCAAATAAAATACTTCGGCTTGAATCTACTAACTCAACCTATGAAAAGAAAATGCGTACAGAAGAGCTTTATAGCTTCCTAATGGCAAGAACAACGCTTCTTTCCTTGGGGGTGAATAACTTCAATCATGTTAATGCAGTCAAAAAACTGATTAGTCTTTCAGAAGGAATAATCTTTCCTGAGAATTCTTTTAAACCCCGTGTTTCAGTTGGCGCTTAATCCTTAAAAGAATTAGTTTCTTGTGTTCTAAAAAAATAAGGTAAGTATTTTTTTAAATCCTCTTCAGGGTAAGAGTTTTTATAAACACTAAAGTAAATGGGGAAGCAAGTTATTGTACATGTTGATGAGTAGACCATCGTTTGTTTCGCTTGTTTCCATTTATAAAATGCTGTCCCATTTTTTAATTTATATTCTTGTTGTTTTCCAAAACGATTAATTAGAGATTGGTGAAAAACGTCATGAAGAAAATAACTCGGTAGCTTTGTATAGAAGTCGAGAACTTTCTCTTTATAAACATGAAAATGAACCGGAATAATATAGCGCTGTTTCCGAATGTGAGCTTTGTATTGTTGAATGACGCCGTCATCAAATAGGAGTTTCATTTTGGGATCAATTGCTTTAATTCCGGCCACGGGAGAGTCAGGAAAAAAGGGGTTAAGCTCTTCAAATTTAAAATTATAATTCGGTGGGTCAACTTTTGCCTCTAGCTTGAAGCTGAGACTAAAAAAAATGAATAAAGAGGTGATGACCTTCCATGTCATACTTTCTATGATAGACTATAAACCCCACTGGGTTCAAGTGACAGAGCTTGTTTCTTAGTGAAGAATAAGAGGATACATTTGACCTCGATTTAGGACCTGATTATATGCCGCTAGCGCCCTCTCTAAAGCTCTTTTTGTTTATTTTTCTTGTGGGTTCCTGTACGCAATTAAGTAAAGAAGAAATTCCTGCCACTGCAAATGTCACTCTGGATGATAAAATTTATCAAGAAGAGGATGATTTTTTTAAGAAAAAACAAAACTCCTATATGTCCAACCTTCCAGAGTGTAATGGTTGTATCGTCGGAAGCTCACCGTCAAATCGTGATGATTTTAATTCTAGTAAACCCATTTACCACTTAGAATCAGCAGCAGGTTATAAATTAGAAAACCAATATTTTGATTTTCCCGTCGTTGATAACGGATATGTTCGTACTTGGATAAAGTACTTCACGGGTCGAGGACGGAGTTGGTTTGTTCGTTCGGCAGAGCGATCCGGGCGATATGCTCCAATGCTAAGTGAAATTCTTAATGAAAATGATCTCCCTAGAGATCTGATTTATCTTTCTATGGCTGAGTCAGGTTTTCAAAATAAAGCTCTTTCTCACGCGCTTGCAGCTGGGCCTTGGCAGTTTATAGCGAGTACCGGAAAAAAGTATGGCCTTCATATTGGATGGTATGTCGATGAAAGACTTGATCCAATTAAGGCTTCGTTCGCTTCAAGTCGCTATCTTAAAGATCTTTATGGTCTGTTCCAGTCTTGGGAACTAGCTGCAGCTGCTTATAATGCAGGTGAAGGAAGAGTTATGCGAGCGACTCGGAGATATAACACGAAAGATTTTTGGAAAATTCGAAGACGGCGTTATCTTAGAAGAGAAACTAGAAACTATGTTCCTAAAATCATGGCCCTTGCTATTATTGGAAAGAACTTGAAAACTTTTGGTTTTGAAAGAGAGGTTGAGTTCCAGAAACCTTTAAGTTACGAAGTTGTGCATGTTGGAGAGCGAACAGATCTTTATAAACTCGCAGTTGATTTAAAGACTAGTTTTCAAGAGTTAAGAAAATGGAATCCAGAACTTAAGAGATGGGAAACACCGATCGGAAGATCGTATTATCCGTTAAGAGTTCCAGTAGGTGGGAGAGATAAGTTTTCTGAATGTTGTACTAAAAAGGATTATGCCACCACTGAATATCAAGAGTATAAAATTAAATCTTCAGGAAGTGTCGCCTTACTTTCTAATAAGTTTAAGGTTCCCAAAAAAATTCTTGCTGAGTTGAATAAGGTGTCTGAAAACAAGACTTTCACTAAGGGTGATGTCGTTACAATACCTTTTTATCAAGGTCATAGCCGCCGAGCTTCAATGTACAAAGACTTGTACATGAAAAGAAGACGTCGGGGGAGAAGAGGGGTTTCTTTTCAGCGTCGAATAGCGATGGCCCAAAAATACGGCGAAAACATTTCTAATCCTACCGAATTTTATACAGTTAAGCGGGGAGACACTCTTTGGGACGTTGCGAAAAAGACTGGAACTTCTCTCAATACATTGATAAAAAGCAACCTCGGAAAGGTTAGGAATGGCATGATCAAGCCCGGTCAAAAACTTGTTGTTAAGTAAGAGGAAAAATTGAGCCGATTATTACAATTAAAAAATGATTCAGGTAATAAAGAGCAATCTACAAAGACGATTAAGAAAGATTTCGTTATTGCTGGTTCTGATATAGCTTCTCTCGTTCTTTTCGATAAACTTTCAAGTGAATTTGAAGAGGACAAAATACTTGTTATTAATGATAGAGAAACTAGTCCTCAGGAAATACTTCATACTTGGCAAACTTCAGCCTTACTTGGTAGAGGGGAAAGCTTTGCAACTCTTGTAAGTGAAGAGATCGCTGAGAACTTTTTAGAAGAACCTTATTTCTATAAAGATCAAACCCTGAAACCTTTTTCTGGTCGTGCTAGACCTCACAAATTGCTTCCCTATGAGAGTTTCTTTATTGAAAAACCTTATGAAGTAGATTTTAAAAATTTCTTTAATGATTTTGAAGCCGTTTGTGCTGAATATAAAAACTGTTCTTATTCTCCACAAATTTCATCTGTAGATTACGATGATCAGCTTTGGAAAATCTACTGTAGTGATGGCTCTCTCGTTATAACTCCTAATCTTTACTGGACTTCAACACGAGAAGAGTTTTATAAAAAGTCTAAAGAGAAATTAAAAGAACGGTTTACGGAAAACGAGAAGAATTTTCTTCTCGAAAAATGGAATTTCTCTCTCCTAAATGTTTATTTTGAACTCTCTAATACAATTAATGAAAACTCTCAGACTGTTTTTATTCCTCAGAGCTTTACCTATGACCACGGTCATTTCATTGTCGATTTTTCAAAACCAACAGAGAGCGGATCGCAGGTAGTGAGAGCTTATGCACTTATTTATGACCATGGTCTCTCAGAAGAAGAAGTTGGAAGAAAAATTCGCCATCTTAAAAAGAGTTTAGAAAAAGTATATCCTGATTTTTTTATCAACAATCCGAGAGAAGAGGTCAGATTCCTAGACGAATTTCTTTCTTCAGATAGAGAAGAAGAGGGAGAAATTGATAGCTCTGAATTACCACACTTACCAAGTTTTGTTGGAGCACAAGCACCATACTCTTTTCAGGATACTAAACTTGAAATACCTAACCTTGCCTCTATGTTAAAATCTTTCTCAGATTTTAAAATTGAATCATCTGCTTTAGAATCGTAAGAGATTCTTTCAAAGTAGTATGAAAAAATTTAATTTAAACAAAAAAACATTCATTTTTCTTTTGATAATCCCGTTGGGCTATATCGTTACACTCGTTGCTATCTCTGGGATTTTTCAACATTATGATGATTACTTTACTGCAAAGAAAATAGAGAACGGAATTGAGGTCAAGTTTACTCCTCAACGTCCCAAGAATTGGACTCCTTTAATTCAGATAAGCCCCAAAGTAATATGGCCAATCGTCATTAGTGAAGACTGGGCGTTTTATCAGCATTCAGGCCTTGATTTTAATCAACTTGGTAAGGTCTTAGAGAATGCTGTAAAAAGTGGAAAGATTAAAAGAGGGGCAAGCACCATTACTCAACAAGTTGTAAAAAACCTTTACCTTTCCCATGAAAGATCTTTTTTTAGAAAATTTAATGAAATGATTCTTGCCGCTGTTTTAGAAGTACTTGCTGATAAAAAGTGGATTCTTGAACAATACCTAAATGTTGCTGAGTTTGGACCGAGTCTCTTTGGTGTTCATCAAGCTTCATGGCATTACTTTCAAAAAAGCCCTTCTGATCTGACGTATAGAGAAGGTGCTTTCCTTGCGATGCTTTTACCAAGCCCACAGCGCTATGGTGAATCCTTTAGAAAGTCAGAGCTCACCGAGTTTGCTCAAGAACAAATTGAATCAATTCTTACGAAACTTGTTCAAGCAAAAGTTATCACCGAAGAAGAGAAGCAACTCGAGTTAATGAATACCTTTGATTGGGAGTCGCAGGCGCTTCCCGACGAGGACTTCTTCTTCCCCTAGAACTCTAAAAATCTAAGATCTTCGTCGTCCTCATAAAATTTCTCCGATTGCGACGTACCAGAGCGTACGTCTCATCGTTCCTTTAAGGATGCACCCTATACGGGTGTCTAGAATCTCTTGCTTTTTATAGCTCTAGCCCAAAATTTAGGCGAGCCAACGTAGTCGCTTGGCAAAGAAAGCTCCAATCCCTACTAATAACAAAGAAGGAATAAAAACAGCGACAGAAGCAGGGACTTGAGATTTTTTAGCAAAGCCAATCATTGCGAAATAGAAAGCATAGTAGATAATAAGAATTCCAAGAGTATTTGCAGCGATGTTACGGCTTCTCCCCCTTTGTGATGAAATACCTAAACAAAACCCAATGAAAGGAAAGATTAAACAAAGCAGGGCCGTGTTAAAGCGATTAAAGTATTCTATTCTCGCTTTATTTTGTTCTTTTAGAGAAGAGCTTCTCTCTTTTAATTCGTCTTCACTAAGGTTCATAAACATTCTAAGTTGAGAGCCGGTCATCGCTGAAGCTTTATTGTTAACATCATAAAAGTTGTCTTTATTAAAGACGTTGAATTTATAAGTACCAAAAAGAATTTTTTCTAATTGCTCTTTACTATCTTGGTTCTTGGTAACAATACTTCCGTTATAGAGCTCAAGCATGAGGTCCGTTGTAAATGGATTATCTGTATCCCTAAACTTAAGGAAGCCCTGCTTTGAAGAGATAACTTTTTCATTTCCATTTTTTATAAACTTAATAAATACTTCTGACATTTTTAAAGTTTCTTGCTCGATTTCTTTAGCAAAAAGAATAACATTCGGAATTTGAGTGAAGAAACGCCCACTCTTTAGTTCTGAAATAAAACTTTTAGATTTTAATTGGTGAACTGTAAGTCTAAAATTTCTCTTGGATTCAGGTATGTAGTTTTGATTCATGAGAAAAACCCAAAGGGCAAGAACCATCGAAAGAACTAAAACAGGAAAATAAATCTTAAAGTTTGAGAGTCCGAAGGATCTCATCGCTATATATTCAGAGTTCTGACAAAGCTTATTAATTCCATAAATGCTTGCGAATAAAAGTCCTAAAGGGAGGGCAAGAGGAATGAGTGTTGCTGCAATCTGCATAAAGAGCTCAATGACTCGACCTGTGTCTACATTTTGTGAAGAAAGCAAGTTGGTGATTTTTATCAATTGGAAAGTCATAAGAAAACTCACCAAAAATGTGAAGATCAGCCCAAAGGGTAGGATCGTATAGGAAGAGATGTACTTAAATAAAGATTTAGGCATAGATCAAGATTACAGGGAGGGCTTAGGACTGCAAATACCTCAATGGAATTTATTGGCTTCTTAGACAATAAAATCTGTTCTTGCTATTCTTTTTTTCCAAAGGAGAACCCATGAAAATCGAAGTTATTCCCTCTAAAAACCCCGTTAAAGCAGAACTCTTAGTTGTAGGTGTATGGAACACAGGCACTGAAAAAAAGAAATCAGCAAAAATTGATTCATTTCATAAAAAAGGATTAGTAACTCTTTTAAACCTCGATAGCTTTGAGGCTGGGCTTGGAAAAACAAGAGAAGTAACAACAGCTGATGGGCAAAGGGCCCTTTTGGTTGGATTAGGAAATTCGAAAGAATTAACACCTGAAAAATTTAGACGCTCAATCGCAAGAGTGTTTAAAAGTATTAAGGCTGACCAAGTCTCATCGTTAGAAGTAGATTTAAAAAGTTTTTCTGCAAAATTAAAGGAAGCTACAACATTTGATATTTTTGTGGAGGCATTTTTATTAGCGAATTATAGTTTTGATAAATACAAATCAGTTAAAAAAGAATCAAAATTAAAGAAAGTTGAATTCAGGACCGTTAAATTAACAAAAGCTCAAGCAGCGAAAAAAATCGAAAAGATTGAATCAATTACAAGCTCTATGAATTTCACGAGAGATCTTGTAAATGAAGCTCCTAATGTTCTCCACTCAGAGAAGTATGCCCAAATTGTTGAAAAAGATGTTAAGACAACACTAAAAGGCAAAGGTGTTAAAATTAAAGTTCTTAATAAGGCAGATATTAAAAAAGAGAAAATGAACCTCTTTCTTTCTGTAAATGCAGGATCGTACTATGAGCCAAGGTTGGTTCATCTTACTTATACTCCCAAAAAGGTAACATCAAAGACTAAGCATATTGCACTAGTTGGTAAGGGAGTTACTTTCGACACCGGAGGGTATAGTTTAAAGCCACCAGGAAGCATGGTGGGAATGAAGTTTGATATGGGGGGCTCTGCAACGGTCTATGGAGCATTCCGGGCCGCTGTGCTTTTAGGTTCTCCTTATAAGATTACTTGTGTTCTTGCGATTACAGATAATATGGTTGATGCGAAAGGGAATGTTCCTGATTCTATTATTACAGGAAGAAACGGTAAGACTGTCGAAATCCTAAATACCGATGCTGAGGGAAGACTATGCCTTGCCGATGCTCTTGATTACACCTGTGATCTTAAGCCAAATGTTATCATTGATGCGGCAACTTTAACGGGAGCCTGTCTTGTTGCGTTTGGGAAAGAGGTTTGTGCCGTTCTTGGAAATGATAAAAGCCTCGTGAAATCACTTTATAAATCTGCAGAAAATGTAGATGAATACATCTGGGAACTTCCAATCATTCAAGAGTATCGTGATCAGATCAAATCAAACATTGCTGATATTAAAAATATCGGAGCGCCTGCAAGAGCAGGAACGGCCATAGGTGCTGTTTTCCTTGAAAACTTTATTAAAAATGACATTGCATGGGCCCATCTAGACATAGCGGGTGTTTGTGACTCTCAAGATCATCTTCCTTACTGTCCTGCGAAGGGTGGTTCTGGATTGATGGTCAGAACTCTTACAGACTATTTAACCCGTTAAACCTTGCAACCTAACTTTAAAATCGTTTTATATGAGCCCGAGATCCCTGGTAACACAGGGAGTATCGGGCGAACTTGTGTTGCACTAGGAATTGAATTAATTCTTATCAAGCCTTATGGCTTCGATATTGATGAAAAATCAGTTCGGCGTGCAGGTTTAGATTATTGGAAACATCTCGATTTAAAAGAGTACGACGACTGGGATGCATTTATAATAAATGAAAACCCTCAGAGTTTATTATTTTTTGAGAATCATAAGCCTCAATCATTCTTTGAAGCTCCCTACCAATCTGATTCTTATCTCGTTTTTGGGAGTGAGACAAAAGGGATTCCTCAAAGTTTATTATCAAAATATGAAGGGAATTTTTATGAACTTCCGATGTATTCAGAAGTTATTCGTTCTTTAAATCTTTCAAATGCAGCAACGGCCGTTGCTTATCAATGCTTAAGATCACTCATCTGAGCTTTCTTCAGGATTTGAATCCATCTTTTCTTTATAATCTTTATAGAAATGGGGAACATTATCCTTATCGTCTGCAAAAATTGGATATTCGTGATTTGTTGCTTCCTCTTTAGGTAAAACCATCAATTTAAAACCGGTCTTAGAAGGGGCATCAACAACGCGATCATTATAGAAAATTTCTATATTTCCGACACTTCCAAAGTTCAGATAAAAGGTATTACCAGTTAAATGGAGCTCGCGGCCTTCACGTAGAATAAAGCTATTAATTTTGCCATCATCAACTTTATAACGTACCCAGCAATCTCCAAAAGATGCTCTCACATACAGTGAGTTCGAGTCTTGGCTTTTTCTACGATAGTCAGGAGGGATCTCTTCACTCGCATCAAGTGAATCAATCGTATAATAGGCTTTCTTGATTTTATTAAACTTTACGAATGGAAACCTTGATTCTTTTTCCTCTAGTGTTGTCGTGGTTGTTGAGGTTGAAGTTGTTGTAGTCGTTGTTACAAAAAGAGTAGAAGTCGTAACGCTTGAATCAAAAGAGCTTTGTGATTCATTCTCCTCAGGAGTACTTGTATTTTGATTCCCTTTCAGTAGATAGATGAAGATTGAATAAAACCCAAGAACAAGTATCGCTATAACAAGACCAATAATAACCCTCTTGTTGAGGATACTATCGATATCAAAAGAAAGTTTAGGGGTTGATCGAATTTGAGTTTCTTCTTCAAAAACTTCAATTGCAGGAGAGGTTCTATCGTAAGCACGATCCAGTATCTCGAGGGCTTCGTCAGGTTCAATTTTTAAATATTTAAGGTAATTTGTAACAAAACCTCGTACATAAGTTTGACCTGGTAGATTAGAAAGTTTTGAATCTTCAAGATCTTTTAAGACTGTTAAGGAGATACGAGTGTCTTTAGAGATCTCCTCAAGTTCAACTTTATTTTCGAGACGGACCTTTCTAAGATAATCTCCAATATTTTGAGATTCAGTATTCATTGTTAGATATCAGAACGAAGTTCCTTTCCATCCTTTTTGTCGTCTTGTGAGTAAATAAGGTTTTCAAATGAGTCTGCTTCAAGCGAGATCATCGCTTTGCGAACGCTTGGAGTGTATCGGCTCTCCGGAAATCTTCTCAGAAAGAGATTATAAGTTTTAAGAGCTTCGGCGTTTTTGTTCATTCTTCTATAGGTCATACCGAGATAGTAGTGGTTTGTATCGAACTTATAACATGTTCCTTGAGTACCTTGATCGAAAAGCTCGGCAGCTTTCTTGAAATTGTTTTCTTTTAAAGCAATGACACCTAATTGGTAGAGAGAGTTACAATTGTATTTGTACTCCTTGAGTGATAGCTCAAAGAAGTGCTTTGCTTTCTTGGCCCTTCCTTGACGTAATTCAAGTTTTCCAAGGTTGTAATAGGTTTGGTGCTGACGAGTATAGGTAAAGTCCTCTAAAACTTCTTCGTAAATTTTTCGAGCAGTCTTGAACTTCTTAGCTTCCATGTAAATCGTAGCAAGGTTGGCTTTTGCTTCAGTATTTTTAGGGTCGAGTTCAATCGCTTTCTTTACATATTTAAGAGCTCGATTCTTTTTTCCTTTAAAGTAATACGCCATACCGAGGTTGTTTGCGATATCGCTTCTTTCAGGAGCATTTTTTCTAGCTTTGATGAGGTTAGAAAGAGCTTGAGAGTAATTACCCTTTATGAGGTTAGAAGTTCCATGGCTAAAATAGATGTCAGCCTTCTTCCCTTTATTGTCTTTATCAGTCGAGCTACAGCCAGTAAAAATTAAGCTAACAAGCAATAAACTGAACAACATTTTCATAGTGAATTCCTTCTCTCTAATGAGTCAAATAGTCTTCATTTATAATAGACGAGATCCCTGCCTTCATCAAATTTGGTGATCATAAGTTAAGAGATCTTTTGCAATCACCTGACTTATTGACATTATGCAGAGTGCTAGCGATCCTTTGAGTACTATGAAGAATTTCTATCATAAACTGAGTGTTGCGCTCGAGTTTTTGATCAATGGTCTTTTCATATTACTTTATATGTTTACGACCAAAGGCCAAGACAGTGGATTGTTTGAATACCTGGAATTGGTCTATGCTCAAAAGATCATAGAAATTCTCGTTTGGCTCGTTCCGTTCGTAATTCTGTTTTCAATTTTTAGTCACTTTCTTTACTTCAACTCGATTGAAGGTTTATTTAGGCAAAACATATTCTCTATTATCCTTCTTATTCCTCTTTTTATTGTATGGGGAGATGCTGAGTTCACATTTTGGTTATCAAGCGTTCACCTCTTCTCAACTTTTCTTTCCTTTTATGAGGTGCCAACCCGAAGAGTAAAAAAAGAGGAATACAGGCCGAACTTCTGGAGTCGTTTCCGGTTAAAGCCAGCTCAATTGGTTATAATGTCCTTCTTAACGTTGATTCTTTCGGGAAGTTTTCTTTTAATGCTTCCCTTTATGACTAAGCAGCATTTTGAGTTGGACTTCTTAAACGCCTTTTTTATGTCGACATCAGCCACTTGTGTTACAGGTCTTGCAACTTTTCCTATTGGTTCTGAGTTAACTATTTGGGGGCAGTTAGTGATCTTGTTCTTGATTCAAGTCGGTGGGTTAGGGATCATGACTCTTTCAAGTTCACTAACGATTCTTTTAGGAAAATCATTAGGAATGAAAGAACAAGTGATGATGCAGGGGCTTTTGGATATTTCAAGTCTTGAGGACATCATCTCGATGATTATTGAGATCATAAAACTCACATTAGTTATTGAGCTTTGGGGAGCAGTTCTCTTAACCGGAGCTTTCCTGTATGAAGGCCAAGACCTTGGTGAAGCTATGCTCAATGGGGTTTTTCATAGCATCTCCGCCTTTTGTAATGCTGGCTTTTCGTTATTTCCAGATTCATTGGAGAGATATAAAGATAATGTTTTTATCAATGGGGTGATCTGTTCTTTGATTATTCTTGGAGGGATTGGGTTTATTGTTCTGAAAGACGTGAGGGAGCATCTCTTTGGAAGAAAGTTTTATAAGAAAAGAGGATTTGTTCACTTAAGTCTTCATAGTAAGATTGTTATCACCGCAAACCTTTCTTTAATTTTTCTCGGGACTTTTGCTATTTTCTTTAGCGAATTTTTAAATTCACTTGATTCTTACTCTTTAGGAAATAAATTTCTCATTTCTCTATTTCAATCAATTACTTCTCGAACAGCGGGGTTTAACACTATTTCGTTGAATTCTCTGCACGCACACACGTTATATTTCATGAGTTTATTAATGTTTATTGGTGCTTCTCCGGGATCAACCGGTGGGGGGATCAAAACAACAACTTTTGCGATTCTTATTCAATCAGTGAAAGCAACTCTTCAAGGGCGTAAGCAAGTTGAGTTTTTTGAAAGAAAAATTCCTCATTCACTGAATGTGAGGGCAACGGCTATCGCGATCATATCACTTGTGATTGTAAGTGCTTTTTTATTAATTATGATCAAGGTGGAGCCGAATCTTCCGTTCTTAAGTGTTTTCTTTGAAACAGTCAGCGCTTTTGGAACTGTTGGGCTCAGTATGGGAATAACACCGGATCTTAGTAATACGGGAAAAAGTTTTATTATCTTGCTAATGTTTATTGGAAGGGTGGGGCCGTTAACGCTCGTTCTTGCAGTAAGTCAAGTCAAGGCCATTGCCGGAAAGGTACAATATGCAGATGGCCGCGTTATGATTGGTTAACTAAGGATAGGGAATGATTGTTTCTGTTATCGGTTTGGGAAAGTTTGGAGCACGAGTTGCAACAAGGCTTTCAGAAAAAGGAATTGAAGTCGTTGCCATCGACTCAAACATTGAGCTCGTAGAGAAAATCAAAGATCTCGTAACGCATGCGGTTTGTATTGATGTTACGGATGAAAAAGCTTTGCGTTCCGTAAATATTTCAGATGTTGATGTAGCTATTGTTTCAATTGGGGATAACATCCAAATGAGTATCATGGCCGTGGCGATGCTTAGAAAGTTAGGGGTTGGTCGAGTTATTGCTCGAGCGACAAACCTTCTTCATGAGCATGTCCTTGAAGAAATTGGCGCCAGTGAAATTGTTAAAATTGAGGAAGGGATGGGAGATATTGTCGCTTCAAAGATCGTAGCTCCCCATATTGTTCAGCAATACAACTTTGCGCCTGGTTACTCAATTGTTCAAATGAAACTAGGAAAGCACTTTGCAGGAAAAACTCTTGTAGAGTCACAGTTAAAGCAGGTTTATTCGTTAAATGCAGTCGCGATTGAGAAAAAAGTTCCTTATATTACGGAAGAAGGTAAGTCAGATTTTCGAATTGAAATTAATGATAACCCGGTTCCTATGGATACGATTAGTGATGACGATATTGTTGTCGTTGTTGGAAGTGATCGGAATTTTAAAAAGCTTTTTAACGATCTCTCAGAGCAATAAGGTAGATAATGAATTTTTCTTTAAAAAACAGAATTACAATTAGTTTCATTTTTTCACTAGTCATTGTTCTAATTATGGGAGCGAATGTTTTTTACTTTTTAAATAATCTCAATGAGAACATTCAAGACATTACAATTAAGTTGAATAATGAGAACTCATTAACAGATGAAATTCGAATTACAATTGCGAATATTATTAAACTTCAAAGAAAATTTAGCGCACGAAGTGCAAAAGAGGTTGACCTAGAGAAGCTCAACGGTCTTTCTGAAGGACTGCAGTCTCAGTTATCAAAGTTAAAAACTCTATATAATGATGACGAACTTAAAGACATCATTGGGAATATGTCGGGATATGTTGAAGCCTTTAGGACAAACTTAAACAACGCCGAAAACTTACGACGGATCAACAATAAGCTTGCTATCGAGAATATTGAAACTTCGACTGATAAAATTGTTACTTTCTTTACCAGTATTGTTGAAAAGCAGTTCTCACTGACTCTTAACAAAGAGAAAAAGATGATGAGCGTTATTCGAGAAACTAAGACTAACATGCTCATTACTCTGATCATTACAGCTCTTGGAACTTTGTTGATCAGTATGGTTATTCCTGGAAAAATTGCTCTTCCTTTTAGAAAAATCAGTGATGCGATTAGAGAGCTTCAAGAGTGTAATTTTGACGTCTCTATTTATTACAATCAAAAAGATGAGATCGGTGAACTTTCTCATGAAATTAATAAAATGATTCGAAATATTAAAAAGTTCGAGGAGTTAAGAACCGATAGAGTCTCTGTTGAGCTTAGAAAGTTTGATGCTCTGGCCAATATGGTTCAGAAGAACGTTTTGGTGGCGAATGCCGAAGGTGAGTTAATTTACTTAAACAATAAACTCTATTCACATTTAAACTTAAAATCAGATGATGTCCTAAATAAAAACCTTCAAGACACACTCCTTCCTGACAGTATTAAGCAAACTTACGAATTAGCATTAAAGCGTAGAAGTAAAATCGAGAACGAGCCTATTGAGTTTACGACTAAAGAAATTGAAGGAGAGGAAGAAGAGGTTGTTGAAAAACAATTTGAAGGGTTCGCTAACGTCATTCCTGTCCGGGGCAAGGAATCAAGTTTAGATTATTATCTAATGATTATCTCAAACGAACTTTTTGCCTAAATATGAGCCTCATCATATTCTTGAGATCCAACTTAAGTTAATTTGAACTTAAAGGAGAGTTATGAAAAATTTTGAAGATATTACGGTAGAAGAATACACCACTCCAAGTCCGATTACAGTCGACGAACTTGCAAGTATTACAGAAGTTGCAGAAGTTATGAAAAAAAATGGAGTGAGACATATTCCTGTGAAGTCTGGAGATAAGGCCATTGGGATTATTTCAGAGAGAGATCTCAAGGTTTTTACAAACTCTGAATATGCTAAAAAGTTTACAGCAAAAGACCTTATGACCGAGGAACCTTTTGAAGTGATGTTCAACACGCCCTTGGTTGATGTCGCTTTTAAGTTGAGTGAAAAGAAGATCGGTTCAGCAGTTGTCACTGATGAATCGGGCGATCTTATGGGGATCTTTACAGTGACTGATGCGTTAAATGCTTTAATTGAGGTATTAAGAGGCTCTGTCGAGTAACTGTAGGCTAGCCGCATCAACATTATTAGTGTAATCTCCTAGGGATATGGATCCCAAGTTTATTCGAAATTTTTCAATCATCGCTCATATTGATCATGGGAAGTCGACACTTGCCGATCGGATTATCGAAGAAACGAAATCAATAACTGATCGAGAAATGAAAGCTCAGTTTCTTGATAATATGGACATTGAAAAAGAACGAGGGATTACGATCAAGGCCCAAACCGTTCGTTTAAAACACATCGCAAAAGATGGGAATGAGTATCAATTGAATCTGATCGATACTCCTGGTCACGTCGATTTTAGTTATGAAGTTTCTCGTTCACTGGCTTCTTGTGAGGGCGCGCTTTTAGTTGTTGATGCTTCCCAAGGTGTAGAAGCGCAAACATTAGCTAACGTTTACCTTGCTCTCGAGAATGACTTGGAAATTGTTCCCGTACTGAACAAGATTGACCTCCCTCACGCTGAGCCTGAAAAAGTTGCTAAGGAAATAGAAGATATTGTCGGTCTTGATACAACGGATATTCCTCATGTGAGTGCAAAGTCAGGAATTGGAGTATCGGATCTCTTAGAGACTATTGTTGAAAAAATACCTCCTCCCGTTGGAGCTGCTGCTAACCAACTTCAAGCTCTTATCTTTGATTCTTGGTTTGATCCTTATAGAGGGGTCGTGATTCTTGTTCGGGTTTTTGAAGGTGAATTAAAGGTAAAAGATACGATTTATTTTAAAGAATCTGAAGGGGAGTATGAAGTTATCAAGCTTGCTGTTCAGCAGCCTTTTTATTCTGAAGTTAAAACTTTAAGCGCGGGAGAAGTTGGTCTGATCATTTGTGGGATCAAAACCATTCGAGATGTGAAGATCGGCGATACAATTGTCCATAGTAAACTAAAAGATAAAACCCCTTCACTTAAGGGGTATCAAGAAGTGAAGCCGATGGTTTTCTGCGGGATCTTTCCTGTTGTGAGCGATGATTACGAAGAGCTCAAGGAAGCACTCGAGAAGCTTGCCTTAAACGATGCCAGTTTTACTTATGAGCCAGAAACTTCACAAGCTCTTGGTTTTGGTTTTCGCTGCGGTTTCCTAGGTCTTCTTCATATGAATATTATCCAAGAACGTTTGGAAAGAGAGTTCAAGCTTAGTCTTATTTCAACCGCACCTTCTTGTAACTATGAAGTATTGACGGTTAAGAATGAAACCCTCTTTATTGATAACCCTTCAGAGTTGCCCGATCCGGGATTAATAGAAGAAATTAGAGAGCCTGTTGTTGAGATTTCAATTCATGTCCCTAATGATTACGTTGGAAAGATCATTAAACTTTGTGAAGACAAAAGAGGGAGTCAAAAGAATCTTAATTACATTACCGAAGATCGAGTTCAAATTGTTTACGATCTCCCTTTAAGTGAAATGGTTTTTGATTTTTATGATCGCTTGAAAAGTATGTCCAAAGGGTATGCCAGTATGGACTATGAGCTTCAAGGTTATCAAAAATCTGATCTTGTCCGCCTGGATATTCTTCTTAATGGTGAAAAAGTAGATGCCCTCTCGTTGATATGCCACCGGTCTAATGCTTTTTACCGAGGAAGAGAGCTTACAGCGAAGTTAAGAAAAATTATTGATCGCCAACAATTCGATATTGCCATTCAAGCTTCTATTGGCTCAAAGGTTATTTCGCGGGAGACCGTGAAGGCCCTGAGAAAAAATGTTCTTGCAAAATGTTACGGCGGTGACGTTTCGCGGAAGCGGAAACTCTTAGAAAAGCAGAAAGAGGGTAAGAAGCGGATGAAAATGGTAGGGAATGTTGAAATTCCTCAAGAAGCCTTCTTGGCAGTGCTCAGTGTTGATGAGTAAAATACCTTCATGGTAAATTTCATCGAACAGTTTTACGAAGAAACTTTTGGTCACATTAGTCATCACTACCCAGAAGATTTAGTTTCTGCAAAAAAGAAATACTTTGAGATCGTGAAAACAGTCCCGGATGAAAATGATAATCTTTATGAAACAAAGATGATTCTTTTCAATGAGTGGTTTCTTTTTAATTATCGAGAAAAGTACGACTCAACCGAATCTTTTTTTAATAAAATAACGAGAGATAAAACCTTTAACTTTTTTTCTCCTGACCAAATTCAATCGATCCAAGCTCAGTACTATTCACTTTTTGAATATATAAAGAAAAAAAGAAACGGTTATCTTTTTTACGATTGGCAAAAGAAAGAAAAATTTTTGGTACCACTGGATTTTTCCACACTAGGTTTAATGAGAGGAGATTTATTCATTGCTCGAAGAGTTACAATTGCTGATGAGTACTGGTTCCTCAAGGGGCAAAGTATACTGCCTTCAGATTCTAAGAAAGCGATTCTAAAACAGCTAAAAATGATCCAAAAAGGTAAAGTCGATATGACGATTGAAGAGTTTCTCATGGAGCTCGAAATCTTAAAGTTTAGAACCCAGATTTATCCGCATATAGCCCCAAAAGATATCTTTAAATTTAAGTAAAATAGGGGTTTTCACCTGACTCATGGTCTGTCAGATCGACGACTTCTTTAATGTCTGGGAACTGCTTTTTAATGAGAGTTTCAATCCCTTGTTTAAGAGTCGCTTTAGAGCTTGAACAACCTTGGCACCCACCTGTCAGGATCACAAAAAGCTTATCATTATCTAAATCAACAATCTCAACGTCTCCGCCGTGCTGGGCGAGAACGGGTCTAATTTGCTTGTCAAAAATCTTTTCAATCAGGTGAATCATAATTCTTTCTACCACTATTAGTGAAAAAATTCGAGTGAATCCCTAAAACCTATGAATATTTGAGTATTTGCCCAGCTAAGAGGGCCTAAGCTCTTGCATTCACTAACCATGTGTATGAAGCGATTTTGAAGTCAATCTCAAATTCGATAGACTCTTTTGTCATTTATAAGAGTTTGGACTGGGATTCGTCTGAACTTAAAAAAGGAATTAGGGATTACCAGACATCTTCAAATTTAAATATAGAAACATGGGATCCGAGTAAACTTTTACTTATTGATAACTACGAAGAGTTCAGTTGGGAGCAAAGAAAAAAACTAAGTCCTTATTTATACGATGCAGAGAGGGTTATTTACTTAAAAAACCCTTTTTATGAAAAGCAAGAAGTTGAAAAAATATTTCATAAATCTAAGAAGGTGTATTTTATATTAAATCTTTTCCAGTCCAAGACTGGCTCGAAGGTTCGTTTTATTAAGCTTGGGCTTTTATCTCCTCGATTAAGAGTTCTCTGTTATAACTTAATTAGGCTTTATAAAGTCAAAAAAAATCATCTTTGTTTAAGAGCGAGCTGCGCAAATGAGGCAGAACTCTTTCAATTTCTTGCTCAAGGGGCCAAAAGGCGAAGAAATTGCTATATCTTAGGTATGAGTAAACCAAAGGTTTGGAAATGAAGACAGGCGAAGGGTTAGTCCTAAGCAAGCTTCCTTATAAGGATAGCCATTTGATTTGTCGCTTACTAACACGCCAGGGCTATAAGGATTCTATTCTTTTTTATGGCGGCTTGGGTGGTGGTAAAAAAAGTAAGCCCAGCTTTTTAGAAGTTGGAAATTTAATTCAGTTCACTCCAGCAAATTCAAAAAGATATTCAGACCTAAGTGGTTGTAAAGAATATAAAGTTCAATGGCAGCATAAAAATGTTAAAGGTCACTTCCGGGCTTTTTTTCTACGCAATTTTATTGTGGAGTTAGTTGATAAAATATCAGTTGAATCTCAAGAAGATGAAATGCTTGGAGATGAAAAATATTTTAGTCTTTTAAGTAATGCGATTTTTTATCTTGAAGACTCAGTTATGAATAATAAATTCAGTCTCCCTCAGCAATTAGCTCTCTTTTTAGGAAAACTTATTCAACACTGTGGGGTTTATCCAGATTACCAAAACTGCTCTTTTTGTGATCACCCACTTTCTCAAAACGAGAAACCCATTCTTGATTTTGCACAAGGGGGGTTTAGTTGTAAGGCTTGTCAAGAGGATAGCATTATCCCTCGAATCCAAGAGGTATGGTTTTGGGAGTATTTTTCCACCATAAAAAACGTTTCCTATAAAGACTATGAACATGTGGAAAACTATTCTCTACAGGCTCTAAAACAGGTTTTAAGCTATTTCTTAGGTCAATTTCAGATAGGGCAGCACGAACTCAAAAGCTCTTCTTTTATTTTTCATTAATTTTAAGAACAAAAATCTTGTTTTTTGGAGAATCTTCCCTAGAATCTTAAACACTGTAAACACTTACAAAATAGCTTTAAACCGCAAAAAGGAGATTGTTTTATGGCTAAGAAAAAGAAAAAAACGACAACAAAAAAATCAACTAAAGAAATGTTACTAGTTGGTTCAAAAACGAAAGAAGCTCTTAAAGGAAAAGGTTTCAACGTTTCTTCTGACGCTCTTTCTGCAATGAATGATTACGTTTACTGGCTTGTTGATCAAGCTCAGAAAAGATGTAAGGCAAACGGTAGAAAGACTATCAGACCTTACGACATCCTTGGATAATTAAGGCTATTTTTTATGAAGAAGTTTATCGGATTTATTCTCTTTACTGGTTTAACAACTTTTAGTTTTTCTAAAAGTTATGAAGTTGATCCAAGTAATTCAACTGTAGGTTTTTCAATTATGAAATTCAAAATTGAAAACGCTGTAGTTGGTGGGTTTAAGTCCTACTCTGGTTCTTACGACTTTGATCCTGAATCAATGATTCTTAAAGACGTAGATGTGACCATAGAGGCTTCTTCTATAAATACGAATGAAGAAAAGCGGGATTCTCACTTAAAAGAGGATCCTGCCTTCTTTAACGTAAAAAAATATAAGAAGATTACTTTTAAATCTCTTATGCCAATCAAGCTAAAGCTTGAGAAAATGGTCGTCGTTCCAGGTACATTGAAGATTAAGGATGTTGAGAAGAAAATTAGTCTTCTTGTTATGTACAATGGGATGAAGGAAGGCCGTCCAAGTTTTATGGCGAGTGCAAACATTAATCGTCATGATTTTAAAGTTTCATGGAACAAAGATCTTGATAAAAAGGAAGACAAGAGCCTTATTGAGAGATTGAAAAAACGTTTCAAACAATTTGCAGGTAAAGTCCTCGGGAAGAACGTTAAGGTTAACGTCACATTCTAATGAAGGGATCGACCAAATTTTTCATTTTAATTTTTTTTATTGCAGCCATTGTTGGTGGTAAATACTTCGTTTTCGATTACCCGATTTCAACAGGTAAGCGAGTTGGAAATCTAACGAAGTTATCTCTAAAGGGAAAAGTTCTTAAAACTTGGGAAGGGACAATCGACGAAGGGAGTGGAGATCAGCTTACAACTCAATTTTCTGTTCGTAGTGATGCCTTGGCGAAAGAGCTATATGGCTATGAAGGTCGGAAAGTTGTTCTCTATTACGAAGAGTATTATTTAGGATGGCCCCGAGACACGAATTACAATGTTGTTTCTTGGAAGCCTCAAGAAGACGCGACTGAGAAAAAAATCTTGGAAAAAGTAGCAGAGCGTCCGCTCGAAACTTCTCCGGCTCTTACTCTTTTAAGTAAAACTTTATTCTGTACTTTTTTGGGGACTCTTATTAAAAACCCAGAGCTATATACTCAAGTCAAAAATTACATCAAAGAACAAAATCTCTATTTGTTTAAACAATATGACGTCTGTAATGAGTAAGGTCTCGTTATAACTTAAGACTAATGAGGGAAGAGTTCTTCTCGATCTTCCGAGACTCAAAGTTCATGTTAATCCCCGCCTGATAATCACTTTCCTTATCTCCGATCATGACACAATCCTTAGTATCTAGGTTCCACTTAGTGACAAGTTCTTCTAGCATTGCGGTTTTAGGCTTTCTACAGGGGCAGTTGTCTTCAGGAGAGTGTGGACAGAAGACCAGGTCGTCAAAGGGT
>JAUHYH010000027.1 GCA_030426585.1 Bacteriovoracia bacterium
GTTGATATCCAAGAAGTTAATGAAAAACTAAATACACACTCAAATGTCAAAGTTTATCAAAAAAGTATTCATGATATAAAAGGACTTGATGAATTAGAAGTTCGCGACAAGTTTGATGTTGTGCTTTCAGATATGGCCCCTAAAACAACAGGCGTAAAAATGGTTGATCAGCTCAAGAGCTTGGAGCTTGTTGAGATGGTCTTCTATGTGCTACCTCAGTTTCTAAAAGTGGGAGGAGATGTAGTTGTGAAGGTTTTTGAAAGCAATGATGCTCAGGAATTTTTAAAAACACAACGTCCTCGGTTTGAAAAACTAGCTAATTTTAGACCCCAATCAACAAGAAAAGTCAGCAAGGAATTTTTTGTTATAGGGAAAGGTTTTAAGGGTGAGTAAGTTATTACTTATACTTTTATTCATTTCTTGTTCAAAAGAAACGATAAAGAAAAGTCCCCCACCTCCAACGGTTAACCTTCACGAGCTAGCGGAGGCTCACTGGCCGCAGAAGTATAAAGATAAAGATTTAGAATATGTATTTGATAAACAACTGATTGGGTATTTAAGAAAAGTATTAGTTGATTCTAAAAGTGATCATATAGCCGTTAGTGTAATTGACAATAATACGGGAAATGTTTTGGCCGCTGTTGGTAGAGATAACAAAGAGAAAAAGGATGATGATAATCTTGCCTTGAAGCCTTTTTCACCCGCAGCAAGTTTAATTAAAGTAATAACCTCTGCTGATCTTCTTGAGAAAAAAGAAGTTGATCCCGATACGGCCACTTTTTTTAGGGGGCGAAAGGCAACACTTTATCGGTATCAATTAAAAAATGATAAAAGAGGAAGAAGAGTGAATCTTCATAGTGCATTTACAAGTTCCAACAACGTTGTTTTTGCAAAGTTAGCAGCACAGTACTCCGATCCGATGTCACTATTCGAAACGGCTGAAAATTTTTATTTTAATAAAGAATTACCTATTACGAATGCGAAGGTAGATGAGTCTTATTTCCCAGTACCTGAAACAAATTATATGTTTGCTGAACTTGCATCAGGTTTGAATAAAAAAACGATGATGAGCCCACTTCATGCCTCTTATATTATGTTCGGAATTCTTAATCATGGAATTCTTACTCCGTTAAAAATTTTCAAAGAAGAAGTTAAGAAAGCAGCAAGCCAGATTACGTCAAAAAAAGTCATTTCTGAGGCCTCGGTTAACGAGCTCCTTAAAATGATGAAGAGTGTCGTTACGGTTGGAACTGCTAGATCTTTGACCCGAAAAGCAAAAAGAAAAATCAATAATGTTCTTGAATTTGGTGGTAAAACGGGCCGAATGACGGGTGGAGTTCCCTATGGAACACGGGATTGGTTAGCGTTCTATGTCAAAAAACGCAATAGTAATGATAAAGGATGGTCTGTGGCCGTCATGATTAATAATGAGGAACGCTGGACTGTTCGCCCTACTTTTATTGCGAAAAAAGTTCTAGAATATTACTATTCTGAAATCGTAAATAAAGATAAGGTCGGCAATGTTTGGAAGAAAAAAGAAAAAGAAAAAAACATTTAAGGAAGAACTTCCTTCATTAACTATTATTATTTTTGTTGTCCTTCTTTTCCGCTCAGTATTCTTTGAACCTTATAAAATTCCTACTGGCTCAATGATTCCCACGCTATTAATTGGTGATTATATTTTGGTCAATAAGCTTGCTTATGGATTAAAAGTTCCTTTTAGTGATTGGTTTACTGACCCTGTTTACATCTCAGAACCTAAAAAACCTCAAAGGGGAGATATTATTGTTTTTAAATACCCTAGGGATACCTCTTTTAACTATATTAAAAGAGTATTGGGTGTTCCGGGTGATACCCTGGAGGTTGTTGATAAGAAGGTTTATATAAACGGAGAACTGATTCCATGGGAGCCCATTGATGGGAAAGAAATCATGGAAGATATGGATGACAAGTTTAAGTACTACTCTTTTAAGTTTTATAAAACAAAAACGGGAGAGCATGAACACGTCATCCAGCTTGATGAGGATAACTACTATCTTGCAAACTTTCCCAAAACGACGATTCCTAAAGATATGTTTTTCTGCATGGGGGATAACCGTGATCATTCTAGCGATTCGCGAGTTTGGAGCTTTGTCCCTTTTTCTCACGTAAAAGGTGAAGCACTTTTTGTTTGGTGGTCAATGACCTTACCATTTTCGTGGCCTTGGGAAGAAGATCTTGATCATCCATTGAAGTTTCGGCCGTGGAGAATTGGTACGGCCATTGAGTAATGAAAAGCTGGGTTAATTGGGCGATTCATCAAGTCGAAGCTGACTTTAACAGATCAGCAGATACTCATCTTATCAAATTAGAACTTCCAATTCTTAATAAAAATAATATTGATCTTTACTTAAAAGATGAATCGACTCATCCAACGGGAAGCTTAAAGCATCGTTTAGCTCGTTCTTTGTTTTTGTATGGACTTGTAAACTCCTGGATTCAAGAAGGAACAACAATCATTGAAGCTTCTTCAGGAAGTACTGCGATTTCTGAAGCTTACTTTGCGAGATTACTAAATTTACCTTTTATTGCAGTTATTCCAGAAAAGACTGCAAAGAAAAAAATTGCAGAAATTGAGTTTTATGAAGGTAAATGTCACTTCGTTAATGGAACTTCAATTTATGATGAAGCTAATAATCTCGCCACTAAGTTAAATGGTCACTATATGGATCAGTTTACCTTTGCAGAAAGAGCGACTGATTGGCGTGGTAATAACAATATCGCTGAGAGTATATTTGACCAGATGAAAGAAGAGCGTTTTCCTATTCCTAAATATATTATTGTAGGAGCCGGGACGGGGGGAACGAGTGCAACGATTGGCCGTTATATTCGTTATTCAAAAAATCGGTTCGATGAAAGAGCGAAGCTTGTTGTGGCAGATCCAGAAAACTCAGTTTTTTATGACTATTTCAAAACTCGAGATGAACAATTAAAAATAAAAGAGTGCTCAAGAATTGAGGGAATTGGAAGACCGCGAGTTGAACCATCATTTATTCCAACAGTTATTGATGAGATGATTAAGGTTAAGGATGAAGCGAGTATTGCAACGATACACTTCTTAGAAAAATTTTTAGGAAAAAAATGTGGAGCCTCAACCGGAACCAATGTTTTTGCTGCTTTTGAACTGGCTTCAAAAATGATTCAAAACAAAGAGTCTGGAAGTATTGTGACAATGCTGTGTGATTCAGGTGAGCGCTATCTAGACTCATATTTTGACCAAAATTGGCTGTTAAATAATAACCTAAACCTTGATTCCTTTAACCAGTTACTTGAGAGCTTTACTCAAGATGGAAAGCTTTCCTAAAGAATCTTAAGTAAATTCTCGACAAGGTTCTTATGGAATCAAGAGTTCTTAAAAAAGGATCCATTCTTTTTCGTGAAGGTGAAGAGAGCACAGAGATGTATTACATCGAATCTGGTGCGGTTGCTATTTTGTGTAAAGAGCAAGAGGGTGAATCGAATGTGCCTGTAAATGTAATCGGAAAAGGAAACTTCGTTGGAGAGTTTGCTTTTTTTGATCAAAACCCCCGATCGGCTACTGTAATGTGTGTTCAAGACACGACACTAAAAGTTATTGACCAAAGTGTTATGGCGAGTATTGGTAAAAATGGGATTTTTATTATCAGAACTCTTATCAATAAAATGCGTTCAATGAACGAACTTCTCACTGCTAAGCAAGATAATAATAAAGCAGCTTAATCAGAATTATTCTTACAAACTTTTTACCTTCCGTTAGCGTTCAGAAACATAGTTTTCTGTTACAATGATGATTGATTTGAACAACTTATAATAAAGACGGAGTTTGTCTTATGAGTCAATTAGTAGAGAAGGTAAATCAAGCGCTCAATCAAGCAAAGAGTATTGTTTTTGGTCAAGATGAAATGCTTGAGGCCATTATCTGTGCACTTGTCTGTGAAGGACACCTTTTAATTGAAGGGATGCCAGGACTTGGAAAAACTTTAAGTGTTTCAACAATGAGTAAGCTTTGTAATGTTGGATTTAAAAGAGTTCAGTTCACTCCCGATTTATTGCCTTCAGACTTAATTGGAACAATGGTTTATAACCAAACAAAAGAAGAATTTTCAACAAAGTTTGGACCTATCTTTACTCAAATTCTATTAGCAGATGAGATCAATAGGTCACCAGCAAAGGTTCAAGCCGCTCTCTTAGAGGCAATGGCAGAAAGACAAGTAACGATTGGGGATAATTCATATAAACTAAAAAACCCTTTTGTTGTTTTAGCGACTCAAAACCCAATAGAACAGGAAGGGACTTACAATCTTCCAGAAGCACAACTTGATCGTTTCATGATGAAAGTGGTGGTTGATTATCCAGACTTTGATTCAGAAAAAAATATCCTAGATCTAAAAAAAGAATATGAAACAACTTTCGAGCCAATTTTAAACGAAGATAGCTTGAGAGTTTTAAAAGAAACTGTTGAATCGATTTATGTTGATGAGAAGATAAAGGATTTGATTGTTAGAATTACTCATGCGACTCGACCAAGCTCAAAGTTTTTTCCAAAAGCTTATGAGGGAGTTATAACAGCAGGAGCATCACCGAGGGCGAGTATCTGGCTTTATAAAATTGCAAAGTTTAAGGCTTTTCTTGAAGGAAAAGATTTTGTAGGTCCAGATCATATTATGACAATTGTTCCAGGGGTCCTTGGTCATAGAGTGATCATGTCTTACGAGGCAATCATTGATAAAATTGATGTAAGTACAGTTGTTAGAGATATTGCAAAAAGCTGCTTATGAATCTTGTAGAAATTGAAAAAGTTGTTGGGAAGATCCAAAACCAACTTTTTAAAAAGGCCAATAGTTATTCTGTTGGTGCTTTTAAGTCCCACTTTAGAGGAGCGGGACTGCAATTCCGTGAACATCAAATCTATAACCCCGGTGATGATGTACGATTTATTGACTGGAAGCTTTCTGCCAAATCTGTTGGTAAAACCTATATAAAAACATTTGAAGAAGATAGAAATGTTGAAGTCGTTGTTGTGATTGATGTCGCTGAAACATTACTCATGGGCTATAGGGGGACTTCAAAACTTCAAATGGCGATAGAGTTAACATGTTTGCTTTATTTATTAACAAGCATTACTAAGGACAGGGTTACCGTGGTGTTATTTCACAATGAAATAACTCAACTTCCGGGATTAAGTGGAAAAGAAGGCATTACTCTTTTAATTTCTTTTTTAGAGAAACTTGGCTATTTAGATAACAATGGGAAAGTGGTCAGAGAGTTAAATGATTTAAAACCTGTCGATAACAAGAAGAAGATAAGCTTATTGAAATCGTTTGTTGCAAAGAGGAAAGAAGTGGTTTTTCTAAGTGATTTTTATAACTTTGAAAAAATGACGGAAGTTAAAAAGCTGGTCTATAACAGGAATTTTCATTGTTTCCGATTGAGCTGCCCATTAGATAAAGCCGATAGTGTTCCATTTAGTTTTGTTGGGACAGATAATAAAGATAAATTCACTTATGTTTTTAGAGAAAAAGGTAAAAAAACAAAAGAGATAGACGAAGCAGACAAGAGAATAAAGGAAGTCGATGTTTCTGAATCTTATTTAGAGAATTTTGTAAACAAAATGGGCTCATGAAGTTATTAATATTTATATTTATATTTTCAACACAGCTGTTCTCAAATTCAATTGAGATCATTTCTGAATCGAATGTTTCACACGGTGATCCCGTAAATATAGTTATAAAGTTAAACAAAGAGACAACAGAGTCTGAAGTTAATGCAGCTCTTGAAAAAACTAATAAAAAACTGGGACCTTTTTATGTCCACAATATTGGATTTATAAAAAATGAAGGAGGAAGCTCTACCATCGGCCTCAATACATTTTATGAAAACCCAAAGGTGATTAGTGGTGTTAAACTGGAATTTACACCAATAGTTAATTTAACAATTGAAAATCCAGACAAATTAGATCGACTTGAAATAAAGCCTGAGCCTGAGTTTAAGTATTATATTCGTAAATTCGACTTACCAAGTGATCTCAATACTCTTTTTATTATTCTATCAATAGTCATTGTCTTGATTGTAGTTGTTTTAATAAAGCGATTTAAAGATCAACAGAGAATTTTAAGAGAAGAGAGAGAATATTATCAAAACTGGATAAGAGCGTTTAAAGCTTGTTACAAGCGAGAAGATTACGAAAGGATTTATAAAGAAAGAAAAAAATGGATGCCATTGATTGGTTCAGAAGCCAAGAGATTTATTAAAGTACTCAATAAGCATCAATATAAAAAAGAGTGGAAACAAGAAGATATGGCGCAGGTTACAGAAGAGTTTAACAAGTTGAAGGATAAATTAATTTCTAATGGAATTTAAGTACGAGTATTTATTTTTATTGGGTGTAATCCTCGCAATTGTGTGGAGTCTGGATTTCTGGAAGGTGGTCAGCCCTTCAAAGTTGCTATATATCAAAAAAGCGACTTCGAGCCAATTGGGAACATTAATAAGAATTATCGTTTATATTATAGGAATTATAGGTATTGGTTATTTAAGTTACTCGCTAACATTTCCTCGAAAGCCTTTAAGTTTTTCTCCTAATACAAAAGAAGTGAATGATATCTTTTTGGTTATCGATGTTTCGCGATCTATGCTAGCAGAAGATCTATCACCGAATAGGCTAGAGGTTGCTAAAAAGAAACTGCGTGAGTTTGCAGCACTTAGGCCAAAAGATAGAATTGGTATTATCGTTTTTTCGGAAAAAGTGTTCACTTTATTACCCTTAACGACGGATGCCAATCTTATAAACAAAGTAATGGG
This sequence comes from Bacteriovoracia bacterium, assembly GCA_030426585.1. Taxonomy (GTDB): domain Bacteria; phylum Bdellovibrionota; class Bacteriovoracia; order Bacteriovoracales; family Bacteriovoracaceae; genus JAUHYH01. Next base: position 6,820 of record JAUHYH010000027.1, read on the forward strand.
GCAAATATCGGTGGGGCAGTTGGGCTCGGGAACAAATATAGGAGATGCTCTTGGTTTGGCCGTTGCTCGAGCAGATGCGAGTGAAACTAAAAACAAAATAATTGTTCTCCTAACTGATGGAGTTAATAATGTTGGAACCTTAACTCCAATTGAGTCTGCGGAGAAAGCAAAAGAATTCGGAATTAAAGTTTATACGATTGGTCTTGGATCAGATCGTGATGCAAGAATTCCAGTTGGAAAAGGTCTTTTTGGAACGCATTATCAAAGGATTCCTGGAGGATCAATTGATATGAAGACCCTGGAAGACATATCAAAAATGACTGGTGGTATGAGTTTCAGGGCACAAGATGAAAACTCATTAAAAGATATACTGGTTGAAATAGAGAAACTAGAAAGAACTGAAATTAAGGTTCAAAGTCAGATTGTTTACAAAGAACTTTATTACGAATATCTATTTTTGGGGTTCTTGCTTTTTGTGTCTGCAGAATTAGCGAAAAGATTTGTCTTAAGAGAGGTGGTGTGAGTTTTATATACTCGAAATACATCACCTTGGTAATAATTGCAATTATAGTAATTGTAATTGTTCAAAGAAGAACAGAAAAAAACTTTTTTGTTTGGGTCTACGATAATTGGTTTTATAAAAGAAGTATTGCTAATAAATTATCATCCCTGGCTTTCCTTGTGGGATTCTCGTTGCTCTCTTTTAGCTTACTTGATTTAAGAGGGGCAGAACAAAAAGTTGAGGGTGAGGTTTCCGATAAAAGAACAATTATCCTAATAGATAGTTCCTTAAGTATGCTAGCAGAAGATGTGCGGCCTAATCGGTATGATAAAGCGGTTTTTATTGCTAGGCACTTTATAAAGAATTCTGCGGGTCATAAAATTTCGGTGATTCTTTTCTCAGATACTCACAAAAAATTAGTCCCCTTTACTATGGATAGAGAATTACTCGATTCTAGAGTTGCTGCTCTTTCAGATATTGGCGTATCTGGGGGAGGAACAGGACTTAAGCAAGCAATACAAGAGTCTATTCAATATTTTGGAACGGGCGAAAAGAAAGGGGCGGGTAATATAATCCTTATAACTGATGCCGAAGAAACCAATGGTGGTTTTAAATTAAATGTACCTGAAAATATTACGGTAGCAGTTGTTGGGGTTGGAACAGCCAATGGGTCAACAATACCTCTTAGAGATTCAAGAGGTGTTTCAAGAGGATTTAAAAAGTACCAAGGTCAAAATGTTGTTTCTAAACTCGATGAAGACTTTTTGAAAAAGATTGGAGAGGACATCAAGTATTACAAGTACTGGGTTGCCTCAAGTTTTTCGCTACCCACAAATGAGATTTTAAATTTTTTCAATCAAAGCGTTGAGGATCGAAAAAGTAAGGATGATGTAACAATTCGTCCTGTTTATTCAGAAGTTCTTATGATCCCGGGGGTTCTTTTTTTAATTTTGAGTTTTATTCTTAAATTTTTTAAAGCTTTTGATACTTCACTTGCGATGATCTTGTTATTGATGATTTTGTTACCAAAAGGTTTCAGCCAAGAAGAACAAGAAGAAAGACAGCTCACTCCTGAAGAGATTGAAAGACAAAAAGAAATAGATAATTATTTGCTAAAGTGGCAAAACAAGGAATTAAACGATGAAGAAAAACTTGATTTAGCTACCAAATACTCACAAAACAAGAATGATGAAAAAGCAGATCTCCTTTACGAAGACACATTAATAGACAGCGAAGTTACCCCAAAAACGAAATATGACCACTTTAACTGGGCCACAACTAAGCTAAGACAAAAAGACTTCTCATCATCATTGGATAAGTTAAAAAAGATTAAAAATTTCCTTGAACAAAATCCCTCTGAAGAAAATCGAGAGCTCTTAGAGGCGGTAAGAAAAAATACTCTTTTGGCGATTCAACAAAAGCAACAATCAGATAAAAAGAAAAAACAGCAAAGTGGCCAGGGCGAATCTAAAGACAAAAAGCAAAAGTCTAGTGGATCCGAAGATGATAAACAAAAAAACAAAGATCCAAAAGACAACAAGGGTGATAAGGACGAAGGTCAAAATCAAGAAAAGAACAAAGATCAAAAAAATAACCAGGGCGATCAAGATAAAAACCAAAAGAAGCGAAAAAGAAAATTGCCGGGGTTGTTAAAACAACTTTTAAATGATGATCGTAAGTTGCAAAAACAACTACTGGATACTTCTACAAATAAAAAAGACAACTCTAGTCAAAGGAGAGATTGGTGAAACGAATACTATTATTTCTGTTATTTTCGATCACTCAAGCCTTCGCTGGAAATATTGAAATTATTCCTGATTCGAGAAACGTAATAGTGGGAGAAATTTTTGGAATAACAATTAAGGTTGAAACAAAAACAGGGGATGAACCTAAAATAACAATGGAAGGTCGTGGCATCGATATTCTTGAAAAAGAGAACCAAGGAGTTTCTTCGACGACTACTTATATTAACGGAAATTTAAGCACCAAGAGAGAATATATTATTCGTTATCAGCTTAGAGCAAATAAAACAGGCCGAGTTAGCTTGATCAATATTAGTGCCGATGCCGGAGGGGAGAGTTTAAAGCATAGTTCAATTTTCTTTAGTTCAACAAATGAACCTCAGCATAATAGAAATATCTTCGTAATGGCAGAGCCTTCAAAAAATGTGATCTACAAAGGTGAGGGGATAATGCTGAGGTATTATCTTTATAATAAAATCAATATCGCAACATTCAACATTAAGAAGTTTCCAGGTCTTTCAGATTTTATGAAGAGATTTCTCCAGGAGTCAACTAGACCCGAAAGAGTTAACTATAAGGGTGAGATGTATGAAAGGAGAATTCTGTATTCAATGGTGATTTTCCCGGATAAGACCGGGAAAATGAAAATAGACCCACTTATCGCAGAAGTTAGCTTTCCAACAAGAACTTCAGATAGCCCATTTAATAGATTAGGGTTAGGCATTAGAAATTATTCAAAAAGAAGTTTCTCTAGTCCCATGGAGGAGATAAATGTACTCCCTTTGCCAGATGGGGCACCAGAAGGTTTTACAGGGTTAGTTGGGCAACATGAATTTTCTCTAAGTGTTTCAAGAGATAAATATCTTGTTAATGAGCCGGTTGAAATAAAATTAACTGTAAAAGGGCAAGGAAATCTTGAGGACTATGACGTAAGAGAACTGATTAATAATGAAAATTTTGAAACATTTGAAAATAGTGCAAATTTAGAAACATCAAATAGTTTATTTTCTAGCAAAGAATTTAATTTGACTTACCTTCCAAGAAAAGAAACAACTCTGGAGGCTCAGAGCATCCCCTTTTCTTATTTTGATCCAGTAGGAAAAAAATACGTTACAACAACCGTTCAAAGACCCCTGATAACTGTTCTTGGTGGAGCGCAGGCGAGATCTGAGGTCTTGCCAGTTAATCCGATAAAAAAAGACCAAAAATCAGCCGATAAACCAAGGTCATTAGTTTCTCCTGTTTTTATTTCAGAAGCGATTTTTGAATTCGGTAGAATTCATAGATTAGTTAATTTTATTCTTTTTTCAATAATACTTTTGATTATCGCAGTGGGTTTGAAGGGGGCGCTGTCATTTCGTTCGAGCGACGAACTCTCTGTACAATTAAGAGAGTTAAAAAAGTCTGATATGAGTTACAAGAATCTCTATGATTTTCTTGATAAACTAGCACCGCAAAAGGTTTCAGTATATAAGAAGCTCAATGAATCTCAGTTAACTACACATGCAAAGAGTTATTTCAAAAATTTATTGAATAACAGAGAGGGAATATTGTATGGTGGCAAAAAAAGAGACGGAAAAGCCGAGTTTAAAGATAAGTACTTTAAAGAGGTTCTCCAGGAAATAAAAAGAAATGATATAGATTATGAGGATTCATAATAACTTTACTGAACTTTTTGAATATAATTCGAAAAAGAAATTCGGTATTACAATTGGAAATTTTGATGGTGTCCACAGAGGGCATCAACAGTTAATAAAAACTCTTGTTGGTAAGTGTAAAGAGAAAGGCCTTGAGTCTGTAGTTATGACTTTTTATCCTCACCCAAGAGAGATTCTTGAAAACAACTCTGACTTTCTAATGTTTAATGAGAATGCCAGAAGAGATTTAATCGCAGAATTAGGAGTTGATCATTTAGTTGTTATTGCTTTTAATAGAGATTTTTCAACAATGTCTGCAGATCAATTCCTTAGTCAGTTTTTATTTTTAAAAGATCAAATTTCTTTAATCCATGTAGGTCATGATTTTTTCTTTGGAGCCGATCGACAAGGTGATTTTTCTTATCTCAAATCATATATACAGAATCATAAAAAAAACGTTGAGTTAACTTCTGAAGAAGAGTTTAAACCAAAAGGTGCTTTAATATCATCGACAGAAATTAGGAGACTCGTTAAATCAGGAGAAATGCAGACAGCTAATGAACTCCTTGGTAGGCCCTATTTCCTTGACGGGGTGGTTATCAGGGGTGATGGTCGAGGTAAAACTTTGGGGTTCCCCACGGCTAACTTTATTTTGGACCGGCGCTATATTCTGCCCAAAAATGGGGTCTACGTTACGAAAACATATTTTAATAAAATGTTATATCACTCGGTCACGAATGTCGGTGTAAAACCGACCTTCAAGGTCGAGAATGCGGTCTGTGTAGAAACTAATATTTTCGATTTTGATAAAAATATCTATGGTGAAACTCTAAGGGTTGAATTTCATCAAAAAATTCGAGATGAAAAGAAATTTTTATCTAGCAATGAGCTTATTTCTCAGATTAAAAATGATGTGGAGTATTCGCGTCAGTTTTTTAACTAGGAAAATCTTACTACTCAAATCTCTCTTGTACTAAATTCTTGTGAAATTACCGATTTATAGAGCGTAGAAAGTAAATTAGGGGAGCTATGTTTAGCGAAGAGTTTTTCCAATTAGTTAGTAATTCGGGTATGGCAACATACAAAGAGTTGAAAAAAATCAGCGTTACTAGCAGCAAGGATAAAAGTGAGATTGGGGAATTTGGCTTACTCCAACTTAGTTCTTTCAATGATAGAAAGTTTGCAAATTTTATGGCCGACAAATTTAACTGTAAACTTCTTGAAAAAGATGAAAATGAAATACTTGAATCACTCCTAGAGAAAATGCCTAAGAGGGCTGCGCTTAAATATAGATTGGTTCCTGTTGAAGATACGGGTAAAAAAATAATCTTAACCTCATTTGATCCTTTAGCTCAAAAAGATCTTCAAAATGCAGCAGATATTCTAGGGAAACCAACAGAGTTTGTTCTGACGACTATCGGGACCTTTAAAACTCTTTATGAAAGAGTGAGGATGACCGTTGATGAGCTTGTCGATACGGTTAAAGAATTTAATGAAGATGAGAAAGCTCAAGAGATTGATGATGCAACGACAATTAGTAGTGATGTTGTCACCTACGTCAATAGAATCCTTGCAGATGCATTTGCAAGAAAAGCTTCAGATATACATGTAGAGCCTTATGAAAATTCATTTCGGATCAGATTTAGAACGGATGGTAACCTTGTCGAGGTTGCACAACCACCAAAAAGTATGGTGGCAGCCATTATTTCGAGACTTAAAATTTTAGCAAAATTAGATATCGCAGAGAAGAGGCTCCCACAAGACGGCCGGATTAAACTTCTCATTGGCGGAAGGCCAATCGATTATCGGGTTTCATGTCTTCCGACTTTATTTGGGGAAAAAGTTGTTCTCAGACTTCTCGATCAGTCTAATTTACAACTTGATATGACAAAGCTTGGGTTTATGCCGAGACAACTGGAAGTCTTTAAGGATAATATCCATAAACCCTTCGGTATGTGTCTTGTAACAGGTCCAACTGGTTCGGGGAAGACAACAACATTGTATTCTGCACTGGCAGAAATAAACACTCCCTATAATAATATTTCGACAGCAGAGGATCCCTGTGAATTTAACCTCGAAGGGATTAATCAGGTTAACGTAAAAAAAGACATTGGGTTAACTTTTGCATCGGCTTTGAAAGCATTTCTAAGACAAGACCCGGATATTATTATGGTCGGGGAGATTAGAGATTATGAAGTCGGAGAGATTGCTGTTGAAGCAGCTCTGACGGGGCACATGGTTTTTTCTACTTTGCATACTAACGATGCACCCTCAACGATTACACGACTTTTAAATATGGGAATTGAACCTTTTCTTGTTGTTGCAGCGGTAAATGTCGTTGTTGCCCAAAGGCTTTGTAAAAGAATTTGTGTGGAATGTAGGCAGCCGGTTGAAAATGCCGTGGAAAAACTTGTTTCTGTAGGAATGGCACCAGAGTCAGCTAAAAAAGTGACTGCTTACAAAGGTGAGGGTTGTGATAAATGCGGCGGTTCTGGATATAAAGGACGAGTTGCTGTTCACGAAGTTCTTCCCGTTAGCCCAAGAATCAAAGAGTTAATTTTAAAAGATGCAAGTTCAGAAGAAATAAAGCGAATGGCAATTTTTGAAGGGATGAGAACATTACGAATGAGCTACCTTATAAAGGTAGTCCAGGGAACTACAACAATTGAAGAGGCCGTTGCAAACTCGGGCTCTGATAACATTTTATAGGTATAAATATGAGTGAAGCAAAAAAAATGGATGACATGACAACCCCAACAATTCCAGAGACGAAAACAATGCGTCAGGAAGAAACAGAAGCGGGGCAAATTAAAATCCAACAACTCTTCAAATTGATGGTCGAGCAAGGAGCTTCCGATCTTCATTTGACAGTGGGTTCTCCTCCGGCAATTCGTTTAAGTGGAGAGGTTGTCCGAATTAAAGCACCTCCTTTAACAAAAAAAGAAGCACGAAGACTTATTTATCAAGTTCTTAGTGATAAGCAAAAAATGGAGTTAGAGAAAAACCTAGAACTAGATTTTTCTTTCGGAGTTAAAAACCTGGCACGATTCAGGGGGAATGTTTATTACCAACAAAGTTCATTGGCCGCAGCTTTTCGTTTGATCCCTTCTGTTATTCCTGACTTTGAAGCCTTGAATTTACCTCAAGTTCTTTTGGATATGACAGGAGTTTCATCTGGGTTAATCCTCGTTACAGGGCCAACAGGTTCAGGTAAGTCGACAACTCTTGCCTCTATGATTGATAAAATTAACCAGTCAGAATCAGGTCATATTATGACACTCGAGGACCCGGTTGAGTTTGTTCACCAACATAAAAACTGTCTCGTGAATCAGCGTGAAATTGGGACTGACTCTCATACTTTTGCAGCGGGTTTAAAGAGTTTACTCCGACAAGATCCTGATATTATTCTGGTTGGGGAGCTTAGAGATCAAGAGACAATTGAAGCCGCTCTGACAATTGCGGAAACGGGTCACTTGGTTTTTGGGACACTTCATACGAACTCAACCGTTCAAACGATTAACCGTATTATCAACGTTTTTCCAGCTGATAAGCAATCACAGATTAGAAGTTTACTTTCATTTGTTCTTCAGGGAGTGATTGCTCAGCAGTTAGCTCCAAAGAAACAAGGAGGAAGGCAGTTGGTTCAAGAGATTCTGGTTCCAAGTATGGCGATTCGAAACTTAATTCGAGAGGATAAGATCCATCAAATTTATTCTCAGATGCAAGTCGGACAAGATAAGTCGGGAATGGTAACGATGAATCAATCGCTTTTTAAAGCCTATGAGAAGGGATCAATTACCAAGGAAACTGCTTTAGAATTTTCCAATAATCCCGAAGAGATAGCTAAGATGTTGGGAGTAGATCCTGACTAATCGGATCAACTTTTAGGGACGCTTTAATCTATGGGTGAATTTAAGTACGAAGGTTTTAACCGTGAGGGTAAAAAGGTTAACGGGGCCATTGAAGCTTCGAATCCTCATGAAGCAAAAAAGCTTTTGCGTCGCCAAGGTGTCCGTGCAAAAAAAATTCAAAAACCAAGTCTTTTTGAGAAAGATCTTGGTCTTGTAATATCTGAAAAAATGGGACTCAAAGGTTTTGCCGATGAAGACTTGAGTCGTTTTACGAATCAATTATCAACGTTGATTAATGCCGGTGTTCCAATCTTGCAATCACTAGAGAAAAATTTTGCATTAAAATCATGTTTAGTGAGAATTACTCAAGCTGTTGGAGATGGTAAAAGTTTATTTGAAGCGATGGAGGCTGAGAGATCTTTTGATAAGCTTTATTGTCACTTGGTTAGAGCGGGTGAGGTTGCGGGTATTCTCAATGAAATCCTCGATAAGCTTAGTGCTTTTCTTGATAAAAAAATCGCTCTTAAAAAACAGGTCAAATCAGCAATGATGTATCCAGCAATTGTTTCTGTGGTCGGGGTTGTGGTTGTTGCCGGGTTAATGACTTTTGTTGTTCCTCAGTTTGTTGGAATGCTTACTGATTCAGGCCAAGAGATACCTTGGGTTACCCAAACAGTCATTGATGTCTCTGATTTTTTTCAAAACTATATAGTTCACATGTTTGTGGGAACGATTTTGACAATTGGGGGAGTCGTTTATGCTAAGAAAACACCCAGGGGAAAACTTTTTTTCGATAAATTAATTTTGAGGGTACCGCTTATAAAAAACGTAATCATTAAAGGTGGTCTTTCGGGTTTTACCCAAACACTCTCGACAATGCTTAGTTCAGGGGTTTCCATCATTGATGCTTTGGATATTTGTGCGGAAACAATTGATAATTCAGTAATGTCGAAAGACATAAAAAGGGTTAAGATGGCCGTTGTAAAAGGTAAGAACCTTACAGAGCCTCTTAAAAGAATAGATTACTTTCCAGACCTTATTACTCAAATGATACAGGTTGGAGAGAGTACAGGTAACCTTGATGATATGCTAAAAAAGGTTGCTGATGTTTTTGAAGTAGAGGTTGAGGGGAGCGTTCAATCTATGACTCAAATGATTGAACCATTAATACTAGTAGTTCTAGGTGGAATTATTGGTTTTGTTCTTATAGCGATGTACCTTCCTATCTTTATGTCAGCGGGGGCAGCATAGACTTCGCCAAAATTAGTTGGCAAAAGTAGTCAGATTATAATTATCTATAAGTCTTAATATTGAGCAATTGCAGCAAACAACGTTTATCTTTATAATGATAACCACGAAACAAATACTTAATTAATATTTCTATATCCTGGAAGGAGGAACGTATGAAGAAATTATTAAAAAACAATTCAGGCTTTACGTTGGTTGAGCTTATGGTTGTTGTTGCCATTATTGGTATTTTGGCGGCGGTAGCTATTCCTAACTATAGAAAATACCAAGCGAAGTCACGGACTTCAGAAGCGAAGGTACAGCTTTCAGCAATTTTTGCGGGCTTACAATCTTTTCAAGGTGAGTACGGTATGTATACTTCTTGTCTTCCATTTATGGGATACAGTCCGACACCAGCAGAGCTTAACCAGATGTATTATACAGTTGGATTTGGGGCTGCCGGTCCTGCTGCTCCTGCTGAGGCTGCAGGTTGTAACCCAGCCAATAACCAGTTTGCTGGATTGAAAAGAATTGGTGGTGTTGCTCCAGGTGCCTTACCTGCGACTGCTATTGCTGCAGCCAACTTTACAATTGGAGCCGTAGGACACATTGATAACACTCCAGGTGCTGCTGATGATCAATGGACTCTTAATCAAGATAAGCAGTTGATCCACGTTCAAGCCGGTTACTAGTTCTAGTTTAAAAAAAACTTAAGTTACTTATCCAAACCTTCTAGCTTGTCTAGAAGGTTTTTTCTTATGAACTCATTATCAATGTGTTTCAATGACTCCATAATTTGTTTTCGAATTTCATCTTTACTGTGTTTTGTTTTTTTCATCATAATGCTAGCAACAAGAGCATGAATAAGCGGGTTCGCCTCGGGATTCTTGATAACCTTTTTGAAGCAGGTTAAGGCTTTTTTATAGTTTTTGTCTTCGAGATAGAAGTGATAACCAGCATAAAGATTAATGATATAGTCATCAGGGTACTCAGCTAGTCCACGATCAAAAATGACCGTCGCGCCCTTAATGTCATCTTTGGCAACAGACAAGTAGAGGCCCCCAAATCGATAAGCCTCTAAAAAGAGCGGATCGAGATTAAGGATCGTTTTAAATCTTAAGAAAAGCCAAGATTTAAGGTCTTGTTTTTGATAGTGCTCTAAATCAGCATCGATTATTGTTTTAACCCATATTAATGAGCTAAGAGCTCTTTTTTGTCCGAAATTAAAAACTTCTGTTTTTTCATTAAAGTTATATTCTTCTTTTTGTAGGTCAACTCTTGGACGATAGATCTGTAGGTTATGACTAAAATAGAGGCTAGTGCAGAAAAACAATGAAGCGAATAGAAACAAAATGTTTGATCGTTTAGTCATTTCATCGCTAGAATAACATAGATGTTAGAAGTTAGTAATCTAGTAAAAGTATTCAAGGGTGAACTTTTAGAAAAAGATAAGGTTGCCCTAAATGAACTTTCTTTCAAATTAAGAAAGGGAAGAATTACCGGTTTTCTGGGTCATAATGGATCGGGAAAAACAACTCTTCTTAAGGTGGCAATGGGTTTTATTTCACCCACTTCGGGAAATATTAACTTCGATCGATCTCTGGGAACCACCAGAAAGGAAATTTTTCGTAATATTGGTTATATGCCCGAACGACCTTATTTTTATCCTCACTTAAAAGGTGAAGAATTTTTAAGATATATGACGGACCTAACAGGTAAAGACTGGTCTAGAGCAAAGGAACTAGTTAAAGAGTACGGAGAAAGACTAGATATTGTACAAGCTTTGGGAGTAAAGATTAAAAGTTACTCTAAAGGAATGCTTCAAAGAGTTGGATTTCTCGCAAATATTATCTGTGAGCCTCAGTTTATTATTCTTGATGAACCTTTATCAGGACTCGACCCAATTGGAAGAAAAGAGTACAAAGAAATCATCAAGGAGATTAATGCAAAAGGGACGACCATTTTTTTTAGTAGTCATATTGTTCATGATGTAGAAGAAATTTCGAGAGATCTCGTGGTAATTGAAAAAGGAAAACTTGTTTTTAATGGAGAGATTGAAGAATTATATAATCAAAATAAAGTAAGTTCTTTTCAGGTGAAATATTTTAAAAATGGTGAAATAGCTCGAGAGAATTGTGAAGAACATGAAATCGGATCGAAGCTTGAAGAGTTAAGAAAGAATAAATTTCAACTGTATGAAGTTGCTCGAGAGAATATGTCTCTTGAAGAGATTGTTTATCGGTTAAATTCGTAATGAAAAGCATAGTTACAATAACAAAATATACTTTTAAAGAATATGTTAAAGGCAAAGTTATTCTGAGTGTTGTTTTTCTTGCGATAGCTTTATTACTTGCAACTTTGGTATCAGCTGAACTTACTTACAAGACAGTACATCGGGTAGCCGTAGATATCGGTTTTGGTCTTGCGACTATTTCTGCCGTAACAATGTCTATATTTCTCGGTGTTACCTTGATTTCTTCAGAAATTGAGAATCGTACTCTTTATATGGTTCTAAGTAAGCCCATTTCTAGAATCGAGTTTTTTATAGGGAAATTCTTTGGCCTTTCATTAATGAGTTTTGTGAATGTTTTAGTACTAACCTCTCAAACTTTTGTACTAAGTATTTTTTTTGGTGGAAATATAGACCCATTATTCTTTTATGTTTCTGGTTTGATATTTATAGAAGCACTGGTCGTTCTTTCCTTAACCATTTTGTTTTCATTGTTTACCAATAAGTATCTTTCTATATTCTTTGTTTTTGTGCTTTATACAGTTGGGCATGCTCTCGACTCTACTGTTCAAACCAAAGTTGTTGCATCGGCGCCAATACTGAAATTATTTTTATATATTCTCGAATATATTTTACCGATGTTTTATAAGCTGAACTTTAAAGATTTTTTACTTTATGAAACAAGCTTGCCCTTTGAAACGATTCTTCATAGTTTTGCTTATGGTTTTTTCTATATACTTTTCATCAATACAGTTAGTTTGTTGATTTTTACAAAGAAAGATCTCGATTAATGGAATATTTGATACCGATATTTGTTTTTTACATTGGTGCGACGATAGGAAGCTTTCTAAACGTTGTGATTCATCGTCTTCCCCTGGGAAAGGACCTAGTTTTTCAACGCTCTCATTGCCCTCATTGTGAAAAATTAATTCCTTGGTATTTGAATATCCCTCTCTTTGCTTATTTGTTTCTTCTGGGAAAATGCTCAAAGTGCAAAACAAGAATTAAACCACGCTATTTTTTTGTTGAACTTATTTCAGGCTTGGGAAGTCTCTACCTTTTTCAAAAGTTTGGCTTAACCGTACTGTTCGCTTTATACGCAATTATTCTAGCAATATTTATTTGTCATTTTTTTATAGACCTCGACCACTCTATACTACCAGACTCTTTAAATATTCTTCTCCTTGTTGTTGCTCTTATTATTGTGGCACTTAATGATACGTGGAAGTTGTCCTTGATTGGAGCAGCGATTGGTTTTGGGGGAACTTTTGGTATTACACTGCTTTTTTATTACCTTAAGGGAAAAATTGGTATGGGAGGAGGAGATATTAAGCTTTACGGCATACTGGGTTTATTGCTTGGTCCTCTCGGAATTCTTCAAAATATCTTTTTAAGTTGCTTTCTCGGAACTCTGATAATGATGTTTTTAATTCTTTCGAAAAAAATAAATAAAGACCAACCAGCACCTTTCGGCCCTTCAATCCTCATAATTGCAAGTTGGCAGTTGTTTTTCCCTGACAGTTTTACTCAGTTTTTTGAAAGTTTTAATAATCTACTGTTACCCGTTTAACCTATCGATTCTAAATAGTTGAATTACCGTTGTTTCAAAAGATATAATTGAGAGAGGTATTTGGATTAAAAAACAAAAAATATTTGTGGTGTGAACTAAATGAGTCTTTTATCTTCCTTAATGGGTGGCGGAAATTTAGCTGGATTGGACATCGGACAGAGTGCTGTCAAGATGTGTCACCTTGCAAAAGGTAAAAAAGGTCAATACTCCTTGAAGTCATTTGGGTTTACTCGCTTAAGTGAATCAGCCATTTTTGAAGAAGAAGTTAATAATAAAGCCGAAGTTATTGAGGCGTTAAGAAAGACAATCAAGACAGCGAAAATTACGACGAAAGATGTTTGCTTTGGCCTTACGGGTTCTTCATGTGTCGTAAAAACAATGAAAGCTCCCGAAGGGAGTCGTGATGATATTGAAGATTTTATTAACTGGGAAGCTGAGCAGTTTATCCCATTTGGAATTGAGAATGCTGAAATTTCAATGCATATCATGGACAAAACAAATGATGATCAAAGAGATGTCATCATGGCAGCAGCAAAAATTCCTGTTATTCAAGACTTTGAAACACTTTTAACATCTGCAGGTATTAAGGTAAAAAAAATTGATCTTCAAATATTGGCGCTAATCAACACATTCGAATACAACTATGAAGAATACCTAGATGAATATAGAAAAGGAACTCTAATTGTAGATTTTGGGGCCCAGGGAACAAAAGTCATTG
>JAUHYH010000028.1 GCA_030426585.1 Bacteriovoracia bacterium
AGAGCTACTCCACATCTCGACACATTCGCCACGGCGAATCCTCAGGGGGGCTCCTTCGAGTCATAAACAACTATTTAGTTCAAATTCATATTCGAAATGCCCTTGGCGTAACCATCAGCATAAGGAAAAAAAATGAAGAAAGATTCTCGCTTTGCTTTTTATATCGCGAGCTGGGCCTTGGTTGAGTTCTCAGCTGTTCTTGGTTTTGCTTTTTCAATCCAGACTCAAAACTATGGTTATATGGTTCTTCTTGGAGCAACTGCGCTGCTTTGGTTACTTACAATGAAGCCGCCAAAGCTCGTCGATTAGATTCCTAATTTTTTCAAGAAAGCGCGGTTATTTGGTTTACGTCCAAGGAATTTTTTAAGAGAAACATTTACGTCTCGAGTATCACCAACTTCATAAATTTCTTTTCTGAGCCGCATTCCAATACTCTGATCAAGGAAACCTCGAGGGCTTTTTTGAAAAACAGAGGCCATATCAGCGGCTAAGCTATCAGACCAAGCATACCCGTAATACCCAGCATCGTACCCACCAAAAAGATGTCCAAACGCCGTAATAAAACTGGTATCTGGTTCTGGCTCAAAACTCACTTGCTTGAGAATTTGATTAGTATATTCAATGGCAGATTTATTGGTTTTTTGAAGAATATTTTGATGAAGCTCAAGATCCATCTTAGCAAACGCTAACTGTCTTCTGTAGAAAATACCAATAGTCGCAAGTCGAGATTTTTTAATCTTCTCTAATGTGTCTTCAGGAATTTTATCTTTTGGATCTTCATAATTCACAGCAAACCGATCAAGGACTCTTTTATCGAGGAGCCAGTTCTCAAGCATTTGTGAAGGGGCCTCAACAAAGTCTCTCGGAACTCGCGTTCCTGCAAAGCTTGCGTAGGTTGCCGTTGTGAGGATTCCATGAAGGGCATGACCAAACTCATGAAATAAGGTTTCAACATCTCCAAAGCTTAGGAGTGAAGGTTTATTCTTAGTCGGAAGAGGAAAGTTACAAATTAAAGCCGCTACTGGAGCACGGTATTTATCATTGATCTTTTTTCCACTTCTAATACTAAACATGGCAAAATGACCGTATTTTTCTTGTTCAGGTCTTGGGAACATATCTAAATAGAGATAACCTTTTGGGAGATTTGTGTCTAAATCTGAAATTTGGATCAGCTTAACTTTTGAGTCCCAAACATAAGGGGCTTCAATAAACTCAATCTTAATTTTAAAGATATCTTCAAACAGACGAAACATTCCCTTAAGAGTTTGTTCATATTCAAAATATTTCTTAAGAGCGTTCATATCGAGCTTATATTTTTGCTCTTGCAACTCTCTAATATAATAAGCAGCATCCCAACCATTGATCTTGTTTCGGGCAAGGCCAGTGTCTTTAGCTTTGAGTTTTTCTAAGACCTTAAGCTCATTTCGAAATTTAGGGGCGAGTCCTTCGATGAGCTTATTTACAAAGCGAAGGGCGCGATCACCGGTTTTGGCCATTTTAGTTTCAATTTTATAGTCAGCCCAATTTTCATAACCAAGGGTTTGAGCGAGTTCTGTTCTCATCTTAAAAACTTTTTCAATCAAAGGAGCATTTTCTTCCTTTGCTCTTTGACTGCGAATCGTGGAGATTTTTTTACGAACCCCTTCTTTTGGTGAGTTTTTAGTAACAGCGATGATTTGATAGGCGACGCCTGCTTTCGCAATATAATTACCGGCTTCATCTTTTTCAAGGAGTTCAAGTTCTGAAGCGGGCATGCCTCCCATTTCCTCTGGAGTGAAGACGATTTTTGTTTGATTTGATTTCTTTATATTTTCTTGGATCTCATTTTTTATGTACTCAATTTCTTTTTTGAGTGTTTTGACTCTTTCTTGCTGAGCTTCAGGGAGGTGAAAACCAACTCTTTTATAATCTCTTAGGGTCTCTTCTAAGAGTTTCTTTTCTTCACCTTTAAGTTTTGGATTAGTACTCGCATAATTTTGAACGGCTTGGTAGACATCTTTTCTAGATTCGGCATCGACGTACCATTTACTAAATTCATTTTCTAATTCGGTGGCCCTTTTTCTTAAGTCACTATCATTGGAAGTTGAACTAATAAGATGGACTCGAGAACCTACATTTCCAATTTCGTAATAAAGGTTATCAAGAGCTCCAACCGTATTTTTAAAAGTCACTTGGTTGGGTTCAAGCTTTCCAATTTTATCTAGCGAATCGTTAGCAATTTTAAAAGCTTGCATTACGTTCTTGTCGAGATCAGAAACAGTTTTTTCAAAATAGGGGAGATCGAGAAGGACATTATGCTTCTTGGTTAAAGCGAGTTGGGAATTGTTAAATTCGGTCGTCTTTTTATCAAGAAAGATATCTTGCTGGAAAGTGGCACAAGAGAGAAAAAGACTAAATAAAATAAGCTTAAACATGTCCATCCTTAGTGTTCATTTTAGAAATGTATTATAGAATGAAGAGCTGAATGTTCAAAGGAGTTCTTATGTTAAGGATTTTATTATTAAGTTTATGTTTAGGTAATGTCGCCTTTGCAGAAGAAAAGAAAGAAAAAAACGCTTATGAAGAAAGAAAAGGGAATGTCGATGTTGGTGTTGCTCGGTCTTCAAGTGTGAACCGTAGAGATAAAACGATTGGGATTAATGTTGGAGCGGGCTTTGAGTCGGTAACCGCAACTTTCAGCTTTGCTTTAAATTATATTGTTGATGAAAACTTAATGCTCGAGTTAAGAGTCTCTGACGGAGAAAATGTTACCGAAAAAAATCCAACGGATGAGATTGATAACTTCTCTTCTGTATCCTTGGGAGTTAAATATTTCGTTTCTGATTCTTTCTATATCAAGCCAGCATTTGAATACATTGATACTCGAGATGATGAGAATGGAGTTTCTCAGGTTATCACGGGTAATGGCTTCTCTTTTACTGTTGGTAATCAATGGCAATATCGAAACCTAACTATCGGTGTTGATTGGGTTGGAGCTAAACATATTATTTCTGCTTCAAAATTAGAAGGAGATGCAGATAGAACGCATCTTACCTTTGCAGGATTCTATGTAGGAACGACTTTTTAGGCGGATTCAATAATTTAAAAAGGAGCTCACTTTTGATGAGCTCCTTTAATGAAGTCTCATTGTGTTCCCAAATATCATTCAAACTTAATTCTTCAGAAATTCTAGGAAATTTTAAATCAATGAAGCCCGCTTCATAAACTTGTTCAAGATGTCTTGAGAGCGCGTGATTTCTCATCTTTTTATCGATATTTGAAAGGTCATAAAAGTTTAGTTTCGAGAGAAAGCTCGCAACTCTTTTTCCCCTTTCTGAGAAGTTAATAACAGGCGGTCGATAGGACCCAAAATGAAGCAATCCCGCTGGTGGGTATTTTTTTAATAGTTTAATAAGAAATTTAGTTTCAGATTGGATCTCAATTTTTTGTTCTTTATTTTCTTCGCATGGAAAGTTTTCAAAAAGATCGACGCCTCTAGCATTCTTAGCGGCCATATCCTCATAACCATCAATATTTAAAATAGGAATTACGATGAGGGGGAGGTCTTTAATTTTATGATTTGTCCTCAACCATTTAAAAAGATTTTTTAAAACGTAAACACCTTCAGATTCTCGCCCTTTAATTCCCGCAACAAGGTAGTAAAACTTTTTCGCCTTAACATCTGTTTTAAAAACACGAATTAAATTGTTTTGGACTGTTCTTCCAGGTTTTAGCTCATCAAAAATCATTATTGAGCTCTTTCCTCGCGGTAAATAGCTGATTGCCCAGGAGTTTCTTCGACTTCAACTTCGAAATTTGAAAATTCAAAATTGTAACGTTCTTTAACTTTTACTTTGATCTCAGAAAAAAGATACATCGCAAGCCTTTCAGCACTGGTGTTTTCGATTGGGAGTAGAAGAACATCTTCCTTTGGAAAAACAAACCATTTTTCATCAGGTGGCATGACTTTCCAGTGAGTATCTTCATCAAAGATTTGAAGTTTGTCGTTTTTTTTGGGTAATAAGAGTCTGTGATCAAGTGAATCACAAGCTTCTCTTACGATTGGCTTAATATCGAGAAAATCAAAAACCATGTCTGCAGTGAGTTTTGGGGCTTCGCCATGAACCTTTACACGATAATTGTGCCCATGAAGAGGCTCTCGAGTCCCATCCTCAAAAATGAGAAAATGTGAACTCGCAAAGTTGAAATATTGCTTGTAAACCTTAATAGAATAATTGACGCTCAATGTAACCTACCGTATATCTTATCTTTATATTATAGTTTAAGGCGATATGAAAATTAAAGAAATCCTCGGTGATAAGTATTCTGATAGCACTCTAAAGGAAGTTGAAGCGCAACTCAAGGCGATTGAGTTTAAGACCGCAGAAATTACCCCTAAAGACGAATTTATTAAGATGTTGGCCCATTCCATAGAGAACGATAAGCCTCTTAGAGTGAAGTGTGGAATCGACCCGACAGGGAGTGATGTTCACTTAGGGCATACGATTCCCTATAGAAAAATGCGTCAATTTCAAGATCTTGGACACACTGGTGTTGTGATTATTGGAGATTATACGGCCCAAATCGGTGACCCGACCGGGCGAAATGAAATGCGGCAAGCTTTGTCTCAGGACGAGGTGAATAAAAACGCTGAGAGCTATCTCGATCAAGTTTATAGCGTGCTCAATAAGGACCGAACAGAAGTTCGTTACCAATCTGAATGGTTTCGAGATGTGAGTCTGATTGATGTTATGGGCTGGGCCCATCAAACAACAGTAGCGAAACTTTTAAGTCATGAGACATTTAAAGATAGGCTTGAAGAAGGCCACTCTTTGGCCCTTCATGAGCTTTTCTATCCAGTCCTTCAAGGGATTGATTCAGTTTATGCAAAAGCAGATGTTGAGTTAGGTGGAACTGATCAGAAGTTTAATGTTCTGATGGGAAGAGATTATCAAAAAAATCAAAATATGCGCCCTCAAATCGCAATCCTTTTACCAATTATTACGGGAACCTGTGGAACTCAAAAGATGAGTAAGTCTTTTGGGAACTATATCGGTGTTCTTGATGAACCCTTCGATAAGTTTGGTAAAGTGATGAGTATTCCTGATGCCTTAATGGAAGAGTACGCGCTGTATGCTTCGACTTTTGGTCCAGAAGAATATGAAAAGTTCAAAACGGATTTAAAATCGGGAACCCTTCACCCGAATGAAGCTAAAAAACAGTTAGCGATTAATATCACGGCCCTTTTTCATGGAGAAGAAGTTGGGCAGCAAATGAGAACTCAGTTTGAGGAAGTTTTTAAAAAGAAAAATCTTCCGGATGAAGTCCCTGAGTTTAAGTTTGAAAGAGGAGACGGTCTGATTCAAGTGCTTGTTTCGGCTAAATTACTAAAGTCGAATGGAGAAGCTCGACGAATGATCAAGCAAAATGCCGTGAGCTTTATGGATGGCGATAAAATCCAAGATCAAGAATTCAAACTTACTGATGATCATGCTGGCATGGTCTTAAAAGTTGGTAAGAGAAAATTTTTAAAACTTTTATGAGTGAAAAAAGATCTTTACTCCATTCACTAAAAAAAATTAAAAATCTATTTGATGACGATGAAACGGCTAAAAATGTCGATGTCTTACTCAAGAAAGTGAACACTCTTGAAGAAAAGGAAGTCATTAATACCACAAGAAGTTATCCGCTCCCTAAAGAGGTAAAGTCTGAAACAGAATATGCCGTCTTTAGCGATGGGGCCTGCCGAGGGAATCCTGGGCCAGGATCTTGGGGCGTCATGGCCCAAGATAGTAAAGGGAATGTCCTTTTTGAAGCAGCTTCTTTTGATGAAGAAACGACCAACAATCGGATGGAGCTTTTGGGGGCCCAAAAGAGTCTTGAAATACTCACTGATACTCTCAGGGACGAAGGAATCAAGACTGAGACGATTAAAGTGTACCTTTTTTCCGACTCTAACTATGTCGTGCAGGGATTAAATAACTGGCGGTATAATTGGAAAAAGAAGGGATGGAAAAAGTCCGATAACAAGCCTGTGGATAATTTAGAATATTGGAAGTCACTCGATAAAGAGACAGACAATTTCTTCGCAGTTCAAGGGGTTTGGGTTAAAGGGCATGCGAACCACCCGCAAAATGAACGTTGTGATCAGTTGTGTAATGAAATCCTTGATAAGGAAGGTTTCTAATGCGTTATTTGATCGTATTATTATTCATTCAATCCACGTGGGCCTGTCGGATTAAGCAGCCTATTGTTTCATTGTCTGGTCCAATGAGCTATCTTCTCAAAGACCTTGGGCTAACGACTGATACAAATCTTAAAGCGGTTTCTTCATTTCATCACTTTGTTAAAGAATTTAATGGTCAGAGAATTGCGGGGGGGATCTATCTTTCATTAAAGAAAATGAAAGAACTTGGAACTGAACCCTATGTTCTTTTTGCAGATGAAAGCCAAGAACTTAGAAGCCGAATTAGCTTTTATAAAACTCAAGTGGATAATCTTCAAGATGTTCGATTTGTGGATACTCGTAATAAGGACCCTTTTGAAGTGACAGAGCAACTCCTCCAAAGTATTCAACCTTACCTCACTCAGGAATGTGGATATAAGGTCCAAAACTTGCGAAAAGACCTTATTCGAATCATGGGGCTTGCTAAGAATATTAAATTTCCCAAAGGAAAATCGTGGCTATTTTACTTAGGAGATAAGAGTCCTGGAAATCAGAATCAAACCTTGATGGTTAACGATAGTTTTAATTTGTTTTTTAAGGCGAATCAGAACTTCAAAACTTACCCGTCGACTTTAGCTTATGTTAGCCCTTCGGCTAAGATCATGCGAAAAATTTGGAAAAATTCAATTAAGGTTGGTCTGGTTGAGTCTGAACAAAGAGAACTTAAGGTAGAAAAGGTAAAGAAGAATATGTTCAACCTCTATCAAGAGGGGATTCTTTATCCCGGTCTTTCTCAAGTTCACTTTGTTGAAAACTTTTCTAAGTGGGTTAATAAGCTCTAGCTTTATTTGTTAAGCTTCAGTGCAACTCCAAGGCTTATAACTCCATTTGATCGCTGTAGCTTCTCTCCAACTTTTTTAGCATTAATTTTGAGTTGGTCGTAATTGTATTCAGCATCTAACCAAATCCGAAACTTACTTCCAATGCTTTTTGTTACCGTTAAGCCGGGATTGATTCGTGTATAACTATAAGAGATAGGGGGGCTCGCCACTGCTAAACCTGAGTACTCATTAGTATTTTCAGATGATTGAATAACATAAGGAGCTACATTTAATTTATATGAAGAGTGTCCTAATCCGAGCTTTCCTGAGAGAAATAAAGATCCAATGATAGGAACATAGCGACCCGTAATCTTAACAGTTGGAACATTCTGAAGATTTTCTCCAATGATCGCTTTCAAAGGAACATTGTAGGTTTTGTCAGTGAATAGTTCTGGGTTTGAATCAATAACTTCCTGAACATCATCGATATCTTGAATTGGTTCTTCCGAAGTATAACTCTCTCCGGCTTTAAGCTCACGAGAGCCGATTTCAACTTCAGTTTCTCCACCGAAACGACTATTAAAATCGATCATCCCCAATCCAGCTTGAGTATTGATATTTAATGTTGGTTGGTTCACAACATCAGCTCCCGCCATAAAAAGGTGTTCGTTCTTAAAGAAACGGTTGCTAGTTTGGGCCCCAAGGGTAATAGGAAGACTTCCAATACTAAATACTCGAGTGTTCACTTCAAGGTCATATTCTAAGAATGACTTTCCATTCTCAGTTCCTGTGACCATATTACTTAACCGGGCACTTAGGATTGTTCCTGGCGAAGTAACAGAGAACTTTGCAGTAGGCCCTAATCCATTTTGCGAATTAGTCGCTCCAAGTCCACCTAATGTCTGTGATTGTGAATAAGCTTGCGCGCTGAAAAGGGACAGCAACAGAATCCAATGTTTCATTTAAAACCTCTCTCATGTCTGCCCCCTGAGACCTCAGATTAGCATATCTAAATTTATGATGGGGATCAGTCGAATGAATTACAAAAACTGTAAAAAATATTAACAGTGAATGGTCTAATTGAAATTATTGGCGTTTGAGATTTCTACCAATCACAAATCCAAGCCCTAGCCAAATGACACCAGCACCAAGTGCGACATAACTATAAGTGACATCAGCAACCTTAAATCCTGATTTTAGAGCACCAAAAAACATGGAAATTGAACCCTTTCCAAACCGGTAACCAAAAACATCGATTATTTGTTTGGTTCTGTAACGAACTTCATCACTCAGAGGGACATAAATCATTTCTTTGGCTCCCTTATAAAGGGAATAATCAATCGATTTGAAGATTAAGCTGGTGAGCATAATTCGGTTAAGGTCTGAAGACTGAAGGACCCAAACTCCAAGAATGCAGTGAAGAAAAGGAATGAGAATATGTATAAAAGAAAGAGGGACAAAGCTTAGGGCAAGCGGAGTTATTAAAAATTGAAAAACCATCGCAACGCTATCGATGTTTGCATAATAATTCGCAAAATATGCCGTTTGTTCATCGACCAGAGGAATAAAATCACTGACCGCTGATTGCAGCCTTAAAGTTGTTGCTGTCGCTAAAATTTGTGAAGTAAAGATAACGAAGAATAAGGCGAAGAGTGCAGGGTTCTTTTTAAGAGGACCAAGACCCATTCGTTCATTGGGTTCATCTCTTGGTTCGATATTCAATTTTACTTTTTTTAGTCCCCAATGCATGAAGAGGGAACAAGGTAAAAGAACTGTTGCTCCTAGAGCAATCGTATTAACACTTCCAATTTCAGAAGCATAAGAACTTAAAAACTTTCCAGCAGATATAGAAAAAATTGATACCACGGCCATCAAAGGACCCGAGAGTAACCGAGCAGAGCGAACACTGTTGACTGTATTAAAGTAAGACCAAACTTGTTCCAAAAGAATCATGATATAGATGTCTTTAATAATAAAAAGCGTAAAAGATGACCACGCGATTCCTTGATTAAGAAGGTAATAATGAAGATAGAAAAGTGAAACAAATCCAATGTTCATGATATGGAAAGTTGTTCCGGGGCCAAAGCGAGTGAGAAAATTATTATAAAGCCAAAGAAAAAAAATGAGAGAAACAGTCATGGATCCCATGGCAACAGGAAGAAGGTCTTTTGAGTAATGACTCATAAAAAGAGAAGGACTAGCACTTCGAATCCAGACATAAGACATGAGGATAGAGGCTCCTGTAAGTACACAAGTTACAAAAGGAAGCCAGCGCGGTCTTAATTCATTAAGAATTGATTTAATCTTATGCCTTCTTTACGAGTTTCTTGATTCGATCAAAACTTTTTGTGGAAACTACGGCATTACTTTTACCAGGTTGCTTCGCAGCCATTTGATTCATTTGAGTCACTCGTTCTTTACTGGGTGGGTGAGTACTCATTGCATCTGCAAGAGAAGCAAGCATTCCACTTTTTCCACCTTTATGTTTCTGTTCCATAATAAGAAGTTTTTCATAAAACTTTCCGACATGGTCCTTGTGATACCCGGCCGCAACGGAAGTTCTAAAACCAACTCGATCCGCTTCCATCTCGTCCTCTCTTGAATTGGCCATAAATCCATATTTCTGAATAAGAAGACCACTGGCCCCACCAGCAGCGGCACCATAGCTGGCAGCTCGTTGAAGACATTTTTTATATTCAGGGTCTGATTTTTTACAAAGAGCTTTACCTAAAGCGAAGCCTGCAACGCCTCCAACAAGCCCACCACCAACAGCGTAGAGCCAAGATTTTTTCTCGGCTTTTTTGGCAGCATCAATTCGTTCAGCTGAATGGCGAGCGATTACGTGCCCAACCTCGTGCCCAATAACTCCAGCGAGCTCTGCTTCACTATCGGCCATGGCAACCAAGGGAGCCGTCACCATGATTTCTCCCGCAGGGAGAGCGAAAGCATTAACGTAATCAACATCGACGAGAGTGAAGTTATATTTATAAGGGTTTCCACTCAGGTTATTTTTGGCAACAATTTTTTGCCCCAGGCTTTTAATATAGCGTTGAGCATCGTTATTTTTATAAGCGGGATAGTCTTTTTTCATCTTTGGAAGAACTTCACGAGTCATCTTTTTTTCATCTTCAACAGTAAGAGAAGTACTTTGTCCCGTATTGTCTCCTTCGCGGTAACGAGTTTTTGGCGCTGTCGCACAAGCTGCTAGAAGCAAGGGCATGGCACTGAGAAAGGCCCGACGACCATGTCGAGTGCTCGTGAGTTCCTTGAGTTCCTGGTCAAGGAGAAGTAGGGCCTCCTGTTCTTCTTTACTTGTGTTTAAAGATTCGTAATCTAGATTTGACATTTTTTCCTCGTTTAATGATGTTAAACAAAACCATTCTATCGACAGAAGGAAAGCTTGTGAATCTTGACCTTATTCCAAGTGATTTTATTGAACTTCCTCATGGAAAACTCAGAGGAGAGCTTAAGCTTGAACATGGCCAGAATTATGGTTTGGTTGGGGCTAATGGGGTAGGGAAGTCGAGTCTTCTTAGATGGAGTAAGCGACACCTTTTTGGAAGTATCGCTTATTTAGATCAAGGACCTCTCCAGCCTTTAGTGAATTTAAAGGTTAATGAACTTTTAAGATTGGCTCAACTGGAATTGGGAGCGAAGACTGACGAGCTTGTTTCTTATTTTTCTTTTGACTCTCTCTTGAAGCGAAAAGTGAATGAACTTTCAGGAGGGGAGAATCAAGTTTTAAAAATTATTCTTACTTTATCATTAGAGCGTGATTGGTATTTCTTAGATGAACCTTTTTTGAATTTAAGTGAAGTCAATCGGGATAAAGTTATTCAAAAAGTTAAAGAGTTTCAATCTCAAAGGAAATCATTTCTCATTATTGAACATCATCAAGTTCTCTTAGAAAGATTGGTTGAGAAGTTTTTTGAAATCAAAGCAGAAGGGGATGTTTATTATGTTCGCTGATGCTTATATCATTGCTCGCTTGGCATGTGCCTTTTTCGTAGGCGGCTTAGTTTCTTTGAATGGTTCCTTTGCCCAAGTTCTAACTCAAAACCCTCTCGCGGCTCCATCAACACTAGGTGTACAAGCTTTTGCCCTTTTATTGTATTTACTAGGCTTTGTTCTCGGTCGTTTTTTTGAATATGATAACTATCAAGTGATTGCAATTGGAATCTTTCATTTAATTTTTCCTCTTTTTTTTGTTTTTTATAGAGTTCCAAAGCCAGACATCCTTAAAAAGTTAATTCTCTTTGGGATTTGCTTAAACTTATTTGTTTCTAGTGTTTATTCTCTAGTTCAATTTATTCTTCTTAATCTTGGTATTCAATTTCCTAATGAACTGTGGTTTGGAAGTTTTCGTTTTGCCCTAACAAACTATGCTCTTTTTATGGGGCTATGTTTTATCGCTTCGTTGTTTGCAATTTTTGAATACGGTAAAAAGCTAAGGATCTTTGTTTTGGGGAGAGGTTTTGCAGAGTCTTATTTAAGACGACCCGAAGTGATGGAGCGTAATTTATTTCTCTTAATGGTTTATATTGTGTGCATGAGCACTTTTCTATTTGGGTACTTTAGTTTTCTTGGATTGATCTTTCCTCATCTTCTAAGGTCATTTGAATTCTTCAGGAAAGATATTTTTCGAGAGCTTCTAGGAGGCGCGCTTCTCGGTGGACTGGTCTTTATGATTATTGATGGCGCCTGTTACCACTTCTTGATTAATGGGGCTGAACTTCCCATAGGCATGGTCACGGCCGTGCTTGGGCCGTTGGCCTTCTTGGTTTTATTGCTTTTAAGGCGAGAAACAATAAAAAGCGTTTATTGATAAACGCCAAATTAAGCATTACCTTTAAAGACACATTTTATTGACCTCTCAAAAGGAAGGAAACGTGAAAAACATTTTAATTTTAAGCCTTTTAGCTGCTTTCTTTGTTGCATGTAACAAAGGTGGTGGTGATGCGAAAAACATCAAAGTAGAAACTGAAGAAGATAAAATCTTTTATGCCATGGGAGCTATGCAAGGGCGAAGCCTTCAAATGCTTGGTCTAAGTGATAAAGAGCTAGAGAAAGTTTACAAAGGTTATTTCGATTCTGCGAAAAACAATAAACTTGAAGTTGATATCCAAGCGATTCAACCCAAAATTCAAAATATGTTCCGTGAAAGAATGAAGAAAGTTGCGGAAGTTAATAAGACAAAAGGAAAAGAGTTCTTAGACAAAGCTGCTAAGGAATCTGGAGCCAAGACAACTGAGTCTGGTCTTGTTTATCAAACAATTACTGAAGGAACGGGAGCAAGCCCAAAAGAAACTGATACTGTTGAAGTTCATTACCATGGAACACTTACTGACGGGACAGTTTTTGATTCTTCTGTAGAAAGAGGAAAAACGGCTAAGTTTCCATTAAATGCTGTTATTAAAGGTTGGACAGAAGGTCTTCAACTTATGAAAGAAGGTGGGAAAACGAAATTTACGATTCCTGCTGAGCTTGCCTATGGAGAGACAGGTGCTCCTCCAAAAATCCCAGGTGGAGCTACTCTCGTATTTGAAGTTGAGCTGATTAAAGTCGTGAAGACTGAAGCCGCTTCAACTGGAAAAGCTTCTAAGAAAAAATAGTTCGAAATTAAATTTGAATATAAAAAAAGCCTCCCGAATGGGGGGCTTTTTTTATATTAATTTTTTAAGTTCTTCGAGTTTGAGTTCTAAGGCCTTGATTCTCTTTTCGAACCTTGAAGTATTCTTATAAAGAACGAGTAGGTCTTTTTCTATTCTATTTTCAAAATGTGCAAAGGTTTTTGAGAGTTGATCGTTATTCTTCAACTCCATCATGAGGTTTTCATTTTCAAGAATGAAGCGTCTCAAATAGGTAAAAGCACGAGTGATAAACAATCCCATTTCAATGGCTTTTGCAGATCTGAGAACGAAAGAAAGGGCATAGCAGCCTTGCTCAGTAAAAACAGTCGGATATATGTCATTTCGGATATTTATAGGATTACCGGTCACAATTTGTGACCGGTAATCTTCTAAGTCCTTGAAATTCAGTCGAAAACAAAAGTCTGAGGGGAACCTTTCCTTGTTTCTCTTAACAGCTTGATTAAGGGCTTTAACTTCGACTCCGTAAAGCTCAGCGAGGTCTCGATCAAGCATGACTTTTTGATTTCTGAAAATATGAATACTGTTAGCGATATCTGATAACTTCTTTTCATTCATATAGAAGTTATATGCAAATGAGGCATAAAAAAACCGAGAACTAAGTCCTCGGTTTTATAAGATTAGATATTAATTTAAAGAAATTTTTTCGCTATAAATACCCACGCTTTTGTTGGTCGCGTTCGATCGCATCAAAGAGGGCCTGGAAATTCCCTTCCCCGAATCCCCAATGCTTCTTTCTTTGAATGATTTCAAAGAAGAGGGGGCCGATATAAGTATCAGTAAAAATTTGAAGCAGATAACCTTCATTATCTCCATCGACTAAAATTTGATTTTTCTCTAAGACCCCAAGGTCTTCAGTGACATTGAGACCTCGCTCAGGAATTGCTTCATAATAAGTCGAAGGGACATCGAGGAATTTAAACCCTCGGTCTCTTAATTGAGAAACTGTTGAAACGATATCAGGAGTCATAAGGGCAATATGCTGAACTCCTGAACCTTGATGACGATCTAAGAATTCTTGGATTTGAGATTTCCCACCTTCTTGCTCTGGTTCATTGATGGGGATAATGATGTTGTTGTCTGCAGACTGAACAACCTTGGATTGAAGACCTGTCTTTTGGCCTTTGATATCAAAGTATCGAGTTTCAACAAAGCCATAGACTCTTTTATAGAAATCTACCCAATGCTCCATCTCACCCTTAGGAACGTTGTTTGTTAGATGATCAATTCTTGAAGCTCTTGTATCAAGCGGGTTTCCCTTTCCGTTATCAATTTTCGTAAATCCGTTTTGAAATATTTCACTTGGGCGTTCGACAAATTCGTTAAGAACATCTCCAAAACCTTTAATCGCTGCTCGTCTTACAGTTCCGAATTCTGTTTCCTCTGTTGTAAGGTCTTCTGCAAGTTCTCCACCTCGAGAGATTGCTGCTTCCAAAGAAGCTTCAGCATTATCAACCCGAAATGACATTCGAGAAACCCCCTCATTATGGGCCTGGAAATATTGTCGAGTTGGATCATCCTGACTCGTGTTCGCATTTAAAAGAAAGCGAATTTGACCTTGAGAATAAAGAACTTTGTTTTCAGCTTCTTTGACCGCTGTTTGGCTAAAGCCTAGGTTTTCAAAATGAGTCGCAGTTGGTGTGCTTAGCGTGTCGCAGGCAAATTCGAGATAATCTATCCCTTTAAGCCCTACGGGATTTGCATCTGTAATACTCATAGTAATGACTCCTTTTTCCACTAATTTAACAGAAGGTCATCTTAAACGAGATGATTTAAATCAGAAAGTTTTTCACATTTTGCTGGAATTTTGCCCAATCTTGCCCGCCCATAGAGGGTTCATCAATGATGAGGTGCTGCCAAAAACCATTTTTCTGCGGAGCAATAGAGTCGTAAATCCAATGTTCCTTTCTTTCTACAATTTTTCTTAGGCCCTGCTCTGATATGAGTTCATCACTAGGGCGATGATACACAAGAGTAGGAATATCAATTGGTGCCTGCTCTCCTTTATGAAAATCTTTATAGCACTTTAAAAGGGCACGATAGGTTTGAAGATTTAAATGATCATTATAGCGATATTCAATAGGAGTTAAGCTTTTTGTCTTTAAAGAAAGGGGGACCTTTGAAAAACTTAATGTTGCTCTTATTATTGGTTTTAAGGCAATCGCTGGAGCTAATAAGATTTGTTTTTGAAGGTTCCATTGCCCTGTTTGCAATTGTCTTTGAATTGTTAAACATGAAGTTGAAAAACCACAAAAATAATAAGGATAACCTTTTTTTTGAGAAACATTTTCAGCGAGCTTTAAAGCTTCACCTGCATCTTCCATCCATTGCTTTTCAGTAACCTGATCAATCGATGTTCCTTCCCTATGACCAGCTAAGGTAAATAACAAAACATCAAAGCGGACTCCATGAAAAAAATCAATCAAAGGGCGAAATTTAAAAGGATGAACATTAAGCCCATGACCTACAAGAATAAGTCCGCGACTATTTGGAGCCGGTAGCCAATTAACAACTTGATCCTGAAAGTATCCTTCTTTCATTACCAGTCAAAATCCTGTTTTAAATGATTATAAATATGAGAAGCCGCTGCATCAGGTGTGTGATGCGAGAGTTTACTTGGCTCTTTTAATTCTACTTTATTGAAAGGTTCTAGGATCTGCTTTAGTCTTGCGGCCCCACCTTCACCAACGACTACATCATCTTTTCCCGTAATCAGAACGATATCTTTATTTTTTAAATTTAGTGCCGTCTTTTCATTTTTTATCCAAGGAAACATTTTATCTGAATCAATCGTCGGGCTTACAAGTTGCCTGCGAATATTTAAAGTCTTTTGATAAAAATCTGTATCGAAAAAATGAGTTTTGACTTCAGTATTAAGACCAAAACCCACCAAGAAAAGTTTTGTCTGATAAGAGTCAAAAACCTTTAGCCCTGAAGCTTTTAAACAAAGAAGGGCCCCCAATGAATGCCCCCCCAGAATGACTTGTTTCGCTTCATTCTCGCTTTTTTCTTTTAAGCAATAAAAACCATCTTCAAACAGTTCATGAGCATGCCCCGTAAAATCCTCAAAGCTTTTAACTTCATTATGGCTCCCTAAATAATGGCCGGGTAAGTTAAAAAGCAGGGTATCAACTCCTGAATCTGCCAAACGGCTTCCCCAGCCCAAAATAGAAGAAAGACTCGACGTATACCCATGAGTAAAAACCGCCGAAAAATCTTTCTTATGAGTCGATTCAGACGCTAAAAAGCAAAAGCCAGAGACCTCTTCAAAAGGGGCTCGGCTAAGGGTAATCGGGATAATCTTTGTTTCTTGGCTTCTTGATGACATAGAGGTTCATTTTATTGTGTTAAAAAGTCATTGACTATGGCCGTCTAACCCATTAATTTTGTTTGACACGATACCAAAATCGATGCCCTCTTAGCTCAGTCGGTAGAGCAAGGGACTGAAAATCCCTGTGTCCGTGGTTCGATCCCGCGAGAGGGCACCATCTCTTTTGAAATCCAACACTTACACAGACAGGTCAGCCGAGGTCAGCTTAAGGATATTATCAAGGACTACCGAGGATGCTTTGTTCTTCTCTGAAACATCTAATTTTCCGTAGTGCTGAGCCATTTTGATATCCTTATGCCCAGTGATCGCCATTGTGTAATCTATCCCTAAAGCATTCCTTACTATCGAGCCACTTGTATACCTGAAGATATGAGTGCCAGATATCTCTTCGTAAAGACCAAGCTTTTTCAGAGCTCTATCAAATTGAAATTGAACATTTCTATAACTAAGAATCTCTCCATTCTTGTGAAAAAAGAATCCTTCATCATTAACTTCAAGTCTTGATAGCTTTCTTATTAGTTCATTGCTGACTTGAGTAATTCTGATTTCTCCATTTTTTGTATTCTTTTTGGTGTCTACAACTTTCTTTGAGTGGTAGCAGATTACAGCAACATCTCGAACGGTGATTGTCCTTTTTAAGAAATCAACATTTTTGATGTTTAGCGAGATTCCCTCAGATACTCTTCCGGCAATAGAGAACAATACCTCAGCAATTATTCTGTAAAGCTCTGGGAGTTCGTTTAAGAAATTATGAAGCTCTTTAGTTGTTAATACCTTTCTCTTAAGTTTCCGATCCTCTTTTTTTACAATTACTCCCATTTCAAAGTGATAGCGATTGATGGGTGATCGAAAATAGGGATCTATTGTTCCAGTAATGAAGTTGAAAAATGCACGAAGCTTTTTAAGTTCTTGGTCATAGGAATACCTTTTCTTCGATGTATCAATTTTCTTTCTTGTTAAAAAATCTGAAATCTTTTCAGTTGTTATTTCATTTACTTTTAAGCTTGTTAACTGAGTATCAAAGCTATTGTAGATAACTTTTAGTTTTTGGAAAGAAGGTAATCCAATTCTACCTGATTGAAATTTTAGGTATTCCCCCCATACTTGAGAAAACACTTTTTCGCAGTATCCATTTTGTCTTTTTATTAAGTGGCTAGAAGTAGGGGAAAACTCGTTGAATGTTCGATACCAATCTTTAGCTTCTTTTAAACTATAGAAAGCCTCGCTGTAGTATTTGCCCTTGATTTTTTTCTCAGCAATATACTTCTTAGTGTCCTTGGATCTTGTGAGTACATTCTTTTTAACTCCAGTGCAGACTTTTAAGTATTTTTTACCTTTCTGATTCATTCGTTCCTCCTTTTTGGAACAACCAATCAGAGTCTGATCTTGTTTCATTATTCAGTTTTAAAAGAGCAAAAAGAAAGCGCAGATTATCAATGAAATATATTGAAGTAAAGGCCCTCATTTATTTCCTTTTCTCCAGATCTTCTTCATTTAGCCAGTTATCAATTTCATTGCGATCAAATCTAATTCCAAGTCCTTTTTTGTCGATAAATGGGATTAATCCTTTCGATTTTAGGTTGTAGATGGTTCCTTTTGAGCAATTCAGGTAGTCAGCTAAGTCGCTCACTGTGAGGAGTTGATTATTTCTTTTCATAATTCAGTTCCTCGATTCTTTGGATAAGGTAAACCTAAGCTCCCATCTTCGTTAACAAGTGCTGGATTATGTCGTTTAAAAAGTGAAAGAAGTTGTCGCTTTTCTCTTCTATCTTTCCCTTTAATGATAATGTATTTAAGTTTCGGAGGAACTTTTCGAGATATACATTTTCTTTGTTCATGTCTTGCCATGAATCTGAAATCGTCTGCAATATGGTACGGGATTAAATCCCAATTCATTTTCCCATTTGTGTTCCAGCTAGCTTGCCATTTATAACCGATTTCTTTGGCGTATCTTTTGTATGCCCCAATCTTACGGAAATTTCGACTTGAGAACCATTTGTTCTGATTGTGTCTATAAGCATATTCAATTCTAGAGCCTGACCTCTTGTTAACTAGAATTGCTCCAAGGCTTTGATAAATAAATCCATATTCGTGCGCTCTTGGATTCTTCAAGCAATAGCGTATCGATTTGGTAATTAACCAACTACCCATGTTTTTGGGACAAATGGAACAAGACGAGCCTCTTGCTAAAACTTGCTCAAGGTCTTTGGAGTTAGATCCAACTATGTTGCTGAATGCATAAGGTGAGCTCATGATTAATGCAGCAGCAATTTCATTTTTGTATGTAGCATAAAACATATTTGTTGTCCGTTGGGGAATTGTTCCTAAGTATTCGTATTTCACTATGAACTCTTTTACTCTTTTAACTTCTTCCTTGTTTTCTTTATCAACAACGTGAAAGGAAAAGTTTCTAACGGTGAGTTTTTCCTTTTTTTGCTTACTGATTTTAAATTTTACAAGGTCAGCCTCTTCGTACTTCTTTTTAATTAAGTATTGATGGCATGTTCGATCAACTTTATTTTCCATAATCACTCCTTTCTTGGAGCGATCTCTGGTTCTTCCTAGTCGATCGCTAATTTCTATTAATCTATTTTTTGATTTTCAATTTTTTCTAGAATTGTAATCTGACCTTCCTTTATCTTTATTGTTACTTGGCCCCAGACCTTACGTTCTAGTAATTTTTTGATTTCATTTATCACTTTCTCTAGTTTCGCATTCATTTCTCCCTCCATGGCACAAAGGAACGTTGTTAATTGTTCGTTTGTGGCTAATTGTTATTTTTATTAATTTAATTGAAAAGCTCAGTTCCATAGTTCCGCTCAATCTTGATATGTCTTTTTTGTTAGGTTTAACCAGAAGCGAGATTTTCCCTGGTGTGGATTCCATACTCTTGGGTTTTCACTTCTTAAAACCTCAGGAAAGACTCTTAGGACTTCTTTGTTAAAGTTTTTTATACTCATAGGTCTAAAGCCTCCCTGGTTGCAAAAGTCTTTATATTCGTTATAGACCTCGGATAGTGAAACCTCTGAGTTTTCTTGAATAATAAAGTTATCTATTAGGAACTCTCTTGCAGGGTTAGAGTCGACTTTATAGGTTTGCTTGTAGTCGTTTATTCTTTGGGGGATAGAGAACTTACCATTTTCTAGTAGCTCTAAGAGGCCTTCTAGTGCCCAATTGAGCAAAGCGCTAAGTTCGTCCTCCCAATAGCTTGGGGAAAGCAATTGAGGGTTTCTTTGATTTTGATCTATTGTTTTCTCCCATGGAATACATATTAACCTTCTCCAAAGTCCTTCGGATCGATCCTTGAAATTTGGTAGTATGTTTGTCGAGATGGTGATTCTAGCTGTCGGAATTAAATTGAAAGGTTCTTTAAACTTTCTTTCCACTGTGATCGACTGACCTGATACGAATAACTTTATTAACCCTTCTCCTGTTCTTGTGATTTCATCAAGTTCTTCGACTATATTTGCGAGTTTTCCTTCTGTTGATGCGAGGTTGAAGGTTCTATTGTGGTTAAATGCCTCAAGACCTACACTGCAGTAATTCTTTTTTCCCAGCAGTGACTTTAGTGCCATAAGGCATACACTCTTCCCATTTGCACCTTCTCCAATCAAAATTAAAAACTTTTCAAAGCCAGAATAGGGGATAAGGTTATATCCAAACCATTGGCACAAAGTTCTTTGGATTTCAGGGTTTGGTTGAGTGTAATCGAGAAAACCTCGGAATTTACACAGCTTGGCATTTGGATCAAACTTGATATCCAAGTAAGTAGTCGTAAAGTAGTTTGGAGAGTGGTCCAGTATTTGTATCTTTGAGCTGGATATTTCAAGAATTCCATTTTTTACTACGAGATAGTAGTTTCCTTTGTTTCTTTCTGGATCTCCAATCCACTGATTGTGATTGATCTCATCTTTTAAGCAGATTGCTTCAAGAATACTGAATATTTCATTTCGTTTTCGGACATTAGCTATAGGAGAAAACTTTTCAACAAGCCATCTCAGTATCCAAGATTTTAAATGGCTATCAGTTACTTG
>JAUHYH010000213.1 GCA_030426585.1 Bacteriovoracia bacterium
AGGGCTTTTACTGCTGACTCCTGGCTTTGTTACTGATGCTCTTGGTTTCAGCATGGTTCTCCCTGTTACCCGCATGATCTATGTTTCTCTAGCGAAGCGATGGTTTGAAAAAGGCATCCAATCGGGGAATGTACAGTTCTATAGCTTTGGTGGTGGGCAATTTAGACAACCTCGAGCTCAAAGCGTGGATAAGGTTGTTGAGGCTGAATACACTAAGAAAGAATTTTAACGAAAAATCCTAAAAAGAAAAAAATTAAGGAACATTTAGTCCAGTGTTTTTGAACTGTTTCAAGAAGATCATTTTTTGAGGTATATGAAAAATTTCTTCTTTCATAGATAGAGATATACTCTAATTTCATAAATGCATTAGCATAAACAATAATAAATATTCCAAAAAAGAATGAGATTTCGCTTACTATCGAATGATAATTTGGATTATGGAATATTATAAAGTAAGCACATAAAATAGGATAAGATACTGCAATAATGAGATTTAAAGGCATTTCACTACTCCTTAATAGAAATAGCTTACACTAACTTGTTAGGGCTGATTCGAGATTTTAATCTTTTCAATAAGTTACAAAGTCAAGGACTAGTAATAATGATACTCTAATTATTGGCGATTACAGTACCAACTAAAAAAGAGTACTAAACCTCATACCAATTGATTGAGTTTCATTTTCTGGTTCTTCAAAAAGTGAAGGAACTCCGCCATTGACGCTTGGAACAGTCGCTTGTTTTGATTCGGAGTCTTCAACATCCCAAGTGCGATAGAAAATTGAAATACTTCCATTCGTTGAGATGAAATACTCCCATTCGATAGAAAATCCCGAACCTTCTTCTTGGTCCATAGTGAGATCTCTATTCCCTCCAACATCAGTGAGGAAAGTTTGGTTCTCGCCTTGAAAGCTGGTGTGATAAAGAAAAACGAGCCGACTTTCAGTAAACTCATAGGAAAAGCCAATAGGGATGGTGATGTATTGTTGTTTTCTTCTATAGTCTCCTGCGGTTTCATCATCTTCATCTTGAAGGTATCGAAAATAAAGACCAACCAAGGGGTTAAAAGGTTTCGTCAGATTTAACTGAAAGAGAGAATAAAGCTCGAAAATTTTATTGTTCTGATCGGCAACAACAGGAGTGCCGGTATTTAAAGTTTCTCCATCATATTCTGTTTGTCCTAAGATGAACTCGGTCCCGAAGATCCAATCAAAAGCTGAAGTGAGATCTGTTTGATAGCGGTAATGGACTCCATAAAGGAAACCAGAGTCCTTAATTCTTGGTTCTGTATATTCCCAGTAATCGACGACGAGTCCGAAGGTATGTTTGTTTTGTTGGGTAAAACCAAGGTTCGCAGTAATTAAAAGGACAAAAAGGACAAGCTTTTTCATACTGAAATCATAATCATTTAAGGATGGGCCTGTCTAGTGAACCAAACCCTGTAAAGCTTACAGACTAACTCCAAGTCACGCCAAATTTGTCTATAATCCCCCAAATCTATAACTCAAAGGGATATATATGAAATTTTCTAAAGAATTTTTGATTTTAGTTTTGGCCACGGGTCTTACTTCTTGTAGTAAGTTGAAAGACATGAGTGATAATGCAGAAGCCGCCAAAGATAATAGTGGGCGAGCTGCAGATGCGGCTCAAGAGTCTAGGGAAGAGATCGCGAATGGTCGTCTTTTAACTCGTTCAGGAGGAGCAAGTCTTGCTCGTCGAGAAGCACTTGAAGCTCTTAAAAAGTGGGAATCTTTCGAGATGAAAGTCACTGAAGGTTCTAAGTTTGTAAAAGCATTAGAATTTCAAACTTGGACAGGTCAGAAATACGATGATGAATCATACCTTGAGTCACTAAGAGTTGATGGTGTTCGAGAGTTCTTTAGGGCGACTTACGAACTAAATGGTGGAGAGGAAACAACTTTAGAAGACCTTTCTCCTTTTCAATTAAAAGAAAAAAATAAAGCCCAAAACCTAAGTGTCTTAGCTTTAGCGGTAGCGATGCATGGAATTCATAACTATCAAGAACACGTATCATCAAAAGATGATGAAGCTATCTCTCTTTATGAATTACTTAAAAGGTCATTAAGAGAAATTAAAAAAGTAGAAGAGGGTACGATTGGCTATGACGACCTTAAGCCTCACCAGCAAATTGTCTATGAATATAAAAATGTCGCAATTGCTATGACAAAAGCAAGACTTAATATGTTTATGACAATGAGTCTTATTAAAACAACAAACTTGAATGATAAAGGCCTCATAGGACTTGGAGCTCTTCTTAAGACTAAGAAAATGGGAAAACTTGAAGCTAAGTTTTTAAAGCTTCATCTTGGTCAGCAAAATGCTGCCAATAAATACTTAGATGCTGCGATTAAGGTAAAAGTTTTCTTAGAAGAGATTGGCGAAAGTACAGAGCTTTTTGAAGATCTAGTGAAGCTTTATGGAAAAGTAGAATTAGGCCAGAGTAATGATTTTAATCAGCCTAATTATGACTCTTCTGAAGAAGCAAAAGAGCATGCTGAATATCTCATCAATATGAATAATTTCTTTGAGTGGACTTCAGGAAGTTTTAAGCCGAAGAAGTAAACCCTCTCGTTTCTTTCTAAAGAGGGCCATTTGAAAGATGGCCCTCAATACCAAAAATAATAAAAATAATTGCCATAAAAGTTTTAAGTTCATTGAGGGACTCAGGAAGTAGCCTCCAAAGAAACATCCGGCAGCAGCTAGCATTGTCGTTCTCATCTCTTTTGAAAGGGTGAGACCAACGAATATTCCATCCCAGATAAAACAACTAAAGGCGAGAAGAGGCATTGCACTGATTAAAGGGCGATAAGAGAGAGCGCTCTGTCTTAGTGCTGAGTTTTCAGTAAAGACTGAAAAGA
The DNA here is from genome assembly GCA_030426585.1 of Bacteriovoracia bacterium. GTDB lineage: Bacteria > Bdellovibrionota > Bacteriovoracia > Bacteriovoracales > Bacteriovoracaceae > JAUHYH01. Next base: position 2,877 of record JAUHYH010000213.1, read on the forward strand.
GAGATTCATAAGCTAAAAAGTATGTTAGCGAAAGGAAAAGGGATAGGACCCCTGCATGAAAAAAGGAATAACGAATAGATTTTAAAAGTTGCTCTTTATTCTGAGCACCAAAATATCTTCCTGTGAGGCTTTCTGAAGCAAAAGCAAAGCCATCGACACCATAGGACATCCAGACAAAGAACTGCATAAGAACCACATGAATGGCCAAGGAGGATTCTCCTAGTGAGGAAGCTCTGGAAGTTAAAAAAGCGATGACAAGAGTGAGCGCGAGGGTTCTTAAGAAAATATTAAAATTAACATTGAATAAATTTTTCAGTTGATCGAGTTGGAAGATTTTAACGGAATTCCAAATCATACTTTCTTTATAACGATACCGAATGAGACTTAAGCAAACTACAACTCCGAAGTATTGTGCGATCACTGTTCCCCAGGCAACACCTTTAATCCCCCAGTTAAGACTATTAACAAAGTAGGCACTAAAAAGAATATTAGTGAGGTTCACAAGTACTGTAACAATCAGTGGATAGAGAGCATTTTGAAGTCCAAAGAACCAACCAAGCAAACAATAAAGACTTAAAGAGGCAGGAGCAGCAAAAATCCTAATTGAAAAATAAGAGTCTATAAGAGGGGCCTGTCCTTCTTGAACATCCATCAGGGTGATTCCTAACTTAATCAAGAATGGGGAGAGGAGGAGAAGGAGCCGGAGCAGGTGGAGAGGAGCGAGAGGGAGGACGTGGACAGCGAAGTGGA
>JAUHYH010000214.1 GCA_030426585.1 Bacteriovoracia bacterium
ATGTTTTACGATTTAGCCAGTTGATAAGGTTTTCGTTATTGGTATTGTAATGAACTCTCATTTTTAGATTTTTATATAGTCTTTTGTCTGAAAAGCTAGAATAAGGATATGAAGTGATATTTTGACTTATGCCTGCACTAACCGGGTTTTGATATATGTAGCGGTAAACATTTAGCAAATATCTATTATTATCTACTAGGCACCATTTATATCGACCACCAAATATCTGGTTAATTCGATTAGATCTATAACGAACGGCCATACTAAATCGCTTACAAAACTCGTACATAAATTTATCAAGATTCAGTTCCGGAGTCGTAATTAAAAGGTGAAAATGGTTTCTCATTAATACAAAAGCATGGATCCTGACCTTATGTCGGTATAAGGCCTCTTTAAGACTGCGCTCACAATAGTACCAAAGGGTGTCCATAGGGATATCGTACCAATCTTTGTTTCTAGACCGGTTAACAACATGATAAGGATGAATTGCTGATCGAATAAGAGGTTTTCTTGGCATCCCTCTAACTTACTGTAAATAAAGGAATGTTCCAGTCTAGAACACTCCTATTTCACTTTTGGAGCAAAATGCGCACTTGCGACACGAAAAAGGTGCTGGCACTTTTTTTGACAGTCTTTTGTAACATCTACTATGGGGCCATAATCTGGCGTCTTTTCTTCTTATAATTAAGCTAATCACGATTCATAAGGGGAAAAAAGGAGATGATTATGAGATTAACAGTGGTAGCAATGCTTGCAGCACTCAGCTTGAACGGTTTTGCTGATTCATGCATGGAGAGACTCGATAAGCAGAGAGATCTCCAAAACAATGGTTCAGACCTTTTTGGAAAAACGTCTGATATCTTTGAGAAAGCTGGGAGCGGGATCTTTAAAAACGCGACAGGAAAAGCAGCAACTGCAAGTATCCTTCTTGTCACTCAAGAAATCGCAAATGGTGAAACAACGATTCCTGAAAGCCTTGATGAACTAAGTGATTCATCACTCTTCAACTCAAATGCAAAAAGGTTTCTTAAACTTAAAAGAGCCTATGAAGGATATGAAGGAAGTATTGAAGGTCTTACAAATGTTGAGTTCGCTCAAAAGATTATCGATCTTGATACAAAACTTGACCCAGCAACTGGATATAGTGTTTTCTGTAAAGTTAACACAGTTCAAAATGGTAGAAAAAAAGGGCAAGAGAAATTTTCTCTTAGATCTTATAGTAAGAAAAAGATCGCTCAAGCTCTTATCTTAAACTAATTTAAAAAAACAGGTATGGTTCTAGGGCCGACTCTTACGAGTCGGCTTTTTTTATTAAAAATTGTTTAAATCAAATAAGCTTCCTGTCATCAAGCCATTAGAAATCATCGCATCTAAACGAATTGAAGCTTCTACTCCTGAGTAAGGTGCCGCATAGGCAGCCCCTCCATCTGAGTGGTCATCACCACCTACTCCTCTAAGATTGAGATAAGTATTGGTACAACTTCCAAAGGATGATGACTTCATCGTTGCTAAATTCATACAATCAAAAGTTCCATTGGCAAATGAGACAAACGAAGAGGCATTAGTTAGGTCCCCCCAACTATAAGTTCCAATATTCCCAGCATTAAACCCTCTTAATGAATGACGAACGGGACGATTAATTACATCTTCATAAATTCCGTAAGCGATTAGCTCATTGGCATGATTAAGGTTTCCTGAAGAATCTTTGTAATAACCATACGACCAAAAATCATATTCAGTCCCTGTTTTTTTAACAAATCGCGAATAACGACCGTCAGCTTCAAGTCCTTCAATGTATTCCTCATAATGTTCAAACCTTTGAAGAGTTGGATTTTGAGTATTCCACATAATAAACTCTTTATCAGAATCTGATATTGATTCATCATAAGAATCAAGAATCATTCCTACTTTTCTATTACATTCCAAATACATTACGGTTTCTAAATTATTATCAATATAAAGTGATAGCTTTTTATCGAATTGAGTGTCTCCCCCTGTACCATTAGCATCACTATCATTATTAATAAACTCAGGGATTAGACGTGCGGGGTTATCTTCAACGATGAGGCCAACTTTTGATAAAACCCCTCCTCCAAAGTCGTAAGAAACTTCTCTTAGGACTCCATCTCCGTTCAATTCATTGCAATTATTTGCGAAAGGAAACATAGCTCCGATGACCCCTCCGATCCCTTTTGCCCCTAAGTCTTCCTTAACATCAATAAAGGCTGAATCAACTTTTTCCTTTATTTCCTCATTTGAGTTAACACCGTTAAACGGGCGCGTGAGCTTTTCAACCATAGGATGACCAATCATCTGATAGAGACTTTCACGAACAAGAAGCTCATTCTGACTTTGAGTTGTGAGCCAAATTGAACCAGTTTTTGTAGACGTAACTCCAGCAATATCAACATCAACATCAAAATCAAGAGTCGAACTCCCAGCAATATTATAAGAGCTTTGAGTCGTCGAAGGATGACTAAACTCTATCGAACAATCAGCATCGATATTACCTACATGAGCAGCCCCTGTAAGAGCATTGATATTAAAAGCATTATTTTCAGTTATCGTACAACCATCACCGTTGTTAAAATATACCTTCCTATTACCATTGAAAGTGTTCATTATAAAACTCATTGAATCTAGAGGGTCAGAATTCACAAGAATCTCATTAGTCGTATTAAAAAAGAGTTTGGGAACTAAATCTCTCAATGGACTCAAGCCTCGTGCTGCAAAATTGTCTGCAAAGGCCATACGAATATTGGTCCCATTCGAATCAACTCCAACTACATCGACAGGATAAATACCATTCATCTGATACTTAGAAGTATCTGCTATCCCATTCCTGATATTAAATGTTCTTTTTTCACCGGAACAGGGGTTAGACTCATCAGAATCAGAATAAGCTTCAATGACATAACTAAAACCTAGATCATCGCTGTAACCTACAGGAAGATTTAAAGGTAGGTCAGTTCCAGAAGTAATATTAGACTGGATACAAGAAGAAGCAATTTCAACTTCACCGTATTGAGCGCCGGGATGTTTTCTTTTAATCTTAATTTGGAAATAATCTGTTATTCCAGAACTAGTTCCAGGAGTAGAACACTGGCTGATAGCCGTTGGGATATCAATGACTTCAGCCCCACCGCCATCTCCACTATCAAAATCTCCACATCCAATTAATTTAATTGGATGGAAAGCTTCTTTTCCGTTTACATTTGAATGAGGAACGCCGCCAGTCACGGGGAAAAGATTTTGAATACAACTTGAATTTCTTAATTCTGTATTTAGACTTTGATTTCCTTCAAGGACGGGAACATCAGCCATATAGGCACATCTTATATCGCCAGAAAACATTCCAGTTGCGCCGTCCCAAGTAACTATTCTGAAACTCCAAGTTGTATTCCCAGGAAACTCAATTTTTGCATTCTCGAAATCGATCCCATTTCTAAAAACATACGTTCGTTTTTCGAAGCCATTAAATGCATAAATAACAACTCCTCCATTTAAGTTTGCTGAAGTTATCCCTTGAGTAAACTTAACAAGGCCGTCGTTTCGACTCCCACAGGTATTAAGTAAAAACAGAGACATGGTTAACACTGCTAACTTTTTCATTC
>JAUHYH010000215.1 GCA_030426585.1 Bacteriovoracia bacterium
TTAACTTCTTGGATATCAACTCCACGAACTTGTCCTGAAAAACCTTTTTTCTGAATCACGTACTGTACCCAAGAGCCTGGATAATAACCTAAGTCTAAAACCTGATCTGTTTTTTCAACAACCTCATACTTAGCGTCAACTTCCTCAAGTTTATAAACACTTCTTGCATAGAAGTTTTCTTTTTTTGCTTTCTTGTAATAGTGATCTTTAACTTTAAAACTCATAAACTTAAAAACTTAAAAAAGGTGCAAGCTTAGAGTAGTCGTCTTCCTTACACCAAAGAATGGGTCCATTAACTAAGCCATTTCCTAGTTCTATAACCCTACCACTCCTATTATACATTGAGTAACCGAGGTGGCTGAGCAAAAAACTACCAGCTGCGATATCCCAAATGTTTTTATTTGACCGAGAATACACAAAATCACAGGCTCCATGAGCGAGTAATACAAGTTTATAAGCGATACTACCTGTCGGCTTGAGGTCAACCATTTTGGTGAAGCTTTTAAAGGCACCCTCTTCCCATTCTCTTCTCGAAACAAGGCCAAGAAGTTTCTCTCTTCTTTTATTCTGAGATGCTCTCTGCCCAGCTACTGATAGCTTTCCTTCACAGAGCATCACTTCTTCCCCCGTTCTAAAATTCCAAATCCAGTGAGCACCTTGATTTGTCTCTGAAAGGTCCCAGCTGGTTATAAAACTCATGCTTGTCGCACACTCAGGGATATCAAGTAAAAATTCACGACTTCCATCAATGGGATCAATCAAAAACAGAGGTGTGCTCAGCGACTCTCCTCTGTGTTCTTCAGAATAAAAATTAAAGTGCTCAAAACTTTTAAAATTTTGATGAATCTCTCTAATCTTTAAAGAAACTTCTCTGTCCCAAACAAGATTTGTTTCAGGGTTAACACGATCCGGATCATAGGTGAAAGATTTTGATATTTTTTTGACTATTTCTCTAGATTTTTCAAAAAAAGTTCTGTAGCATGCTTCAAAATCACTTTCATTGTTATTATTTTCCACAAGATTTCCTTGAGTTATCCACAGTAAATTTTTATTGCGACATTAACTTCACAAAAGTTGTGCGTTTTGCATTTAATTAAGAATATCAATAACTTAAACGCGTGTAAATAATTATTTTTTATGCTGGTTTTTGTCTTTTCAGGGAGTTATTCACAAACTTTACGAGGTTATCCACAAAAAATTATAGATTTTGGAGATTTTCCCAAAGAATTTTAACCCTTCCCTCGAGGTGTGAATCCAAAAGACAGATCAAAATATAGATTAGAAAAATGAGATTTCTACGAGACCTTAGTTGATTTAGACGCTCAAATAACAAATCAAGCGGTACCAAAGATAATAAAACAAAAAGAAAAATCGCAAAGTAATTGGTAACCATAAAGGGGTTAATGGCCAATCCAAAAAGCACAATACAGATCATTCCAAACATTAAAGAAAGAGACTCTGTTCTTTTAATTTTATTTTTATAAATGTTTTCAAAAATATTCCCAAGAACAAGCACAAGCGCACCAATAAAAGACAATATAAAGAATGACTTCCGAACGATGATCTCGTAGAAATTCTCAAGCAACGTTATGACTTCAAATGAGTTTTCAAATAGATTTATGTTTTGATGGGTAAGTATGCTAAAAAAAGCTAAACCGTTTCCAGCTATCGTATACTTAAAGAATTGTCGTGAATACCAACTAGACTTCACTTGCCTCAAGAAGCACCAAACAAGAATAAATTGAACAGGAATAAACAGAAAGTAATTATAATCAATAAGAACAAGCCAATAATTCAAAAAGCCTATTAAAAAACCTGACCGATAAGAAAATGATTTCAATGCCCAGAGGACTCCCCAGACCCAAGTGATTGCAATGGTCGTCTCAAAAACGTTACTTATGTTTTGCTCAAGAATAAGAGAAAAAGACCAAGTGGATACAAAGGCAAAAACTCCCAAAATAGAAAGTCTACGAGAGTAAATGTATCGAAATACAGAATAAGCCGAAAACAAGGCTAGGCTAAAGAAGTAAAAATAAAAATGAAAATAAATGAAGAGGTTTTTGAACTTTGATGGAATTTGAAAGGGAATGTAGCACATCTCTACAAATGTCCAGAACTGAGTATGGATTCTATCTTCTGGATCTAGATATAACTGAGTTGCATCTAAACCGTTAAAAAGGGGGAAGCTTGGAATAGAGACAAAGACAATTCCCAGAAGAACTATAAAAACAGTTTTTTCAAAGCCATCAAGAAATCTGAATTCAGAAAAATCGTTAGAAATTTTACTCTCTAAAATCTTTTTACGAGTCGGCCACGAGATCCATATCCCCCAACTTACCCAAACTACCCAATAAAGAATTTCTCGTAACATCTCAGGAAGAAGCATGAGAAAACTGCAATAAAAAACAGCCGCACTTGAACCCAAAATAATTCTCGAGAGGATTCGATCCATTGAAGAATTAGAACGAGTATAAATTTTGAGTCGATACTCAACTTCTTTTGAAATTAAGGTCCACTGCCAAAAAAGAAAGAGTGAATAAGGAAGAAATCCCAAGAGCAAAATAGCAAAACTTGGCTCCTCAAGGAAAAGAGTCCAGTAAGGAAAAAGTAAAAAGATAAAATAAATCACCGCTCTTTTAATAAAGAAGAGTGTTTTACTCAGGATTATCCCGTTATTTCCTGCCTGTTCTACAACTGAATCCAATCTAAATCCCTTCGCAGAGCCGATAACGGGCAATTCTTCTCTCCCATTGCTGGCTCTAATGCGTATGGTAAAATTTACCATAGAATACTCTTTATGAGTATCACTAAGCAATGCATCATGGAGGACGCTTCTTGGGTATTTCTTTCGGTTCTATAGGAACAGGTCTCCCGAAAGACATCGTTCAGCAAATTATAAATGCTGAAAGAGTTCCTATTCAAAAAATGGAACAGCGTAAAGCTGAATACAACAGTAAGAAAGAATTGCTAGGTGAACTTAGTGGGTATGTTGGTGAACTCAAAGGTGGCGCTCTTGCCAACCGAACACCAAGAAGTTTTCGAGAACTTGCAGTACTTTCCGGAGACAACGATCTTATCGATATCTTCGTCGATAAGAACAAGGCCAATCCAGGGAGTTGGCAGTTTGAAGTTGTTAAGCTTGCACAAAAATCTTCAATTTTTACCAACGGCGTTGAAGATCCGAACGAAACATACCTTGGAGTTGGGTACATCGGTTATGAACTTCCTAATGGTGAAGAAAAAGAAATTTATATTAACCCTGAAAGCTCTTCACTCAATGGAATTGCAAAACTCATCAATGCAGATAGTAGAAATGGAATGCATGCATCTGTCGTCAATGACGGGATTGATGAAGATACACCCTGGAGATTAATTATCTCTCTCAAGGAAACTGGAGATGCAAACAAAGCGACATTTCCTTATTTCTACCTCGTTGATGGTGAAGAAGATCTTTATGTTGATCAACAACGTGAGGGTCATGATGCCAAGATTAAGCTTGATGGTTTTGAAATTGAAATCCCTGAAAATACCGCTAAAAACGTTATTCCCGGACTTCAAATTGATCTCCTTCAGGCTCAACC
>JAUHYH010000029.1 GCA_030426585.1 Bacteriovoracia bacterium
TAGAAATAAAAGGCTTTAAAGTTTGTCCCAAGTTCGCTCCGCATCCTGCTACGCGAGTCCCATTTAGGGACACCACAGAAAAGACTCCTGTCGATAGGTATGCTATCGCATACCTGGCATTTTCTTGGCGAAAATGTCTGCCCTATAAGGGAAATTATAGGGTAGAGAGCCTATGGATGGCCGAGCTGCAATCATCCTGTAGTCTTTACAAGATATTCCTATTTAACGCCTTTTTAAGCTATATTACACCCATTATGAAATACATGATTATGCTTAGTTTTCTCTTTGCTTTGAACCTTACGGCGCAAACAACTAATCCCGCTGTAAGACGGCTTGTGAAACATGTAAAAACATTGCCTTCAGTGAACACACTCTGTGACGAATCTGGAAAAAATATTGGGTTAAATCTTGAGTTTGAATTTGAGCAAGAAAACGTTCATTTTATTATTTCAAATCCAGTAAAGATGTTTGTTTCTCATAAACTTGATGTCTTCGTGACAGAATATTTCCGCGATCATTATAGCTTGTTATCAAAAGACGCGAATGATAATTCATTTCTTCAGATCAATATGGACGAAGACGGTCGGTTATTAAGCATCAGACAAACTCGTAATACACCTGCTGCCCCTGTCGTTATTGAAGATGAAGAAGAGTTTTTCCTTTGTTCTACTTTCTGATTAGAGATAAAACAATTAAAGATTCCACTTCTCTTGTAGGTATTGAACTACGATCGCTCTTTCCTCAACACTAAGTTGACGATTATAGTAAAGAACTTCCGATATATTACCTTTCCAAGCTTTTTTCGTTCCATCTCCTATCATAACTCGCGTTGCTCCAACGATTTCACCTGAGACGTTTATGGGATTTGTCGAGACAGATTCAACCCCGTGATCATAAATCTTAGGATAACTTCCACTATTCCATGACGCGTTCACTAAATGTGAATTCAGCGTTTGAAGATAAGAGCCTGACTCGCTTGCGCTAGCACCTTGATTCGTCTTTACTCCGAGCTTTAAGCATTGGTCACATCCATTGAGCCAACCTTTTTTGTCATAGCGAAAAGAAGGAACATCATCTTGTTGATCACGATTTTCAGTATCCCAGAAAGCGCGGTCAGAATTGATTTCATCAGACTTGACCACAGCAAAGATTTCAAAAGCTGTGCTCCCGTTAATATAGTCTCCCCCATCTTCATCGATCAAGAAATCATTGCCATCAAAATAGATACCTTCTGATTGGTAATCAGGTTTATTATTATTTTTGTCTTGAACAAGGTGATGCCCTTGTCCCGAAAGATCTAGCCAACAACCCACATTATCGCCTTCTGCGGCTAAAATACTACAATTCTCATCAGTTCGAAGGGAACCTTCATTTTTTGAATCTAGCCAAAGTTGATTTCCAGTAAGAGCTTGAACCTGTTCCTTTAGTGTGGGTGGTTCTGGTTCAGGCAGGGGTTCGATCCCAGGAGCTTGAGTAATTCCTCCGGTCAATTTTGAAACTTTTTTTGATGTTCCAAGGAAATCACCGCAAGAAAAAAGAAAAAACAGAGTGAAAAGTACAATGGGCGTTTGTTTCATCCTGAAACCTCCTGACTCTTTTAGTTTATCGCAAAATGAAATTTTTGAAAAAGAAAAACTTCTTACCCGGTAGATCTTCGCTACTGACGTATATGCCCTGAACCGGTAACGAGATAACGTGCTGTGGTGAGCTCTTTGACACCCATAGGTCCATAAGCGTGAAATTTCGAAGTAGAGATTCCAAGCTCAGCTCCTAGTCCCAATTCGCCTCCATCATTGAATCTTGTTGAGGCATTGACCATGAGGCATGAACAATCAATTCCTTGTTGAAACTTCTTAATCACTTCCGGATTTTTAGCTAAAATCGATTCTGTATGGTGACTCCCATATTGATTAATATGTTCGATGGCCTCTTCAACGTTTTGAACTGTTTTTATACTTAAAATGAGATCCAAGTATTCAGTCGCATAATCAGTCTCTGTGGCGAGTTTTAAACCTTGATGAAAATTTTTAAGATCGTCACTTACTCGCAACTCTACTTTATGACCCATTAATTCAGTTATGACTTTCTTTTTAAACTCATCGGGGAGTTTTGTACTTAACAACAAACACTCCATGGCGTTACAAACTCCCGGTCTTTGAACCTTGGCATTGAGAATAATGGGTAATGCTTTCTCAAGATCAGCATCTTCATGAACATAAATATGGCAAAGCCCTTTAAAGTGAGCGATGACTGGCATCGTGGCATTTTCATAAACGTAGTTGATGAGCTTCTCCCCTCCTCGAGGAATCACAACATCAATATACTCATTAAGTTTTAAGACTTCTGAAACTTCGTCACGGGCCTCGATCTGTTCCACACAATGAACCGAAAGCCCCTGTTCTTTTAGAGATTCTTGAACTAGCTGAGTGAGAACTTTATTGGAATGACTCGCCTCTTTTCCCCCTTTGAGGATAACGGCATTTCCTGATTTGATAGCGATACTGGCAGAATCAATTACAACGTTGGGTCTCGATTCAAAAATCATCGCAACCACTCCAAGAGGGATAAGTTCTTTTTGAATTTTGAGCCCATCGGCTCGTGTTTTTTCTTCAATAATTTTTCCAAGAACTTCTTCCTGGGCGGCAACTTCGAGAATACCTTTCGCCATGGCCTCAACTCTTGATTCATTAAGAACAAGTCGATCTGTTAATGCCGCAGAAAGATTTTGTTCTTTTGCTGCTCTAAGGTCTTTTTCATTTTCTTCAAGAATCAAACAAAGATTAGATTTTAGTTTCTCGGCCAGAGTCTTTAAGACAGCAATTCTTTTTTCAGAACCCGCTGTTCTTAATTCTTGAGAGGCTTCTTTAACTTTTTTAGCAATATCTTTCATTAATCCCCTATATAAAGATTATCCCTATGGATCATTAGCTGAGAGGGAGCATCTTTAATAATCTTTTTGATCTCTGTACTCTTAACGCCAATAAGTTTTTTGGCTTCGTCATTATTGAATTCGACCAGCCCTTGCCCAAAGCATTCCCCTTTGTAATAAAGACGAACACAATCCCCTCGAGAAAACTTGCCGCTAATTTTAGTCATTCCTACGGGGAGCAAGGACCCATTTTGAAGAAGAGCGACATAGGCGCCTTTATCTACAGAAATTTTTGCATCGTTTTTTACCAGTGATGCAATTCGGGCTTTCTTTTCAACCTTGTGACTCGGCCTAAAGAAGGTTCCTTTGTTATCTTCCAGACAAGCTCGAATAGGCTTAGGCCATTTAAAGCTAGAGATAATAACAGTCTTTCCTAATCGGGTGAGTTTCTGAGCGGCGGTGACTTTCATTTGAATGCCTCCCCTACCGGGCTTTGTTTTTCCAAAGGTGGGGATATCGAGTTTTTGCCCAAAATTTACGATCTGCATGGGCTCGGAGAGTTTAGGACTCTCCATATAAACCCCTCTGGCTTCCGTAAGAAGGATGAGGCAATCCGCTTCAATCGCATCAGCAACCAATACAGCTAATTGATCGTTATCTCCTGAGGAGATTTCTTCATAGGCAACGGAATCATTTTCATTGATGATTGGAACCACTCCATTCTTTAAAAGTTTGAACAAACAATTTCTAGTGTTCATCAAGCGCTTTTTATTTCTTAAATCTTCATGGGTCAGTAGATTTTGCGAAACGATAATTTTATGTTTTTTAAAAACTCTCGAATATTCGGCCATCAATAGCGGTTGTCCGATTGAGGCGAGAGCTTGTTGAGTCGCAATCTCTTTTTTCTTTCCTGGATCGATCACTTGTCTTCCGGTATTAATGGCTCCTGAAGAAACCAACAAGACTTGGATATTGTTTTCTCTTAAATAAGCGATGTCTTTGGAGAGTTTATTGAGAAAGGGTTTATTAATAGAGCCGTCGTCTTTACTAACAGAAGCAGAACCGACTTTGATGACGATTCGCTGAGGCGTTATTTCAAAATGCTTTCTCCATTTCATTTATAGAAATTCAGAAAACTAGTTTCCTAAATAACGGCTATCGTAGTACCAATATCTAGAATCATTGTCTATGTTTGAAAGTTTTAACTTAGGAACCTCTCCTGAGCATTTGTAATTTCTATTATCAACAATAACCAGAGCATTTTGATGAGCTGTAAATCCGATATTTTTTAAGTAATACTTCAAACTCCCACATCTTGACTCTTCAGTTGCGGTAATTTTATAGAGTTTTGTGAATATATTTCTTTCAAAATATTTGTCTTCACGGCCTTCCTCAACCATCTGTCTAAAGCAGTCACCGGCATAATCTTCGTCAACAAAAGCAATATTTCCATGAATTTCAGATTTATCGAGAGTCAGTTTTTTAACAACTCTACAAGCATTGAAATGGACAATAAATGGCTTCTCTAAAAGTTGAAAAATACCTGTTTCAAATTCAGTATTGTTATTTGATAGTGCAGAGCCCGATACAATGAACAGCACGAGTGTAAAAAGTTTCATAATCTCTCCTTAGACAATTTAATAGTACACGCTAATTGTATACTGAAAATTAAAAGGAGCAAATTATTGGTTTTCTATGTAAGTCTGCGTAACTTTTGCGTCACTGTGGTTTAAGTAATCCCTCACCAATAAAAGATCTTTGGTTTCCTTATACAAATAAGTCGCACATCCCTTCCGGAAACTATGAGGAGAAAGCTCAGGCTCTCCCGCTCTAATCAGAATTCTTTTAATGACTGCACTCATCGCTCTGGGAGAGATAGGGAGTTTGTATTCATTAGGAAATAGCGGCCCGTCTTTCACACCATAGAATTCGATGTAATTCCAATAATCTTTGTGAATCTCATAGAAGTTTATAAGTTTTAACTTATGAGTCTTTCCACCCTTTCGTTTGAGATAAAGTGTGGCTGAGTCTGTATCGAGATCATCTACCCAGAGATTACTGAGTTCGGAGAGTCTTAAGCCCCCATAATAGAGTAGTTTTACGATTAAGCGTTCTCTTCGTCCCCTCGCCTGCTCGAGGATTTTCTCAAAGGTATCCTTGGCCATGCCTTCGGTGTGATTCACATCCACGTCTTTTAAACGTATTGAATGAAGCTGCTTTCTGATGGGAGAATTCCTTACGACTTTGTAGTCAAAATAATGCATCAAAAATTCATAGAAATTTGTGAGTGCTGAGAGCCTTCGGCGGCGTGAAGCCACTGATAATATCTTAGGCTTCGGAGGGTCCTGTTCAACAAAGATCTTAAAAGCGGATCTTTTTTGGAATTTATCGGGACCAGAAATCTCAATGAGATAATTACTGATCTCTTGAGGCGTGGCCTTGTTGAGACCTTTGAAAAAATGCCATTCAAACCACTTGATAAAATGAGTCAGGTCTTTTTGATAGTTAAGTATTGTGTGTTTTGACCGATTATTCTTATGCAGGTTCTGCAGGTAAAGTGATAGCCAGTATTCGTGCTTCTTTTTCATAAATATTATTGAATCCGTTCTTATAATATTAATTATAAGAATAAATTATCTTCTAAGTTATTGAAAGTAGGAAAACGATGTTTTTCGACATTTTTGTCCGTATATTCCCCTCATGAAACAAAAAATCCAAGTTACATGTACAAGTGCCAATTTTCGTTGGTAATTCTAGACTGACTGTCAAAGCTCTATTCGAAATCAACCCCATTTCGCTAAAGTGTTAATATGTTTGAGGAATCTCGGAGTATAATAGTAAAGAACTTAGACAACATAAGGGTTCAAGGGTGAATGTATGTTTAGTTTAATTGCAACGTTTCTCAACATCTTAGTGGCCACTAACTACGGTGGAGTCTCTCAAGACACTATTCGACATCAATTAAATGATAAGCAGTTTCAGGCCCTGATTCAGTCTAAGACGTTCTTCGCTGAGTGCTACTCTTACCAGCACCCAGTGTTTAAAAGTGCTCGATACTCGATCTCATATAACGAAGATAAGTCATTCAAAGAGACGCTTTACCTCTTTGCTAAGAATGACTGCCAGGGAAGCCTCACCCTGTTAGAATCAAACGGCTCATACAGCCTCGGAAGTCAGCTTGATAGTGAAGTCCCTACTCGTGAAGTGGACTATAAGTACCTGGGTACGGATATCAAGCTTTATAACCCAATGGTTAGAAAGAAGCTGGTTGAGATGTACAGAGATTCAGACTGTAAAATTAACCTTAAGAATTTCTATGATAATTTCTCTCTGAAAGATAAGACATGCTTTGGTTTCGAGCTTTCTGGAAACAGAGAAGTTGAATTCGATATCATTGGTCTAGCGACTGATAGAAAAGGAAATGAGCTTCACCTTTATGGTGGTCAGAGAGGACAAGATACGTTGAGACCACTTGAGCTTAATTACAAAGAAAAACTACTCTAAGACTTCTCGCAGGGTCTTATTAGTTACCTTATAAAAAAAGGGCCTTCTCGCAGGGGCCCTTTTTTATTTCCTGTTTTTATAACGAAGATATTTGATGGTCTCATAAAGACCATGCCTGAGGTTATCAAGTTCTCGGACAAGAGTTGGATGTTCTTGGGCAAGATCTTTAAGCGGCTCTTCAGACTCGTATTCATAGATCTTACTCTCCCCGGCCCTATGCTCGAGATAGAACTTTTCACCAACAAGGCCTGTGGTGATAGGAGATTGCCAAGAAAAGACAAATGTATAATTCTGCTCGGGGGTTCTTTCTGCTCTTAGATCTCTTCCAAGAGTTTGTGTGATCCAGCTTGAACCCGCCAGAGATGAAACAGTAGGAAGGATGTCTTGTAAACCTCCGAGGGTTTTATCATCGACCCTTGGCGGGATCTTACTCGGCCAATAAATCACAAACGGAGTGTGATGAAGACCTAATCTCAATTGATAATACCCTTTAGGAACGTTAAGACTTTCTTTCCCTGCTGGGACTCCATGGTCTCCATAAATAACAAAGATCGTATTTTTAAAGTATTCAGACTCCTTCGCAAGTTTCATAAAATGCCCGAAGGCATGGTCTTGAAAGCGAAGCGAATTAAATTCTTCTTCCGAAATAAAGCCATATTTATCAGCTTGTTCTTCTGAAATTTCCCTTAATCGAAAACCTTCATTATTTTCTGGAATGGTATAAGGGCGATGAAATCCTGCTGATTGGATATAAGCAACAAAGGGCTCATTAAGGGTATTGATTCTTTTGTGAGCTTCCTTAAAAAGATCAAGATCACTTAAACCCCAAACGTCGACCCTTTTTGAATTATCAAAAGCATCCTCATCATAAATCTCGATGTCTTTGATGTTATTAGAAAATAAGGAACGAATATTTCCCCAGTTAGCACTTCCTCCAAGGAAGTAGAGTTTTTTATAGCCGTCGAATTGATTGAGGATCGTTTTTTGGTCAACGAGATGAGGGTTTCTAGAACTCGACTTTGTATTAGCGATATCAGGCATCCCTGTGAGTGTTGCCCACACCCCTCTCGCAGTTGCCTCAGTGGGAGTAAAAAATTTCTTATAAACCAACGCCCCTTTTGCAATTTCATTCAGGTGAGGAGTCGGGTTAAGGGGGTTATCAAAGACTGACGTTTTATTGGCCGCAAGGGATTCTAGTTGGATAAAGACAATATTAGGTTTCCCTTCAGCTTTGGCTTTATAACTTCGCTGAAAGTTGAGTTCTGCTTGGTTTGGTGGGGTAATCCCTAAGAATTTTGAAACAACAGGATAAGATCTTTTAACTTTTTCAATGTCATAATCATCTTTATCAAACTTCAATGTTTCAAAAAAATTCATCACCGGATTAAGGGTTAATTGAGATATAAAATTATTAGGCGAGAAATAAGCTTCACTCCACCTTAGAGGGAAATAAGAGAGTTTGCCGTAAATCACTCCACCGATAATAAGGAAAGTAATAAGTCTTTCGCTAACTCTTAGGAACAAGCTAGATGTGTTAATAGAGTTTGCAAATTTAAGGAGTGATCGCTTGTATAAATAGAAGATCGCAACTGTTAACAATAATAAAGTCAGGATTAAAGGGATGACGGGATAAGTTTCATAGGTCATTTGAAGAGAGATCCAGGGATTTTCAAAGTTCTCCATGATACTAAAGTGAAGGCGCTTTGTGAGATAAGCATAATGACCAAAGTCAGTGAAGTACATCAAAATGATTCCCGACTGAATCAAAGTAAAAAGAGCTGAATTCAGGTTGAGTAAAATTTTGTTCTTCCAAATCTTTTTGGGAAAAAGGGAGAGTATAAAGAACAAAAGTAGTTGAATCCCGATGAGTCTAAGATCAAATTTCAGCCCAAGATAAAAGGCATTCCCTACCAGCTCCACCTCTTCATTGGCCTGGAAGAAAAAATAAAATCCGAGCCGAAAAGCCGAGTAAAGCACTAGGAGAATAACTCCAATTTTCCCCAAATATTGAACTAAGGGGAAACGCGATTGCCTCTCTAGGAAAAAAGGACGGCTAATTTTAGACAGCATCCTCCTACTCTATACTATAGATATGAACTTAGCCATTAAAACTGAGTTTCCGCTCATTACGGAACAAGATTTAAGGGATAATCCCCTCTTCTTTGAATTCTTTGAGAACTTCAATTCTGAGCATACAAAGAGGTCTTATCGCACCGACATTAATCAATTTTTTGATTTCCTAAGTTCCTATATGCAAGGAGTCCGAGCATTAAAAACACTTCAACGAGTGCATGCCGTCGCATTTAAAAAATGGCTCGTCGATAATGAGTATGCCCCCAAAACCACGAATCGAAAAATGTCAGCGGTTTCTAGTTTCTTTGATTTTTTGGTTGAAAAGAATTTCGTTGAGTATAATATTTTTCATTCAATTAAACGACCGAGACAAGAGGTTCAAAAACCAACGAATGATCTGACTGATGAGCAGGTGCAAAGTCTCATTGAAGTTTTAGATAATAATGAATCAACTTCTGCTCCCCTTCATCGGGCCGTGGTTTACACCCTCTTTATGACGGGAATACGAAAGGCTGAACTCATTAATCTTAAACGTGGTGACTACTATTACGAAAATAAAATTCCCATGATTAAGGTCAAGGCTAAGGGTGGGAAACAACTTACCAAAGTTCTTCCTCCTGATTGTGTTGAAGCGATCGAAGACTACCTTTCATGGATGAAAGCGCAAAACCGTGATGTGGAATATGAAGATTGGCTTTTCCAACCGACCAGAAACCCATCGGAGAGTAATCTGATAAAACCTCTTAACCCTAAATCAGTAAACTATATCGTTAAGACCACGTGTAAGCGTGCCGGCGTTCCTCAGAATGTTTCTAGCCATAGTGCTCGAGCGAGTTATATAGGTTCCGCACTTGAGAATGGAGCGGATCTTTATAAGGTGTCTCGAGATGTGGGGCATTCGTCAGTGAAGACCACGGAAGAGTATGATAAACGGCGAAAGAAGTTTAAGGACTCCCCTATTCATCATCTTGGTTATTTGAAAAAATAACAGGTCATTTTGCAAAGTCGCGGATGTGACTTCAAGAATTAAGATTCTTCAGATTTATCTTCAATCTCTTCAGGATCATCTTTTTTCGTGACTTCAGTCTTGAAGTTCTTAAGAGCTTTACCGAGTGAACCACCCATTTGAGGAAGGCGTTTTGCGCCAAAGAAGACCACGATCACAATGGCTACGACGATCAATTCTCCCATTCCTAAACCAAACATATGACTGCTCCTAAACTTTCCTAAGTTATTGAATTAATGATATTATACCGCATAAACTAATTAAGGACACTAGGAACACCACTTAAATAAAATAAATTGAGTTTACTATGGCAGAAACGGGCAATCAGGGTTTTAATTTCGTCGAGTCTGAGCACAAGATATTGGCATTTTGGCAGGAAAAAGGGGTTTTTGAGAAATCTCTGGAACAAACCAAGTCAGGTGCTCCTTATATTTTCTATGATGGGCCTCCGTTTGCGACCGGTCTTCCTCATCACGGTCACCTCGTCGGTGGGACGCTCAAAGACATTGTTCCGCGATACTTTACTATGAAAGGTCGCTATGTTGACCGCCGCTTTGGATGGGACTGTCATGGTCTTCCGATCGAGCATGAAATCAATAAAGACCTTGGGATGTCAGCGATGCAAGCTGTGGCCGAGCTTGGGGTCAAGAAATACAACGATGCTTGCCGTGGGATTGTTCAAAAGTTCACAAAGGAATGGGAAAAGACCGTCAACCGAATGGGTCGTTGGGTAAGCTTTGAGCGTCAGTATAAAACCATGGATCTTCCTTTCATGGAGAGTGTGTGGTGGGTGTTCAAACAACTTTGGGATCAAGACCTCGTTTATCAAGATACGAAAGTTATGCCTTTTTCTACGGGATTGGGGACGGTCCTATCGAACTTCGAAGCGGGTCAGAATTATCAAGATGTTCAAGACCCGGCCGTGACTGTGCTTTTTAAAATTAAAGATCGTGAAGAATATATTGCTGCTTGGACCACAACTCCTTGGACGCTTCCCTCGAATCTTGGTCTGTGTGTGAATAAGGAAATCGATTATGTCCTTTTCAATGATGAAGGGAAAAAGATTTGGATGGCGAAAGAGCGGCTCGCTTTTTATTCAAAGAAACTCAAAAAAGAACTTGAAGAAAATATCGAAAAAGAAGCTAAGGGGACTGAGTTGGTTGGACTTAAGTATGAACCACTCCTTCCTTTCTTTGAAACGCTTTCCACTGAAGGCGCTTTTCAAGTGCATGCTGATGATTATGTCACAACATCTGATGGTACCGGGATTGTTCATATTGCTCCGGCGTTTGGGGAAGACGATGAGCGTGTTCTTCGTGATGCCGGCGTTAAAGCTAAAGTTTGTCCGGTTGATAATGAAGGGAAATTCACTGATGAAGTCCCTGACTTTAAGGGCGAATATGTTAAGGATGCCGATAAAGGGATTATCAAAAGACTCAAAGATGAAGGGAAGTTATACTTACAGGACACTATTGTTCACTCCTACCCTTTCTGTGACCGCTCAAAGACTCCGTTAATTTATAAAGCGATTCCAACTTGGTTCATTAATGTTGAAAAAGTGAAACCAAAGATGATCGCCGCCAATAAAGAAATCAATTGGGTACCATCGCATCTAAAAGAAGGTCGCTTCGGGAAATGGATTGAAAACGCCAAAGACTGGGCCGTTTCTAGAAACAGAGTTTGGGGAACGCCGATTCCGATTTGGCATAATGAGGAATCCAATAAGTATATTTGTATTGGTTCAAGAGAAGAGCTCGCTAAATACACGGGAACAACGCTTGATGACCTTCACCGTGAGTTCGTTGATGAGTTAACCTTCAAAGTTGAGGGTGAACCAGGAGAGTATAAGAGAATTACTGAAGTTCTTGATTGTTGGTTTGAGTCAGGGTCTATGCCCTATGCTCAATTGCACTTTCCTTTTGAAAATGAGGATGTTTTTAAGGCGGGATTTCCTGCTGAGTTTATTGCTGAAGGTCTCGATCAAACTCGGGGATGGTTTTATACCCTAACAGTTCTCGCCGCCGCCCTTTATGAAAAACCGGCCTTTAAAAATGTTATTGTAAATGGTTTAGTCCTCGCAGCTGATGGGAAGAAGATGTCGAAGAGTCTTCGGAACTACACTGCCCCTGATACTTTGATGGAAGAATATGGGGCCGATGCGCTTCGGTTGTTCTTAATCAACTCTGCCCTTGTGAAGGCCGAAGATCTTAAGTTCTCTGATGATGGTGTTAAGGATATGGTCCGGAAGGCCCTGCTTCCTTGGTATAACTCGTTTAAGTTTTTCTCAACGTATGTAGAAGTTGATGGATGGAAGCCAAAACATAAACTTGCTGATTTCAAGCCAGCTCATATCCTCGATGCGTGGGTCCTTTCAAAGTTACAGACCTTGGTCAGCACCGTTGATGAAGAGATGAATAAGTACCAGCTTTATAATGTTGTTCCTGCTCTTTTTGATTTTATCGATGATCTTACCAATTGGTATATCCGACTCAATCGGAAGAGGTTTTGGGCTGAAGATTCTAAAGATAAAGATGATGCCTATCACACGCTTTATTTCACTCTAGAAACACTTAATAAATTAATGGCACCATTTACGCCTTTTCTTTCTGAAGCACTTTACCTTGAGCTACAGAAGCTCTCAGGTGAAGGAAAAGAAAGTGTTCACCTCTGTGCCTTCCCTGAAGCTCAAACGAGTCTACAAGACTCCGTGCTTGAAGATGCCGTTAAGAGAATGCAAGAAATCATCTTACTTGGCCGGCAGAAACGAACTCAGGAAAAGGTTAAAGTTAAGATACCTCTACGAACCCTGACGATTATTCATCCGGAGAAGAAAGTTACCGATGCGCTTTCTAAGCTTGAAGACTCAATCAAAACTGAGCTTAACGTTAAAGAGATTCAGTACGACTCTGACGAACTTAAATACATTAAACTTTATGCGCTTCCTAACTCCCCTGTTCTTGGAAAGAAATTAGGGAAAGAATTTGGAAAGTATGTAGGACTCATAAAGTCTCTTAAGTCAGATGATATTGCTAAGTTTGAGGATAAAGGAACTATTAAGTTAAACGATAGAGACTTCGAACTCGATGAGATTCTTATTTTTAGAGAAGCGAAAGAAGGAACAGATGCTCTTTCCAACCGGTTTATCTCCATCAACCTTTCTTGTGAACTTGATGATGAGTTGATTAACGAAGGCCTCGCCAGAGAAGTGGTCAATCGGATTCAAAAAACAAGAAAAGATCTCGATCTTAAAGTTGATCAGCGAATAAAGATTACTTGTTATTGTAGTGATGAGCTTCAAAAAGTGATTACTTCATTTAAGGATCATATTTGTTCAGAAACTCTTGTAACTGACCTTGGTCTGGCGAGTGTTAATGAGAAACCTTCTGAGGCCAACGATCATAAGATTAATGATTTTGAATTTGGTCTTGTTATTCACTAATGAAGTATTTATTAATTCTTTTTGTCTTTCATGCCTGGGGCGGAACAATTGATCCCAAGTTCTATGAAAACCGTCGGAAAGTAAGGATTCTTACAGACTATCTGGATTCTATTCATAGCCGCTATTGGAATATCTTTAAAAAAATTGCCAATACGGATGAAGAATTTAGGGAAATTCTCTCTCAGTATGACTTTATCCTGAAGGTTCAACAAAAATATGCTTCTGAATGTAATCAAGAACAGAAGTTTGAATGTGAGAATATTTTTTTTGAGTTAATGGATTCACTTGAAAATCTTTATCAAAGCTTCACTAAGCTAGAAAATAGAAAGCAGTACTTAGAGTTTTTGACTTTAAAAGCTTTAATGAAAATACAAATGCACTTTGTCGATAATCAAGTTAAGAAGAAATCACAGTCTGTGAGAGAGCGTTATAAACTAGATGAAGAATTGAAGAACTATACTCGCGATTTCTTTATTGAAGTTAATAAAGGTTTTCCAACGAACTTGAAAACTCCGAACTATGATTTCTGGAAAAACTTTATCCTTCAATCGCATTTTGTTTTGGCTAAACTTTCTAATTTGCAGTTCTTCCCTAAGAACTTTAGCCTTATGAATAAAAGTATGTACGGATTGATTTATTCAATCCAGAATACGGATAAGACAGATAAAAGCTTGGCCAATGATGTTCAAGCGATGAACTCTCAATGGAATTTTATTCAGAAGAATTTATTTATCTATGAAAAAAAATAAAAACCTCTACCTCATTCTTGCAATACTCGCTTTTTTTATGATCTTAGGAGTTGTTTACCTCTTAAGCAGCTCGGAAGAAGTCGAGTCCCCTACTTCAGAAGTCATACTCGAAGATTCGGGAGTTTCTGACATTGAGATTAGTACGACGGAAGACCCTATTGGTGAAGTTATTGAAGGGAAGGAAATCCCTCAATTGAAAGTGATTAATGATTGCTTGGGAAGTGAAGTCTATTCTTTAAACCCCATAGATATTCTTGAGCATATAAGTGATGGGAAATACACTGAAAAAGATCTTGTAACGGTGACGAGAAACTTTCACGGATTGAATAATAAAAAAGAAAAATTCATGTTCTCTTATAAGAGGCTTGAGTTTGATAAGAAAGATGTCTATGACTTGAAAGTCGTAAAAGAGCTTGAAGATGGCTCGGTTCAATCAGTTGAATATGATGACTCTCAAGACTTTGAAGTTGTGAAAAAATTCTTTGATATTGAAGAGATTACAATTCAGGAAGAAACGAAAACTTTTTCGGGTGATAAAATTAGTCTTTATTATACTCAGAATGGTGATCAGATCAGTGAACTCACAATTGGATTAGGCGACAAGGTTGTCGCCTGTGATCGTACTGAGAATTTAAATTGTCTTTGTCGTTAGAATAACGACTTAGGATCCATATTCACAAGGTTATTGTGAACCGTCATTAAGAACTGTCCCCCCAACTGACCATCAATAATTCTATGATCATAAGTGTGAGTTAAGTACATAATGCTTCTAATCGCGATCGCATCGTCCTTAGTAACAACTGGCATTTTCTTAATCACACCAGCGGCCATAATCCCAACTTGAGGTTGAAGGATAACTGGAGTTGCTAGCAGAGTCCCGAATGAACCAACGTTCGTAAATGTAAAAGTTCCGCCTTGAAGTTCATCAACAGAAAGCTTCTTCGCTCTTGCTCTATTAGCGAGATCATTAAGAGTTCTACAAAGACCTGTCATATTGAGACCGTCAGCGTTTTTGATTACAGGAACCACAAGGCCATTTCCTGGAACCGCAACAGCACATCCAAGATTGATATCTTTCTTTATAACAATATTGTCTCCATCAACTGAAGCGTTAACCATGGGGTGCTCTTTAAGAGCATCGATCATCGCTTTCATGATGAAAGGAGTATATGTAAGTTTGAATCCTTCATTTTTGAAGAATTCATCTTTAAAGCTTTCTCTGAACTTCACTAGATGAGTCATGTCCACATCTTGAACGGAGTTCACGTGGGGAGAAGTGAGTTTAGAAGCGACCATGTTCTTAGCGATAACTTTTCTCATGTTATCCATAGGAACAATCTCTACACGCTCCCCTTCTCTAAAAGCGGGAACACTTGGAGTAGGAGCAGAGAAACTTGGTGCTGAAGAGGCGGCAGGTGCGGATTTTGTAGTTGAACCACTTCCTCTATTAGAAAGAAACGCTTCAAAGTCGGCTTTGTTAACTCGCCCACCTGCACCTGATCCATCAATATGATCAAGTTCAGAAAGAGAAACGCCATTTTCTTCCGCCATTTTTCTTACGAGCGGAGTATAAAATTTATCAGATTTTCCGGAGTCAGGAGTCTGGGGTCTGGAGCCTGGTGCTGGAGTCTGATTACTGGATCCGGATTCCGGCACCGGATCACTGGTACCCGTACCTGACTCCTGTTTCCCGGCCCCTGATTCCAGAGTCGCACTCGCATCATCCTCAATAATCGCAATAACCTTACCAACATCAACCGTCTCCCCTTCTTCAAAGAGAACTTTTTCAAGTCTTCCTTCAAAGGGAGAAGGGATTTCGGATTCAACTTTATCAGTGGAGATCTCTAGTAGAATTTCATCTAATTCAACTTCATCACCCGGTTGTTTGTTCCATTTTGTAATGGTTCCGGTTGTGATGGACTCTCCCATTTGTGGCATAACAACTTCATTTTTTGCCATGGTATTTATCTCCTAAAAGTTTAAAGCTCTTCCCTTGGCGGCCATGACAGCTTCAGCCAACCATTCCCCAAGCGTCGGATGCGGGTGAACCGTTGCGAAGATTTCTTCGTCAATGCCTTCCATTGTACGGAAGAGAGCATATTCATGTATTAATTCTGTAGCGTGTGTTCCTACGATGTGGGCCCCTAAAAGTTCTCCGTATTTACCCATGAGAACTTTAACGAAACCATCAGTTTCCTGAGAGGCTACGGCCTTTCCATTAGCAGTAAAAGGCATCTTTCCAACACTGTATTCTATTTTTTGTTCTTTAAGTTCACGTTCTGTGTATCCTATCGAAGCCACTTGTGGCTGACAGTAAGTACAGCCCGCAATATTCTTTTTATCCAGCGGGTGAGGTTTTTGACCGGCGATGGCTTCAGCGGCAATCACTCCTTCATGGCTAGCAGCATGAGCGAGAAGTGGTGGACCTGAAACATCACCGATTGCATAAATATTTGAAACGTTGGTTTGATAAGTTCCGTTTACAGAGATAAATCCTCGATCAGTCTTAATTCCAAGTTTTTCGAGACCAATCCCTTCAATTTGTCCGGTCATTCCAACGGCAATAAGACCCATTTCAAATTTATGTTTCTCTTCTTTTCCTTTAACAACTGCAGTGATGGTAACATCCTTACCGTTGTTCTTTGCTGAAACTTTTTCAACTCCGAGAGACATTTTTATGCCGTATTTTTTATAGGCTTTTTCTACTTCTTTACTCGAATCTTCGTCTTCAATGGGGAGCAGGTGTTTTTGAAGTTCAAAGATATGAACATCAACACCAAAGGCATTCCAGAAGTAAGCGAATTCAACCCCGATCGCCCCTGCCCCGATAATTCCAATCGACTTTGGAAGCTTTTCCATCTTAATGGCTTCCCAAGCACCGATCAGTCTTTTCCCATCATGCTCAAGACCCGGGAAAGTTCGGTACTTTGCCCCTGTCGCGATGATGATATTTTTTGCTTCTACTTTTTTTGATCCAACTTTGATGGTGTTCTTATCAACAAGTTCTCCGCGACCATTGATCACTTCGATCTTGTTTTTTTTCATAAGGAATCCAACGCCTTTAGAAATCTTATCAGAGATTCCGGTTGCTCTTTTAACGGCCTGTGACCCATCAAGTTTCTTGATATCGACTTCAATTCCGAGATCTTTCATGTGAGAAAGTTCGTGGACACTATGCGCAGACTTCAACACGGCCTTAGTCGGAATACAGCCTTTATTAAGGCAAACCCCGCCGAGTTTATCTTCTTCAATGATCGCAACTTTAAGTCCTAGCTGGCTCGCACGAATAGCAGCAATATAACCACCGGGCCCAGATCCAAGAACAGCAACGTCAAACATAGTTAAATCCTTAAAATTCTTTCCAAATAAGAGTCCGTAATATAAACAGAAAGACAAAGATTTCCAAGCGTTAGTTGCTCTAGCGCAATGAGCAATGATGAGGACAAAATCGATACAAGTCTAAGCTATTTACCAGATGGTTCTGAGCGAATCACAGATTATATTAAGCACCTCGGTGAAGAGTCCTTGGTGTTTTTTGACCTTGAAACCAGCGGGCTTTCTCCTTTAGTCCATGAAATCATCGAAATTGCTGGTGTGAAAGTCTTTGCAAACGGAGAAATTCAGACTTTTGAAGCGTTTGCTAAGCCAGAAACCGCAGTAACTGATGAAAACTCGGCCATTCATGGAATTAAAAATAGTGATTTAGAAGGGGAGGCCTCGATTTCAGAAGTTCTTCCTAGATTTATCGACTTCTGTGGGAACTCAGGCTTGGTTGCTTATAACGCTCAGTTTGATGTGGGTTTTCTCACTGTTGATGCGTGGAAGTGTGGGATCAAATTCAATAATCAGAAGGTCTATGATGCCTTTCAGTTAACCAAGAATCTTTTGAAACTGGCCGATGAAGAAGTCGAGAATTTCAAACTTGGAACAATCGCAGGGGCCTTTGGTTTTAAAGCTGATTATCATCGGGCCTTAGCTGATAGTGAAGCTTGTTTGTTTGTTATTGATCAGTGTTTGAAGCGGATAAAAAATGAATCAATCGAATTAGATTCAATTCGGAAAAATTACGAACTTTATCAGTTAAATGATTTTAAATCTTTTAATTTACCTGAGATTAATAGCGATCTTAAAGAAGCTTTAAAAACCGGTAAAAACATAGAAATTTCTTATAATGGGGGGTCCAAAGGAAGTCGGTTAAGAGAAATAAAACCGATAGCGATTTTACCCATGCCATATGGGTTTATTTTGTATGCGATATGCATGGAAGATAAGCTTAATAAGGCCTTTAAATTAAAGAAAATCCAGAAAGTTAGGGTCGTAAATGAAGATTAAAATTATAAAATTTTTCATTTTGATCGCACATTTATCAATGTTGGCTTGGTTGTTGTGGTTATTAAGTAACGGTGGAAGGATGTTAATGAATGAAATCATCTTCCATTTTGTTGGTCTCTCCCTAATGGGTTTTGTATTAATTCGCGGGACTTCTGCAATAGAGATGAAGTTCTTTAAAGATTCTCAAAGACGAAAATAGCAATGGAATATGCGCATAAGTTAAGTAAATTCCTTCAAACTAAGACTCATCTTCCTTCTATTTCTTCTCAATATTTACCCTCTGATGAAGAATATCTTGATGGTGGGCTCTACGACCCTATTGGTGATACTAAGCGCTGGTCTGCCCCACAACTGGTTCATAGGTACAAAAATAGGGCCTTATTCCTCCCTACTCTCACATGCCCTGTGAACTGCCGCTTTTGCTTTAGAAAGAATCTCATTAATGAACGTGATTATTTGTTTCATTCTGATTTCGAGAAAACATTAGATTACTTAAGGGCCCATGCCGAAATTGAGGAGATTATTTTTACGGGAGGAGATCCTTTTATTTTAAGCGCAAAAAAGCTTAAAGAATATTTGGATGCTTTTGAACAAATCGAACATCTTAAGTTCCTCCGTTTTCATACTCGAACCCCTTTGGCCGAACCCTCGTTGATAACAAACGACCTAGTGGAGACTATTGAGAGCACCCGATTTAAAACAAATGTTATGATTCATATTAACCATAGTGATGAGCTTTTCCCTGAAGTGAGAGAGGCGCTTGGAAAGTTCAGAGTCCCTCTTTACTCGCAAACTGTTTTGTTGAAAGGCGTAAATGATTCCGCTGAAGTGCTTACAGAACTTTTTAAAAATTTAGTAAATATCAATATTCAACCCTACTATCTCCATCATCCCGATCAAGTCAAAGGGGCCATGCATTTTTATTTGTCTGAAAAAGAAGGTTATGAGATTTATCAAACTCTAAAACAAGAAATATCAGGCTGGATGTTGCCCAAATACGTCGTCGATAACCCTCAAGCAACGGGAAAACAGGCCGTTTTGCCTTCTTAAGTTCTTTATCTTTATAATATTCTTATGAATAACGTTCTTCTCATTGATAATCGACCGGAATTTATCAAAAGAATAAAATATAATAGGAATAGAAAATAATGTTGCTGGCAAAGCATGTTCTAACTCTGACCTAACTATCATTTGATTTAATAATGGAATTAAAAATAAGGAATAAATAATAATATTTTTATCAATTTTCTTATTTTTGATATAAATAATTAATAATAAAA
>JAUHYH010000030.1 GCA_030426585.1 Bacteriovoracia bacterium
CTCGAGCAGTTCCTCAGGGGAGCCTTTGACCTCTCCACCCGAATCATTGAGTTTAAAGCCTTCCTTTTTAAGGAAGCTATTCACATCAGCAACGGTATCAAATTGCTGGAGCTCATTGATAAGCACAGTGAAGTGGTTAACGTGAAAACCAAAAGCACTCAACCAGGCGGCATATTCACTTTCATTTTTAAGCGCATTGTACTCATGAAAAGTGAGGTCCCACGAACGTCCTGATAAACAGAAGTCATCACTTTCAGTAGACTCAAGTGGGATTTGGTTAATATAACGGAAAACTTTTTCTTGCAGTCCTTCAGAGAACTGATCGATTAAAAGCTCACTAATAAAAACCTTGGGAAACTTGGGGTTTTCATGCTCAAAGTGTTGAGCGTAAAGCTTTTTCACTTCAAAATCATATTCTCCACATTGTTTATAACCTAGCTTTGTAAAAACTTTTGAAAAGACCTCAATATTAGTCTTAGGGTGAGCAAAAGTTCGAAAAGCGATGTGATCATTAACAACTTCATTATTCTTACTAAAAAGGTCGTGAATCTTATTCGCATCGGGGTTGAGGTTTGTGTAGTCTGCCCATAGTTTTTCGTATAACTGCTCGATATTCATGGTATCTCCTTAAATTCCCCTTATCTTACATGTTTAAGCTTAAGCTTTGAAGCTTTTAGGCCAGCTGCCGATAAGAAGGGTATGAAGGTTTTAATAGGGCTGATGCTGATCACAAGTCAGCTGTTCGCAGTTAATTTTATTGAGAGTGAGTATGACCTTACCGTTGTTCACGACGATGCTCGAACAGAGTTGGAAAACACCATTTCACTCCTTCATAAAAAATTACCCTTTCAAGTGAATCAAGACTTGGCGTTCTTGAGACATCGAATCTCAAAACGGCCTAAGTTTATCAACCGTGAAGATGAAATCCCTTATATCAGGCATGATGTTTTTCTGATTAATGAACTTGAAGATGAACTTTATAGTTATAAACAAGAAGAGCAGGTTCAAGCTTTGTTAAGGACTTTTAAGGTGCTAAAAGAACAGTGCCAAATCATTCTCGAAAATCACGATTCTATTTCAAAGTAAGGTATTCCAACGTTTCAACGAGCGAACGATAAGAGCTTTTTTGAATCTTATTGGTTTTTAAGGAATCACTGGATGTGATGAATTTTTCTTGTAGGTATTGATCAAAGTCAAAGAAAGCAAGATCGTACCGTTTCGCAGCAGCTCGGATTAAATTATTAAAGACCGGCTTGGCCCCATAAAGGTTACAGTTAAAAGACTGGGCAAGGTTAAAATGATCTAAAGCCTCTTTGAACCGGTCAGTTCCTTCCGAAAGGACAGCATGCACATAATGAAGTTCTGCAAATCCTTTATACTTAAGAAGGAGACCTTTTCCTAATTGATATCCCTTTTCAAATTCTCCTTTAGAGGCGAATGATTGAAGCCTAAGAAGTTTGATTTTTAGATCACCTGGGGGTTGAGTGCAGTTTTCAATTTGAGAATCTTTAAGTTTGATGGGAGTGGTGACCAAGATAAGCTTTGATTGATTTTCTCGAGCAAGTCTAATCAGTTCTTTCAATTCAATTTCATAAAGTGAATAAAGAGCACTGAGGTAAGCAGCTTTTTGCTCTGGCTTCATTTCTAGAGATTGGACTTGAGGATCGTTAAGCTCAATGACTTTTTGATAAGGTTCAA
Source organism: Bacteriovoracia bacterium (assembly GCA_030426585.1). Taxonomy (GTDB): domain Bacteria; phylum Bdellovibrionota; class Bacteriovoracia; order Bacteriovoracales; family Bacteriovoracaceae; genus JAUHYH01. The sequence continues at coordinate 1,699 of JAUHYH010000030.1, forward strand.
AAGGATTAGTTAAAAAACCACTTTCTTTTAGTTTTTTTTGAAATTCTTTACTTGAATACAAATTCAGATTTTTGGTGATTTTTTTGTGGTCGGGAAGATAAAATTTGAGCTCAGAAGCCTCTTGAGAATTCCCCATATAATAGATGATTTTTGGAAAAGGCTCCAAGCTTTCAAGCACCTGCAGGCTTCGATGCAGGCCTAAAAAATTTCTAGAAAAATCCTTTATTCGAAAGTCGGGGAGGTCTTGGCGAACTCTTCTCTCAAGGTTGTCTATATATTGACCCGCAATCACCGAAAATTCTGATCCGAGCCACACGGCGTTAGCGTCAATCTTTTGCTTTTTCAGCGGCGTCATTTTATAAGGATAAGGAATTTGGAGCGACTTTCCGTCTGGCCTTAAGAGGATCACAAGAATGATGACCAAGGCAGCACAGGCCATGAGGAATTTTTTATTAAGCATAGTAAATATTATCAAAAATGACTGAGCAAATAGCAAATTATCCCATTCCTGAACTTTTAGCACCCGCCGGAAGCTTAGAGAAATTGAAAACCGTTGTCTCTTATGGAGCCGATGCGGTTTATCTGGGAGGGGTAAACTTTGGTCTGCGAGCGGCAGCTGAGAACTTCACGATTCCTGAGTTAGAGGAGGGAGTCAGCTTTGCCCATCAGAGAGGCGCGAAGGTTTATGTTGTTATTAACGCTTTCCCTTTTGATGAAGATCTCGAAGAGTTGCCAAGTTTTCTCAAAGAGCTTGAACGGATTAAGGTCGATGCTCTTATCGTTTCAGATATTGGGGCGATCAAAGTTATTCAAAAAACAACGCATATTCCGATCCATCTCAGCACTCAAGCGAGCTGCGTGAATGCGTATGGAGCGAAGCTTTGGAAAAAGTTAGGAGTCGAACGAGTGATTCTGGGGCGCGAAGTAAGTTTGGACGAGGCCCATAAGATCCGGAAGTTTGCCGATGTTGATCTTGAGATGTTTATCCACGGATCCATGTGCATGGCCTATTCGGGAAATTGCACCATCTCAAATTTCACACAGGGGCGAGATAGTAACCGCGGAGGTTGTGCTCACTCTTGTCGTTTTGAATACACTTTAAGAGAGGGGGAAGAAGTTGTTTCTAGAGATTATTTCATGAGTTCTAAAGATCTTGAAGGAGTTGATCTTGTACCGATTTATGCTCGGTATGGAATTGATTCAATTAAGATTGAGGGACGAATGAAAGGTCCGCTTTATGCGGCCACGGTAACAAAAGTTTATCGCAAGGCCCTCGATACCTATGCTCGTGAAGGAAAATTAACAACCGAACTTATTCGTGAGCTTAAAGCGGAACTTGAAAAGTTCTCTCACCGTAAATACACGACAGCGAGTTTGTTGGGAGCGGCAGGGACTGAAAGTATTTATGACGAACGGGAACATGAAAAGTCACCTTATCAAGTTGTGGGAACCATTCAAGAAGTGGGGGATGAGTTTGCAGTGATGGAAACGAAGAGAAAGATCTTTCCAGAAACAGAACTTGAACTTCTTTTATTCAATGGTGAAGAGGTGAGTTTTAAACTGGGAGACATTCAAGATCTTAGTGGAGAGTCCCTAGAATGGACCAAACCAAATCAACTCATTCGTATTCCGAAGTTTGAAGCGATTGAACAGCGTAACGTTGTGAGGGGACAATTATGAAAACCCTCGTGAGTTATCAAAATTGTAATACTGATTTAAAGCAAGAAGTTCTGGTCAATATTAAAGAGCTTAGTAGAAGAGAACCCAATCAAGTCGAGGGTGATTTTAACATTCTCAACTTTGATATTCTTTGTTGTGAACGAGATTGGGAGAGAACCACAAGAGTCTTTGAGCAAATTAAAGATGATTTTCAAGCGATTCGAGTTCAAGATCCAGGGATCCTCGCTTATGTCTTAGAAAATTGTGATCTTCCCATTGAGATGGTTCTTGAAAATGGTCACCATAATTGGGCGGCGATCGAGCAGTGGGTTGATCTCATTGGGAGTCGATTAAAAAAGATCGTTCTTTCTTATGAGCTTCCTAAAAATCGTCTTGCGGAATATTCTTCTAAGCTAAAAGAAAAGGGAATCGAATCAGAGATGCTTCTGGTGGGTGACATCCTTCTTTTTTATAGCCCAAGAATGCTTCTAGAAAAACAAATTAAAAAAGAACAAGAAAATATTAAACTTTTCGCAGACTCAGAGGAGTCGCCTCATAAAGGTTTTGTGGTCGAACAAAATCTGCATGGAACTTTTATGTATCATCTTAAAAAATTATTCTTACTTGAAAGGTATGAAGAGATTTTAAAGATGGATGTCACTCATGTACGTGTTGAATACCCTACAAAGGAAGTCCTCGGTTTTCTTGAAGGGAGTATGAATATATCTGAAGCGATTGAAACGTTCTCTTTTGCTCGAACTCGAGGCTACTTTGATATTAATAAGTCTGATGTTCTTTTTCCGAAATTAAAAAATGAAGAGTTAGAAAAACAACGGGCAAATGTTCTAGGGGAAGTCGTTTCTTCAAAGAAAGGAAGTTATACCGCAATTAGAGTGAAACAAGATTTTTATAAAAAAGAGCGATTTTCATTTATCACAGCGGAAGGTAAAGAATTTTCTTCTGAAATTCAGTGGCTAAAAAATATTGACGGGGAAGAGGTTGATAAAGCTCTTAGCGGTAGCTTGGTTATGGTTAACCCTGTTAAAAAAGCTACCGCTAGAACATTAATACTAGATTGAACTAACGAGACTCATTGATTGTCCCAAAGACTTTGATGTTCGCCCTTGAGAACTTTGGTGTTCTGCTCTTTCCGACTCTTCTTTGCAAACAATGCAAAGATCACTCGTTGGCCTTGCCCAAAGTCTAGAGAAACTAATGTTATCCCCACATTCTGTGCACATTCCATATTCTTCTGAATCTACTTTCGAAATCGCTTTTCGAATTTTCTTTAAATAAAGTAATTCACGATTACTAAATCTTAAGTCAGTAGAAACGAGGATATTATCATTGGCCGAATCAACATCATCCTTGTTTTCACCGGGAGAGTTGAGTTTGAACTCAATTTTTTTGGAAAGTTGCTTGTTCACAATTCGTTCTTCTTCAGCAAGCAATTTGTTTTTCAGTTTTTTAATCTCAGTCTTCTTGAGATGTGCATTTAACCTCTTTGCCATAATTTGATCTCCTTCTCAAATTATCAGTTGTTCACCTCACAATCCTTGAACAACTTTCACACCCGCCCCACGATAGGGAAGAGCTTACGACTCTTTCGCGTACTGACTATTAAACGGCTAATCAATATTTGTTGCCAAGATTAAAATCCTAACGATTTCCTTCAACTTTCGGGGTAAAATAGTCAATTTTCCTGACAATCGAGGAGAAGATGTAAGAAATGGGGGATAAAACTGAATTTATTTAAACAGAGCGTTTGAAGTATCTTTGTTGCTCTCTTTCCTCTAATTCAGCGTAGTAGAGTGAAAGTCGGGCCCAAGGTTTCTTCTCGAGACGCTTTTGTTCGATAGGTTCACCTGATTCTTCGCAATAGCCGTAGGTCCCATCGTCAATTTTTCTAAGGGCAAGGTCAATTTCTCTCATGGTTCTAAGGTCTTTTTCGCGAAGAGAGATATTGAGTTTTTGATCAGTGTATTTTTGAGCAAGGTCACCTTCTTCGGAGACCAGGTTCTTGCCTTCGTTTTTTGTTTCTTGTGTAAAAGCTTTAAAGTTCTCGATGATTTGCTCTTTGTGCTTAAGAAGTTTTACCTTCTGCTCATCCAAAAATTTCTTTGTAAAATCACCCATAATTCCATCCTTGAAAGCGTTGGAGCTTAATAACTTATTGTAACCTGTTAGGAGTTTTAGGAGACATGCGGTAAAACATTCCTGAGTGGTTTGGTTCCGCCTCAGAGAGTTGGCATTTTTAGCTGAAATCAAAATGATGAATCACCCTGGATTGATTTAAGCCCTTGAAATTATTAACCGAAAAGTCTTATGTCAGGTTTTGGTAATAAACTTTAACAAGTTATGAAAAACATATATTTGGGGCTTGGATTTCTCTTAATCCTGTCCTGTAAAAATGTATTAGACGTTGTACCGGGAACGAAGCTTCCTGTGTTTAAGGATTTTTCTTTGGATCCATTTAATGAAATGGATAATGTCGAGTTTGATCTCTTCGATGACTTCACTGATCCCGAAGATATGTTTATGTCTTGTACTTTTGACCAAGTAGTTGATCAAACCGTTGTTGGTGGGATGGATTGTTCAACAGTTGGAGCTTCTGTAAATTCGGAAGGGAAGTTTCAATGGACTCCTGATTATTCTCATGCAGGAGTTTATGAATTTAAAATTGCTATTGAGATGAATGGGCGTCTTTCTCAAAAAATCTTTGACCTTACAATTATGAATACCAACGCTCCTCCAGTGCTTGAAAGTATTGCTGATCAGAGTGTTAACGAAAATTCTGCAATCACGACAATTAATGCCGCTGATGGCGGAGATGATTTTGATTTGGATTCTCATCCGCTTACGTATTCATGTAATTACGATCAAGTGATCGATAGTTCGGTGAGCGGGGGGACCGCTTGTACTTCATTACCCGGAACTGTCACTTTTAATGCAAGTTCTGGAGAGTTTAACTGGACTCCTGACTTCACCGCCGCTGGAAATTATGAAGTCTCAATTATTGCTGATGATGGGAATAGTGCAACGGATGAAGAGATTTTTCAGATTATTGTTAATAACGTAAACCGTGCCCCTGTTCTTGATGCGATTGCAGATGAAAGCGTTAATGAAAATAGTGCGATTACACAAATCAATGCCGCTGATGGAGGGGATGATCAAGATATTGATTTAGATAATCTTACTTATTCATGTGTTTTTGAAACGACGATTAACGGAACATTTGATGGTCCCGGGACTGCTTGTTCGTCATTACCTGGAACAGTAAGTTTTAACTCATCAACAGGTGTCCTGGATTGGACTCCAAGTTATGTGGCCGCGGGAGTTTATGAAGTTTGGATCAATGGTTCTGATGGATCTCTTTCTGATGACGAACTTATCGTTTTAACAATTAATAACGTCAATCGTGCTCCAGTGCTTGATGCGATTGCAAACCAATCTTTTAATGAAAACGTTGCTATGACTCAGATTAATGCCGCCGATGGTGGGGATGATCAAGATATCGATCTCCAGAATCTGATTTATTCTTGTAACTATGAAACGACAATCAACGGATCAATTGATGCTTTTGTTGGAGCCTGTACGACCCTTCCTGGGACAGTAAGTTTCAACACAAGTACAGGTGTCTTTGATTGGACTCCTGATTATACGGCCCAAGGAACTTACGAAGTTTGGATTAATGGTTCAGATGGGTCTCTTTCAGATGATGAACTCGTTGTTTTAACGATTAATAATGTTAACCAACCACCAGTGCTTGATGCGATTGCGGATGATAGTGTACAAGAAGCAGTTGCCCTTTCTCCGTCAATTAATGCAGCTGACGGTGGAGATGATAATGATGTTGATGGGCAGGCACTAACATATTCTTGTACTTATGATATTGCGATTGATGGTGTTGTTGCTGCCGGGTCAGCTTGTTCTCAAGCAAACCTTGGGGGAACATTTTCTTTTAATACCGGGACAGGGGTTTTTGATTGGACGCCAAGTACCAGTGGTTATGAGAACGGTGGTGGAACCGGTGGGCAATATGAGTTTAAAATTGTCGCCAGTGATGGTTCTTTAAGCGATGATGAAATTTTTGTCCTTACAGTTTCAAATAATTTAACTCCGGATGTAAGTTCGATTGTAAGACAAACTCCAAGTGGTCAATACACGAATGCGACTTCTGTTGTTTACAGAGTTACATTTTCCGAAAGTGTTGAAAACATCGATACCAGTGATTTTTCTCTTAATACGACAGGGACAGCAGCAGGAACGATTGCTTCAGTTTCTGCAGCTTCGGGAACAACTGTTGATGTGACAGTTAATACGATCTCTGGCGATGGGGATATTCGCCTTGATATTGTCGGAGGTTCAGATATCGATGATGGGGCGCTTGGGCTTTCAAATATTCCTTTTAGCTCCGGAGAAATTTATACGATTGATAATACCAACCCAACAGTTGTTGGAATTACAAGAAATGATACCAACCCAACCAGTGCGAGTTCAGTCACTTTTAATGTTGAATTTAGTGAAGCGGTCAGTACTTCTGTCGTTGGTGATTTCGCAAATGACTTTTCGGTAGCTTCTGGAGCGATTGCTTCAGTTGTTGCTGTTGATACTACAAATTTTACTGTAACAGTAAATTCAATCACGGGAACAGGGACTATTAGCATCGACTTTGTTGATGGTGATAACTCGGTGACTGACCCCGCAGGAAATGATGTTGCTGATTACACTACTGGAGAAGCTTATAATATCGATAATACTGCTCCTTCAGTTTCTTCAATTGCAAGAGCAGATGCTCTTCTAGTAGACGATGCTGATGCGAACTTTACAGTAACTTTTAGTGAAGATGTTTCAACTCCTGTGAACGGGGATTTTCAATTGGCCGTGACTTCAGGGGTGAGTGGTTCTATTTCAACCATTACGGGAGGGCCACAGGTTTATAATGTTCTTGTTAATACAATTACAGGGTCAGGGACTTTAGAACTTGAACTCAATGATAGTAATAATTCAATCGTTGATACTTCGGGGAACACTCTTTCATCAAATACTTTTAATACTGGTGAAATTTATAATGTAAATCATCAGCCTTCAATCGACTTTATTGCTGATGCGAGTGTGAATGAAAACTCAGCTCTAGCAGCGATCAATGCTAATGATAATACAGATGACCTCGATGTCGATGGCGACACTCTTACTTATTCTTGTACCTACGATATTGTGATTGATGCCGCTGTTGTCGGGGGAACAACTTGTTCACAGGCAAACCTTGGGGGAACGTTCTCGTTTAATACTTCAACCGGGGCGTTTGCTTGGACTCCCGATTATGATGGGAATGCTAATGGAGATGGGTCAGGGCGATACGAGTTTAGAATTGTGGCCGATGATGGAGAAGGTCAATCAAACTCTAACGATGCTGAAACTTTTGTGATTACAGTCAATGATACAAACCGAGCGCCATTACTAGATGCAATTGGTGATGAATCAGTTGCCGAGAATTCAGCCATTACTCAAATCAATGCGGATGATGGTGGGGATGATAATGATATTGATGGCGACGCTCTTACCTATTCATGTAATTATGAAACAACGATCAATGGAACGATAGACTCTTTTGTTGGAGCTTGTACTGCTCTTCCTGGTATTGCTTCATTCAATACGTCGACAGGTGTTTTCGATTGGACTCCTGACTATACAGCTGCTGGTACTTATGAAATTTGGATCAATGGATCTGATGGATCACTAAGTGATGATGAGTTAATTGTTTTAACTATAACAAACACAAACCAGGCTCCTGTATTAGATGCACTTCCTGATCGTACCGTTGCTGAAAACTCAGCAATGACAGCACTTAATGCTCAGGATGGTAGTAATGATCTTGATGCTGATGGGGACGTTCTTAGTTATACCTGTATTTATGAAACAACGATCAATGGAACTCAGGATGCGACAGTTGGAAACTGTGACTCTCTTCCAGGAACTGCAACCTTCAATACTTCAACCGGGATTGTCACTTGGACGCCTGATTATACTGCTGCTGGAGTTTATGAACTTTGGTTTGTGGCCAGCGATGGGTCTTTAAGTTCTTCTGCAGAACTCTCAACAGTGACTGTTACGAATGTTGATCTACCTCCAGAGTTAGATACAATTGGCGATCAAGTAACCACTGAAAATAATGCTATCACTCAAATTAATGCCGCTGATAGTGGGGCTGATGTCGATGCCGATGGGGATACGATCACTTATCAATGTAAGTATGACATCGTGATTGATGCGGCGGTCTCAAGTCCTACTGATTGTAGTTCATTAACAGGTGCAAGTTTTAACACAGCGACGGGTGTATTTGATTGGACGCCTGATAGTAATGCTTATGAAAACGGGGATGGATCTGGTCGTTATGAAATGAAAATCATCGCGACATCATCAGGGGGAACTGATGAAGAAATCTTTGTGATTACAGTTAATAATACACCTTTTTATATTGATAATATTTCAAGTTCAACTTCTGATGGTGCCTATGGGGAGACAAGTGTTATCAATATCATTGTAACCTTTAACGAGAACATAACTTCTGTTTCTGGGACTCCAACCATTACTCTCAATACGGGTGATGTGATTAACATGGCCTCTTATACGAATGCAGAAATGTATTTTAATTATACTGTTGGCGCCGGTGACAATGTAGCCGATCTTGATGTGACTTCGATGACAGCAGGAACACATATTCGGAATGCTTCAGCTGATGATGCGAATATTGGACTTCCATTATCAGGTGCAAGTAATGATCTCGCAGAACAAAAAAATATTATAATTGATACGACAGAGCCTGCTTTTTCAGCGAGCAGCTTCGTTATTAACAGTGGAGCAGCTACTACTCAAAACGTGAACCTTTCAGTCGCATTTGATGCAACTGATAACCTTTCTACGGTTGAAGAGTTTTGTTTGAAATATTTAAATAGCACTCAACCTACTGCAGGAGATTCTTGCTGGAAGCGACTTGACTCTGCTGACCCAGGAGTGAGTCCGGCAAACAGCGTTGTTGTTTCTGAAACTTTTACTACAGTTGGTTTTGTTCCTGGACTTTATACAGTGTATGGATTTTTAAAAGATGGGGCTGGAAATATTTCCACTCACACAGCGACGAATGATACTGATCAAGACTCAATTACGACTTTTTATAACAACCCACCGAATATGGATGGGGTGCTTGTTTCTGATAGTGCGATTCCGAGTGATCCTCCAACGAATGATGAGTTAAATATTCCGAGTGGTAATGACGTTCATATCAAATGGAACGTGAGTGACGTGGAAGGTCTCGCGGCAAGTCCGATTGATCTTTATTACACAACAGATGGAACAACGTGGTTAGCAGTTCCTGGAGGGTCAGGTCTTCTCAATGGGGCTAACAGTTGTACTGTAAACGACGGTGGCACAACAGCAGATGATACCATGACAGGTTGTTTTATTTGGTCGAGTGGATCGCCGACATCTTCATTTTTTAGGATTAAGGTTGAGGCAACAGATTCCTATGGTACGAATGCTTCAGCTTATTCAACTCCTCTAAACGATTCTAACTTTAGTGTCATTGCAGGTAATACCGATCGAAATATTGGAAATATTGCGAGCTCTTCAGTTTTTAGTCACACGACATCAACCTCAGGGGATGACTCGGGGCAAACCTTTATGGTTTTACCAAATGGTGATGTCTACATTTGGGATGTTATTGAAGGGATTATTAAAATTGACGCTCAAACGGGACTTTCTTCCGTCTTTATTCCTAAAAGTTCTAACCCAATGGCAAGTCAGTATGAAGGAGCAATTAGTAGTGCTGAAGTTCATTATGTAAATATCATGACTCTTGATTATGATTATAATCTTTGGATTTATGATTATGATCGAATTCGAAAAGTTGATTTTGATGCCGGAACGATTGAGACCGTTATTGGTGGGGGAGCGGATACTGACCCTGACAATGTTCTAGGGACGGCCGTAGATATGCCTGCTGATGGAGATGGTTCGGGGCAACACTTTCTTTTCTTTATGCTGCCTGATGGAAGGCTCTTTTTTACTTTGACTAACTTTTATGGATCAATTGCAGAGGTCTTCTATTATTACAACACAAGTGATCAGAAGGTTTACAAGCACACTATAACAGGGACTGGTTCAGCAGGTTGGGGAAGTTATAACCCATCAACTCATAACTGTAGAGTTTCTGGGATTTATATGAGCCATGACTTAAATAAAACAAATACGACAATTACCGAGATGTTTTTTCGAGCTGATAGTTCAGGAGGAAGCTGTGGGGGAGATCCTGATTATATTAATCTGAATCCGAGCACTTGGAATATTGCAACTCCGCATCCTACCTCAGACCCTCAACCTTATTACCATCGGTTCCAGCATAAAGGAATGGATGGGAAAATCTATGCGATTGATCATCAGTCAGATAGCGGACTTTATAAGTGGAATGAATCAACGAGAGATTGGGATAAAATTCTTGGTGGAGCTGATAATAAAAAAGGAACTTGTTCCGACGGAACTGCGGCGACAAGTTGTAACGCAGCTATTATTGATGCGTTTATTACTGAAACAGGACAAATTTACGTAAATGATGGTGGTGCTATCAGAACAATCGCTGCTGATGGAAATGTTTATACTCTTTATGGACAAAAACTTAACTATGGTGATGGGGGGCTAGCAACGGCCGCTCGTTTTAATGAGTTAAGAGATATTGGTGTTTGGCATGATAGTGGAACATTAAAAGTAACTGTTATTGATAGAAATGAAAATATTTTTAGAGAGTTTTCAATTGGTGGAAACATCAATGCAATTATTGGTAATTACAAAGCTGGTTCAACATTAGAAGCAGGCGATGACTCTACTGAATCGCTTGAATCTTTAAATACTTCTGCCCAGTTTACAGTTCATCCAACGACTGGTGATGTCTTTTTTCATAATGGTTGGGACGATGCGCTTGTTTGGGATAGAGGAGCAGATCTTTGGCGTAAGGTTTATGGAGATGGTGGTACTTCTGGGCCAAGTGCTTCAGATGGTACTGCAGGGACTTCTATTTCTTGGAACGGTTACTATGCTACCAAACCATTGGCAATTGATCCAGTAGGGAGAAGTATTCTATATGGAGAAAATGACTATAACTCTGGAACATCAAAACTTCGAAATAATTACATTTTCAGAATGGACTTTGATGTGAATTGGGATACTGCTAATTATTATTTCATCGCAGGACAAGCAGGTGATCAAGCGAGTAGTGGAGGACATGTTTGTGCTGATGGTACAGCACCAGCTTCTTGTGGATTAAGAAAAATAGGATCATGGGATTATGACAATGGGAATGGTGGGGTGACAGGTCAGTACTATGAAGGCGATGATAGTTGGTTGATACATGGGAGGGAGTTTGATCCAAGAAGAATTGCTAAAATAAAAAAGAATACAAACGTTTCAACATTAACGACCCTAGATAATGATGCTCTTTCATTTCATTATTATGATGCTGGCGCCATCGAATATATTTTTTATTGTGGTCATGATGGAAATCTCTATAAGCGAGATGTAACAAATTCAACAGAGACAACACTCTCGATTGATACTCCTGGTATTACTTGCGATGGTCTTGATCTCCATTATGATGTGGGAAGAAACTCGCTGATTTTTATTTTTAGTGAGGGTGGAATGCATGGTGTTGGAGAGTATAAAAACCCAATCTTTCAACCTAATATGGTCACAAGTGCAAACGTTGTCGCTTGGTATGATGCTGGCGATAAATCATCACTCTTTAGAAACTCAGGCTGTACTCTTCCCGTTGAGTTTGATGGAGATGATGTTGCTTGTATAAAAGATAAGTCTGGAAGTGGTAACGATATGGTTCAGTCAAGTGCAGCCAATGTACCGGTTTATAATTTATCGAACACTTCTGTAAACTTTGATGGATCAAATGATTATTTAGATGCAGTTTCTGAGACAAATATACCACTTGGGTTTTCTGCAAGGTCGACCTTTATGTCTGCTTCAGCAGATAGTTTTGACAACCCTGGTTTTAACTATGTTTTCTCTTACGGTGATAGTTCAGTAAGTGAAGGAAGTCAGCACTTTGGATTTGATGATACTGATTGCCAGTATAATAATATTTATTCCTCAGGAGGAAGTTGTGTCTCAACCGCGACTCAATTCATTTTTAGCTCCTATTATGATGGAACAAATGCAGCTCTTTACCTTGATGGATCATTAGTAGATAGCAATACTCCATCCTGGAATACAGTCTCTAATCTTGTTAGGCTAGGGAATCAGAACCGAGCTGTCTCAGAGTATTGGGATGGAGATATTTCAGAAGTGATTCTTTATGATGCTGATTTAAGCACGGCGGATAGAGAGAAAGTTGAAGGGTACCTTGCCTGTAAATGGGGAACTCAAGCATCACTTCCTGGCGGGCACCCTTACGCTTCTACTTGCCCTTAACCTTTACGAATTGTTAGGAGAAGGCGAGTACTTAAGTCCGTAATTAAGCTATCCCAAATTGCCACTTTTTCTTGGCAAAAATTGCTGTGGGCTAATTCAGGTAAACCACAAAAACATCTTAACTTACTGAAATCATTCGCCGATACGTCTTTTGACGGTGCCTCAAATTATAATAGAGATAGATGAATTACTTACTTTTGCTTGGAATCTTATTTACAGTTTCTTGTAAGAACGTCTTGGATGTTATCCCAGGAACGAAGCTTCCTGCATTCAAAGACTATTCTCTCAATAACTTCTACGAACAAGACAATATCAATTTTGATCTTTTTGAAAACTATGACTCTGATGATGGGGTTTTTGTTTCCTGTGTGTATGACCAAATAGTCGACTCTCAAGTTTCTCCTGGGACTTCCTGTTCCTCTTTAGGTGCCTCCGTCAATACCAGTGGGGAGTTTATTTGGACACCGAATTACACTCACGCAGGTCTTTATGAGATTAAAATTACCGTTGAAAAAAATGGTCAAATCAAGCAAAAGGTTTTTGACCTCACCGTTCTTAATACGAATGCACCTCCCGTAATTGAAACGATTGCTGATTTTAGTGTTAATGAAAACACTGCTATGGCGACTGTTAATGCTGATGATGATGGTGATGATTTTGACATCGATTCTCATACGCTGACTTATTCTTGTAATTATGACCAAGTGGTGGATGATTCAGTGAGTGGAGGAACCGCTTGTACTTCTTTACCTGGTGCTGCGAGCTTTGATACCAACACAGGTATTTTTGATTGGACGCCAGGAATTGGTGATGCTGGTGTTTATGAAGTTTCAATTATTGCTGATGATGGAAATACTCTTACGGATGAAGAAATCTTTACGATCGCGGTTATTGATAATATTTCTCCGACTATTACAAATATAACTTCAACTTCTCCTGGCGATGGTAATTATACTATCGGTCAGGTGATCGATATCATTGTTGATTTCTCTGAAAACGTAACGACCTCATCTTCAACGCTCACACTCGACACAGGGGCAACAGCCTCTTACCAAAGCGGATCCGGAAGTTCTTCCATCGTTTATCGTTACACCGTTGCCGGAGGACAAAACACAAGTGATCTCAATGTTACTGCAGTGAATGCAGGGGATGCGGTTGATGGAGCTTCAAATGCGATCGATACTTCGATTCCTGGAGGTCAAAACCTTGCTGACAATCAGGCGATCTTAATCGATACGGCAGGACCGGTGATTCAATCCATCACATCGACGTCACCCGGAAATGGAACTTATACTAATCCACAGATCATTGATATCATCGTGACGTTTAATGAAAACGTGACGACTTCAAGTTCGTCTTTAACTCTTGATACGGGTGCGACGGCAAGTTATCAAAGTGGTTCAGGTTCAACGGCAGTGGTTTATCGTTACACAGTTGCTGATGGGCAAAACTCAAGTGATTTAAATGTTACGGCGATCACGGCAGGGGATGCGGTTGATGCTCTTTCAAATGCCATCAGTATCGTTCTTCCTGCGGGGAATAACCTTGCAGACAATCAAGCGATCCTAATTGATACGACTGAAGCGACGATTACAACGATTACATCAACATCACCGGGGAATGGGACTTATACTAATCCTCAAGTCATAGATATCATCGTGACGTTTTCTGAAAATGTAACAACGTCTTCATCATCATTAACTCTTGATACTGGCGCAACTGCATCTTACCAATCGGGTTCTGGAAGTTCTTCCGTTGTCTACCGCTACACTGTCGCCGATGGCCAGAATTCAAGTGATCTCAATGTGAGTGCATTTAATGTGGGTGATGCTGTTGATGCGGGATCAAATGCGGTGACGGCTTCATTACCAGCGGGCCAAAATCTTGCTGATAACCAAGCCATTGTGATTGATACCACTGAACCGACTATTAGTTCAATTACTTCAACAACTCCAGGGGATGGGACGTATCCTCAAGGACAAGTTATTGATATCATCGTGACGTTTTCTGAGAATGTGACGACTTCGAATTCGTCTTTAAGTCTTGATACCGGAGGGTCTGCTAGTTACCAATCAGGATCAGGGTCTAGTTCTGTGGTTTACCGTTATACAGTTGGTGCTGGTCATACATCTTCAGATTTAAACGTAACGGCGTTCCTACCAGGGGATTCAGCCGATGCTGCTTCTAATGCTGTCACAACAACTTTACCTGCTGGAAATAATCTTGCTGATAATCAAGCTATCGTAATTGATACCACTGCTGCTGGAATTACAAATATAACTTCAACATCACCAGGGGATGGGACTTATACCAACCCACAAGTGATCGATATCATCGTGACGTTTTCTGAGAACGTGACGACATCTTCTTCATCTCTAACTCTTGATACGGGAGCAACAGCTTCTTATCAATCAGGTTCAGGAACTTCCGCGATTGTTTATCGTTACACAGTTTCAGATGGAGAAAATTCAAGTGATTTGAATGTTTCGTCAATAACTGCAGGTGATGCAGTAGATGGTTCTTCGAACCCAATTAACACGGCCTTGCCGGCGGGACAAAACCTTGCTGACAATCAAGCGATCGTGATTGATACGACTGAGGCAACAATTAGTTCAATTACATCGACAACCCCTGGGGATGGGACTTATACCAATCCTCAAGTGATCGATATCATCGTCTCATTCTCCGAAACTGTGACAACAAGCTCTTCGAGCTTGTTATTAGACACTGGAGCAACTGCAAGTTATCAATCAGGCTCAGGAAGCTCTTCCGTTGTTTATCGATACACAGTGGCCGATGGCCATAATTCAACAGACTTAAATGTCTCATCAGTGACAGTGGGCGATGCTATTGATGCTGCCGGGAATGTTGTTGATGTTTCACTTCCCGCTGGGAACAACCTTGCGGATAATCAAGCAATTGTGATTGATACTACGGAAGCAACGATTAGCTCAATTACTTCAACAACACCGGGTGATGGGAACTATACGACGGGACAAGTGATCGATATCATCGTGACTTTTTCAGAAAATGTTACAACAAGTTCTTCAAGTCTGACTTTAAATTCTGGTGGAAGTGCTGCTTATCAATCAGGTTCTGGAAGTACTGCGGTTGTTTATCGTTATACAGTTGGAGGTGCTGACTCGACAGCAGACTTAGATGTTACTGCCTTTAATGTCGGTGATGCGGTCGATGCAGGATCGAATGCTGTAACAACAACGTTACCGGCAGGAAATAATCTGGCTGACAATCAGGCGATTGTGATTGATACAACTGCTGCAACAATTACCAATATTACTTCTACAACTCCTGGTGATGGATCTTATAAAGAGCCTCAGGTGATTGATATCATCATAACGTTCTCAGAAAATGTAACGACTTCAACGTCTTCTCTTTCACTCGATAGTGGCGGGACAGCTTCATATCAATCAGGGTCTGGTACTTCTTCTATTGTTTACCGCTACACAGTTGCCGATGGCCATAATAGCAGTGACTTGAATGTAACATCTGTAACTGCGGGAGATGCGGTTGATGGATCATCCAATGCTATAAGTACGGGATTGCCGGCGGGGCAAAACCTTGCAGACAATCAAGCAATCATAATAGACACGGCCGAGCCGACGATTTCAAGTATAACTTCAACAACACCAGGTGATGGTACTTATACTAACCCTCAGGTCATTGATATTATCGTAACGTTTAATGAAGCGGTAACGACTTCTACTTCATCTTTAACTCTTGATACGGGAGCGACAGCTAGTTACCAATCAGGCTCGGGAACGACTGCTGTTGTCTATAGATACACGGTTGCTGACGGAGAGAACTCAAGTGACTTGAATGTCACAGCGATGACTGTGGGTGATGCGGTGGATGCACTTTCCAATGTGCTTGATACAAGTCTTCCCGCTGGAAACAATCTTGCTGATAATCAGGTGATCGTCATTGATACAACTGAAGCAACGATTTCAAGTATTACTTCAACAACTCCGGGGGATGGAACTTACACTAATCCACAAGTCATCGATATAATTGTTACCTATTCTGAGAACGTAACAACATCAACGTCTTCTTTAACTCTTGATACGGGAGCGACAGCAAGTTATCAAAGTGGCTCAGGAACTTCAGCTATTGTTTACCGTTACACCGTTTCAGATGGAGAAAACTCATCTGACCTTAATGTAACTTCAGTAACAGTGGGTGATGCTCTTGATGGTGGGGGGAATGTTCCCGATGTTTCACTTCCAGCAGGTCAGAACCTTGCTGATAATCAGGCCATCATTATTGATACAACAGATGCCACAATTACTTCTATTACTTCAACATCACCAGGGGATGGGACTTATAATAACCCTGATGTGATCGATATCATTGTGACTTACTCTGAAAATGTGACGACCTCGACTTCGAGTCTGACCCTCGACACCGGAGGCACCGCCAGCTACCAGTCGGGTTCAGGTGGTACGTCAGTTGTTTACAGATACACAGTCGCCGATGGTCATAACTCAAGTGACTTGAATGTTTCATCGATTACAGTAGGTGATGCTGTTGATGCTGGAGGGAATGTTGTTGATGTTTCATTGCCACCAGGTCAGAACCTTGCTGATAATCAAGCGATTGTTATTGATTCAGCGGCTGCTTCTATTACAAGTATTACTTCAACATCACCAGGTGATGGAAGTTATGTCCTTGGTCAAGTGATTGATATTATTGTTGCCTTTGATGAGAATGTCACAACTTCGACGTCGTCGTTAACTCTTGATACGGGAGCGACAGCTTCTTATCAGTCTGGTTCAGGAACAAGTTCAATTACATACAGATACATTGTAAGAGCGGCTGACACTTCAGCGGATCTTAATGTCTCTGCTTTTAATGTGGGTGATGCGGTTGATGGAGCTTCTGTTGCTGTTGATAATTCACTTCCAGCAGGACAAAACCTTGCGGACAATCAAGCCATTGTGATTGGGCCAGCGACGAATCCGTTTATCTCAACTTGGCAGACAACAGGGGCGAGTGAAACGATCACGCTTCCGACTCCATCTGGATTTACTTATAACTATGCCGTTGACTGGGGGGATGGTTCTGAACCAGATCTTATCACTGATGAAAATGCCAGCCATGTTTATGCAACGGCGAACACCTATACCATTACGATTGCTGGAACTGTTCAAGCTTGGCGCTTTGATAATGCTGGGGATAAAGATAAAATCCTTACTATTCCTAATTTAGGAAGCGTTGGTTGGACTAATTTTGAAAATGCTTTTAGAGGATGTACCAATTTAACAACGGTTGCTGGAGGAGACACTTCGGCGGTCACTACAATGGCCTCAATGTTTTATGGAGCTACAAACGTTGTCCCTGATACTTCTGGCTGGGA
>JAUHYH010000216.1 GCA_030426585.1 Bacteriovoracia bacterium
CTATATAAACAAATCGAGTTTTGAATCTCACTTAAAGAGTTTTCAAACGGCCCAGAAATACCTTAAAGAGCAAGGAATCCACTGTCATGCAGGTCATGGAATTACTCAAGAGATGCTTCCTCTGCTTCTTGAATTGAAAGTTTTCGAAGAGTACAATATTGGACACTGGGTAGTCGCTGAAGCACTGTTCCAGGGTCTAGGCCCGGTCGTTGCTCACATGAAAGAATCAATCACGTCTTACCCACTTTAGGGGATCCCACATGAGAATTGTCGACCAGACTGAAATGAAAGAGATTGAACAAGTCACCTTCAATGAGTTCAATCTTTCTGAAAGTAATATCATCGAATGTGTTGGCTTGAGTATGGCCAGAAGAATGAGAGCGGATCTTCTTAAAGAATTTCCTGATGCGACAGTTCTTTTTCTGATTGGTCGTGGTAATAACGGAGCTGATGGTTTAGCTGTTGCCAGACATTTAACGAATCTTGGTTATGATGTTCGTGCTTTTCTTTTAGCACCTAAAGAAAAAGCGAGTGAAGAACTTATTAAGCAAGTTGAGTTAGCTTCTCAGTTCGGTGTGAAAATTTCAGAAGTAAAGAAAGAAGATACTTTGGAGTCTTATTTCAATCAAAATATGAGAAGCCATATCATTGTCGATGCAATTTATGGGACCGGAACACGACTTCCACTATCAAACTTTGACTACTCGATCATCAAAATTGTTAATGCAAATTCTCAATACACAGTATGTTTAGATCTCCCTTCAGGAGTTGACCCTTCAAGCGGTCATGTTCAAGGGGGGGCCATCAAAGCTGATCTCACTTATGCGATCGGTTTTCCTAAGGTCGGATGTTATGTTGCTGAGGGGTCAAGCCACTCGGGTCTTATAAGAAAACTGAATGTGGGGTTTCCACGCTCTTTCCAAGAAAAAGGAAATAAGTTTCTGGCTAAGGGAACGACAATCTATGAAACAGTAAGAAACCGAAACAATTTTGCGGATAAAAGAATTTTTGGGCATACGTTAGTCCTTGGGGGATCTCATGGAATGACAGGGGCGTTGGTTCTTGCTTCCCAAGCGGCACTAAAAGTCGGAGCGGGCCTTGTGACGGGAGCGACATGGGAGCCTCAGTATCAAGAGTTCATTTCGAGACTCATGCCAGAAGTTATGACGGGTTATATCCCAACTGATGAATCAGAGTGGGACAAAGTTTTAGATGGTTTTAAAAAATATGATTCAATCGTCATAGGACCAGGACTTGGTCATACAGATCTTGCACGAAGGTGTGTGATGAGTGTGCTTCGGACTTATCAAGGGCCTGTTGTCCTTGATGCTGATGCCTTAAATGTTCTAAAGTTAAAAGATGATGGAGAACTTTTTCAAAAACGAACTTCTCCAACAGTCATGACTCCTCATTATGGTGAGATGGCACGACTGCTTGGAGTCTCTAAAGAGGAAGTTTTTGCAAATCCCCTCGAACATCTCCAGAATGCCGTTTCTCTTACAAATTCCTATATTATTTTGAAGGGACCTTGTACTTTCCTTGGTTGTCCTTCTGGTGAAATTTATTTTAACTATTTTCCTAATAGTGGGATGGCCACAGGTGGTGCGGGAGATGTACTTGCTGGACTGCTTGGGGGGCTTCTCGCTCAGGATAGAAATATGAGAGAAAAAGTTTCTCTCTATGAGAAAATTGTTTCAATTGATAAAACCGTTTTAATGTCGATTTTGGCCCATACTCGAGCGGGTTATTATGCTGCTGAAGAGTTAGGGGAACGAACCATGACGGCTTCGTCTATTATCGACTTTTTGCCGAAGGCGTTTGACGAGTTCGAGAATGAGTCTACATAAGAATTTAATCAAAGAATGGAAAAAAGTGCTCGAGAGCGATTATCAATATGTCGTTAACGAGATCAAGGGGGAGGTCGAAGGACCTTCAGTCATCTTTTTAGAGGGCCCCGTTGGAATGGGTAAAACCACATTTGCTCGTTTCTTTTCTGGGGATGCTGTTCTAAGCCCAACTTATTCCATTATCTGTGAACTTAATGACATGATTCATGCGGATTTTTATCGCTTAGAGTCTGCTCAAGAGTTGATTGAACTTGAGATTCCCCTTTACTTGGAGAGAAAGGAGTTTTTTCTTGCTGAGTGGGGAGTGAAATATTTTCGAGATCTTTTGAATTACGTCCCAGAACATTTTCATTATTATACTTTGGAGTTTGAGATGCCTGAGGGCTCTGAGGCTAAACGTAATTTACAATTTTACCAGATAGACCCGCTGCTTTCGTAGAGGTTTGCGCTTATGAATCTGACCTCTTATAATTTCCGAATATGAAAATACTTATAATTGTTACGATGTTTGTTACTAGTCAATCGGTATTCCCTGATGAAAATTATATTCCAGGTGGCGAAAATCATTGGTGGTTTCTTGGAGCTGAACTTGGTTCACAAGATAAAACTGATATTCAAGCTCCTGAAGTTGAAAATAATGGATTCCAGGTAGGAATTAAGGGCGTTTATTCTCATTACTGGACCGACTTTGTAGCCGATGTTGGTCTTGGGTACCGTTATGATGAGATGGATGATGGGGTAGAGGTTGATACCAAAGCATTTTTTCTTGAACTTGGGGCTAGATATCGTTTAAGTAATCGGTGGAGTTTAGGACCTCAAGTTCAAATGCTTCTTGGAAAAGATGTTAGCTTTTCTGATGTTGGGACAAACTCGGATGACAAGTCTTCTGCATTATTTTTAGGAGGAAGAATCTTTTACGATTTTTCTGAACCTGAAGATGATTTTATGTTTCGGATGGGTGCTCAAGCTTTAACCGATATGAATATTGATGATAGAAAGGTCACTTATCTTCAAGTTGTCGCTGAGATTGGTTGGCCGTTTGGGTCTGCTGATGAAGCCGTTGTTACAGAAAAAGAAGAAACCGCGCCACCAAAGAAGCAGGTTGAGAAAATAAGGTTAAGTCTCAAACAACTTGGAATTAAGTTTAAAACGGGAAGTTCTGAACTTGATGGTAAATCTGAAGAAATTTTAAATGAAATTGCTTCAATTTTAGTTGAAAACTCTCGTGACTGGACAAGGATTAAAATTTCAGGTCATACAGATAGTACCGGTGGCTATGAAATGAATATGAATCTTTCTAAAGAGCGTGCGAGATCGGTTAGGGATGTATTCATAAAAAACTCAATTTCGGGTAAACGGATTAGAGCTGTTGGTTACGGACCAAATAAACCAATTGATAAAGCCAAGACGAAAGAGGCTTATGCTATTAATCGTAGGGTTGAGCTCCAAATTTATGGGAAAAACGCTGGCAAAGAATTTCTCCGCCAGCTTAATATTATTATCAAAAAGTACTCTAGGATTTAGTTAAGGGGAACGTACTTAACTTTTAAAACACCTTCGAGTCCAGTGTGTTGGCAATCAGTGCTATCGTTGTCTCCGATAACACTCATTACAGTTTTGAGTTCCCGATCATTTTCTAGATACATTTTAAGTGTGTCTTTAGCAGTTTGATTAAG
>JAUHYH010000031.1 GCA_030426585.1 Bacteriovoracia bacterium
TGTTGTCACATTATGAAGACGAACAAGCTGATCAGCCCATGTATCGATATGGTTTCTTGCATGGGAATACCAAGAAAAGTCATTAAAGCTAAAAAGATTAAAGTTTTCATTATTACTCCTAAACTTGATCCATATCTGGCATTTCACCGCTTTTGGGTTCAGCAACACTCCCGTTATGAAGTGGTACCACGGATTCAGTCCTACATTCTTTGTCGTTAAAAATTTTAAAGGAACCTAATTGTGACTCTTCACTCCCACCATCAACTGATTGGAGGTAACCAATAGAACACAATTTATATTGAAAATTACTAGGCGCTCCTTCTTTCATTTCTGAAAGAGAGTAGAGAACTTTCGTACTATTTTCGGGAGCTTTTTCGAGTGCCAAGTTGAGACAGATTTCTTCAAATTCTTTAGTGTCACACCCAGGAGGATCATCTGGCTCAGGCTCAATAGGACTAACAATAGGAGGCTTCCCTCCCTCACGCTCAAGCTGAGCAACTTTACTATCAGAGTTACTACAACTTAAAACAAGGCCAATAAGGCTTAAAGCGAGTACAAATCGCATACTTTCTCCTGTGAGAGATAGGTATAGCATTGAAATGTGTCGCGGTGCGCATTTATGAAAAATTTATACTCTTTGGGTTGTAACTCTGAAATCTCTATCGTGGAATAAAGATCTAGATGGAGCTTTTAACAATCATCATTCCTGTCTTTAATGAAGAAAAGGTACTTCCTAAGGCGCTGGAGTTGCTGTCTTTTCTGAAATCAAGTGAAATCATCTTTGTTGATAGCGGAAGTTCAGACTCTTCTGTTTCACTCATAGAGGACTTTATTGGTGAGAAATCTTGTGGTTGGAGAGTGGTTAAGGAGTCTTTTGATTCTCCCTCAATTGGGAAGGCCGTGTCCAAGGGAGTAAATCTTGCTGAGACTGAATACGTTTTAATCCTTCCAGTGGATTGCTTCTTATCAATAAATGCTTTTAAGGAGTTAGGTTATTATCTAAAACGAGGCTTTTCCTGGGGAGGATTCGAGAAGGTTTATACTTCAAAGACTTTGCTTAAAGGACTTTATGCTTCTCTCCAAAATGTTATTAGAACTCGGTTATTTCGAAATCTTGTTTGGACCAATGGTTTTTTTGGAAAGCGAAGATTGCTAGAAACTAATCTTTCAACCAAGGGGTTTCTTGAAGATGTGGAGTTATCTGACAGACTTAAAAAAGAATCTCTTCCTATTATCTTAGCTGAGAAAATTGAAGTTTCGGACCGAAAGTACCAAGGACGGGTGTTAAAAAGAATTTTTTTAAATCTCTCTATTCTTTTTTTATATCGACTTAAATTAAAAAGCGTAGAAGAATTAAGGGAATTATATCAATAAAAACTTTTAATAGATTTTTCTTATGGTATAGTGGGGCATGGCTACTATAACCCAGTTGGAATACTTACTCGCTGTTGATCGCACTCGTCACTTTGGAAGAGCTGCGAAGGAATGCCATGTCTCTCAACCGTCACTTTCCATGCAGTTACAAAAACTTGAAGAGGAGCTTGATTGTATTGTTTTTGATCGAAGCAAAAAACCTATCCTTGTTACTGAGCAAGGAAAAATTATTGTTGAACAGGCAAAAAAAGTTATTCATGAACATAAGCGACTGATTGAGATCTCCCATAATAAAGATAATGAAGTAAAAGGGGAGTTTCACTTAGCTGTCATTCCTACTCTTGCCTCATCTTTAGTTCCTTTGTTTTTGAAAAAATTTGCGGAAGCTTATCCTGAGGTGAAGTTGCGGGTAAGTGAGTATAAAACTGACGATATTATAAAGCTTTTAATTGATGATAAGATTGATGCTGCTCTTGCCGTGACCCCTTTAAAGGATCAAAGGCTTATCGAGAAAGTTTTATTTTATGAGCCTTTCTATGCTTATGTTTCTACAGATCATGAGTTTAAGAAAAAAAAGAGCATTAAAGAGTCAGAGTTAAAAGGAAGAGATGTTTGGCTTCTTAATGAGGGGCATTGCATGCGTAACCAAGTGATGACCATTTGCTCTCTTAGAGAAGAAAATCCCATGCTTACTAATATTTCTTTAGAATCAGGAAGTTTAGAAACTCTTGTCAATCTTGTCAGACAAAACTCTGGCTATACCTTGCTTCCGCACTTAACGGTCGAAAACCTTTCTTCATCAGAAAAGCAAAATCAAGTGAAGTCGATTGAGAACCCAACACCTACAAGAGAAGTGAGCCTTGTTTATTCTCGAAGCTTTTTAAAAGAACCGATAATCAATGCTCTCGAAAAAGAAATCTTGGAGACTATTCCTGCAAATTTAAAGTCTCTCAAGAAATCTTATTCGATTATTGATATCTAATGACAGGTTTTGTATCCCACAACTTTTTGATGTTCGATAATGGGAATGAGATTTCGTTTTTTCGCCATCACATAAAACTCTAAACTTAATACTCCTTGATCAAGAGCTGTGAGTCTTTGATTTTCACAATAATTTTTCAACAAGTGAGGCCACTGGATGAGTTGAATCTCATAAAAAGGAACTTTACATTCTTTTTTAGGGCTTAAACATGTCTGAGCTGCATTCCATAAGCGGTTTTGAATCTCCATTAAGCTTTTATAAATTCCAGAAAGGTGTTCACGATTATTGATTTCATACTTGTTTTGATCACTTCCATAGAGGATCTTGTAGAGTCTATTCGCTTTTGAATAGATCGACTGGTATTGATAGTAAAGCTCTGACAGTGGACCTGCACTAAAAACTTGATGTTCAACCGGTTCCTTTGCAAAGACACTAAGGGGAGTCGTTGTGTATTGAAGAGGGGCGCTATTTTCTTTATTGAGATGTTGAAGATAGTTGCTTAAAACACTGGGAAGTTTTTGATAATCAACATATTCTTTTCCCAAGAGGTCTTTGAACTTTTTTAAACCTTCTCCGCCAACGGCATGAATTTTTACACTAACCTCGTGAGACATCAGAGCAGAGTTTATAATCTCTTTGTAATGCCCTTTCATTTTTGCACTCCAAAGAGACCCACTAGCTTTTGCTTTGAATTGTTTTTCAAGTCGGCTTTTATAATCTTGTTTTAGATTTTTAACAGTTAATAGAGCATAAACCATGCTCCCTCGCCGAACAGAAGTCGCAACTTCAGATCCGCATTTTTGATACAACTCTTTAGCCGAAAGCTCTTGATACTCATCTTTTAGTCGCGGAGCTCTAATTCCTTTTCTTCCAAAGTCTGAGCGAAACAAAATCAACCAAGTGAGACTGTCCGAATGAAACATTGATTCTTCTTCAAATTCGATTGAGGCTGAGCCACTATAAACTTTAAAACTTGCAGCAGCAGAGGCTGAAAACCTTAGGTATTGATAAAGATCTTTATAAGATTTAACGAGGTTAATAATAACATCTGTTGAGACTGCACCCTCTGTGTCTATCTCTTCTTCACCATCATGTTCGAAACATTCTTGATATTGTTGAGTGGGTTTAAAAGGGTTGAACCCTCTTCCTAGACTCATTGTTGATTCGGGATAATAGTTGTAAACCCCAGCAAAACTAGGAAGAGTGAATACGAGTAAAAAAAGCTTAATCATTGTGAGCTCCTAAATATTGTTTATGAAAAAGGGGGTCAAAGGCCTTTCCGCTAAAGTAGGGCTTAAGCAAAAATGGAGACACTTGCTCCTTTTGTTTTAGAAAATTTGAAAACGATGCAACGAGGGCTGTTGCCCAGGAACTCGACATAAGAAGTTCTGGTCGAATTTCTAAACCTCTTAAATAATAAAAAGTCGTTTGATCATACCAAGGGGCAATCTTATGTTTAGATCTTAGGTTTTCGATCTCATCAAAATAAGGTGAGACGTCCATTCCGCTATAACCTTGTGTAGCTAACCAAGGTAAAAAAGATTTCTCTCCTGCTCTACCATTGACAAAAACATCAACGCATTTCTTCATCTTCTGAGGGCCATCGGAGTTAAGTTCTTCTTTTGTAGGGACTTCTCCATGGTAAGGGTAGACTTTATTAATATCATTGACGTAGCTGACCCTGATGACATTCGCTAAATTATTGCAAGCAGTGGGATAGTTTTGAAGGTTAACGGTTGTTCTCACAAGATTCTCAGTTGATTGAAAGAAAACAACTTTTGGGTTTTCAATATAGAGTTTTCTGTGAAAATCGGAATACACAGAAAGGTATTCCGAAATTTGTTTTTGAGTGAATCTTTTTCCGGGACAGCCCATTTCCAAAGATTCCTTCGCCCACACAATATTTTTTCCAAAAGCAACTGTCGTATAATTAATTTTGTGTCGTTTTAGAATTTGAGTCAGTGAGTTTACCGAATTATCCAAAAAGCTCTTAAGAGGTTGGAAGCCATTAAGAGGATTGCATATCAACTTAAGGCTTGGCTGAGGATAATTGGCAATGACAACCTGGGAATCAGGGTTTTTTTCAGTGATGACATTAAAGAGAGTTTCACCGTGGCCATAAGGATAGTCTGGTTCATCTTGGTGATAGATAACAACTCTATCTAAGAGAGCTTTAAATTCAATTCTATTCTGATGGAAAAAATGATCTGTTTTAGATGAGAGCTCTTCCTGATATTCATCTAAGATTTGGGGATACTTCACCATGGGAAGCTGTTTTTGATAATCCCCATTCGGAGTGTGACGATAAATCCCAAGAACTTTGTCTTGGTGTCTCAAGTATTGAGAACGTGGAAAAAATCGAGTGTCTAGTATGAGAAAACGTTGCTCTAAACTTTTTAAACTCTCTGTCGCATAGGTCATTCTTTTTTTTACGGTCTCGCAGTTTTTAAATTGCTGGCTGTTAAAGTTACAATTAGGGTCTATAAAGTAAGGAGCTTCTAAAAAAGTAACTTCTTCCATTTCTGAAGCTAAAGGAAGAGAAGTTCCTCCGCTTTTACAACTTATAAAAACAAGTAATAATAGATATTTCATCGTTGAACTCCTTTTAATGATTCGAGAAGGAACTGACTGGCTTTTTGATAAGTCATATCTGGAGAGAAACCTTCGTGAATGGCCAATAGGTACTGCTTATAAAGTTCAGAGTTATAGCTTAGAAACTGAAAGAGGAATTGAGGGTAGCTTTGAAGCTTATCTTTCTGCAGGTATTTAATCCAAAGAGAGAGGCATTCTTGGAATTCAATTTTATTCTTTTGAGTAGAGGAGGTCCGAATCTCTTTTTCTAATTCTAAAATTTTATTTTCTAAATTTTCAAAGATTCCCTTTTTAGCTTCTTCTTTTAATTGATCGACCTCTTCAATACTTCTAAGAGCTAATTTTAGCTGAGGACTTGAAGATATTTCTTTAGGTTGTATAAAAGCATGCATTTTGATCTCCTTTTTAAGAGCATTATTTAAAGTCACAGGTTTGGATTGAGGTGTTTCTTTGAAAAAAAATAAAAGAACACTAAGCAAGCTGAGCGTTACTACAATTTTCATAAAAGTCTCGCTCTAATCCGATCTTCTTCATGATCAATGAGGGATTGCCAGTATTGATCTCCAACGGCCATTCCATCACTGAAAATCACATGTTCAATCGGGTTGTCTGAGGTGGTATCAACAGAGAAGTTAACGACATTTCCCTTGAATAATTTCTTTTGAATCTGAATGACCTTTACCGGCTCGCCTTTTTGAGTAACAAGCTTCATGCCGACTTTAACGTTTTTAGCTTTAATCATTGTCATGTCACTTAATAACACAGGGTGATTTTTTGTCAGACGGAGTGTTTTATTGTTTTCAGTGTGTATGTGGAAAAGAGGTGCTGACTCTTTTCCCATTGTCGAAATTCTTATAGGTTTAGAAGCATAAGTGAAATAATCCCGCTTACTATCTTCTCTGAGGTGAAGTAATTCATACTTTTTAAAATACTTCGCAACAGTTCCTGCTCGTCTCGTTTGATGATGGTCATTGATGACAACTGAAATTTTTGAACCAGGATGAAAACACCCACAAGGGCACCAAGTGATGAGCTGATGAAGTTTTTCCTGTGAAGTGAGCTGATCGAAAGACTTAGGAGGTAGACCCTTTGTAACTCTTCCTGAGTTTACTTTCTCTAGGGCCAGGTGTTCATCACAAGATGGGGTAGAACCAAATTGTCTAAGTTGTTCGTATTCATTTTGGGTAATACATCCAATTTCAAGTGCATGTTTTCTTTTAGATTCACAATAGCTTTGAGAAATTCCTCTCGTGTTGCTACAGCGAGCATTAGGATCTTTTGGTTTTATAATCCGGCTTGGATTGATGTTTCTAGGACCAACGTCCCTGTTGAGGCCTTGCCCAAACGCCATAAAAGTCATTAAAAATGTTGAAAAAAGTATTAAAACTCGCATATTGCTCCTTTGGTTGAGCTTAGTTATCCACTAAAGAGCTATAAAAGGGGACTGGATAAGTGTTAGGTTTCATTTTTGAAACACTCTAAACAACAGCTATTTGGAAGAAGGGACTTCCAGACTTGAAAGGTTTTAAGGTCTCATGCACAATAAATTCATCTATAATATATGTTGCTCTAAACAGGGATAAAAAATCATGGAAAAGGTTTGGCTAAAAAATTATGAAAACGGAGTAAATCCGGAAATCGATATGAATACTTATTCATCGATTGCTGAAATTATCGAAGGTTCCTTCGATCGTTACTCTGATAAACCAGCATTTCATTGCATGGGTAAGACCTTAACTTACGGAGAGCTTCGCACTCAAAGTGAAAAGTTCGCTTCGTATCTTCAAAATAATTTAGGGCTTTCAAAAGGTGATCGTGTGGCCTTAATGATGCCAAACATTCTTCAATACCCAATTGCTCTTTTTGGAATTCTTAGAGCAGGGATGATTGCAGTAAACATCAATCCGCTTTACACCCAAAGAGAACTTGAAGGTCAGCTTATCGATTCAGGTTCTAAGGCTATTATCATTTTTGCAAACTCAGCGCACTGTCTTGAAAAAGTTATTTCGAAAACAGAATGTAAGCACGTTATCGTGACTGGCATTGGAGATATGCTCGGTTTTCCTAAGTCGATGATTGTTAACTTTGTTCTGAAGTATGTGAAGAAGATGGTGCCAGCGTGGGATATTCCGAATGCTCTTACATTCCACGAGGTTCTTCTGCAAGGTAATGAGAAAAACTTTAAGCGAGCTGAGCTTAACCAGGATGATACCGCTTTTCTTCAATATACAGGAGGAACGACGGGTGTTTCGAAGGGTGCTGTTCTTACTCATGGGAACATCGTTGCAAATGTTCTCCAAGCAAAAGAGTGGATCAAAAATGCGATTAAAGAGGGGGAGGAAACAGTGATTACTCCACTTCCGCTTTATCATATCTTCTCACTCACTGCGAACTGTTTGATCTTTTCATCGGTTGGAGCCTTAAATGTTCTGATCACAAACCCAAGAGATATTCCTGGTTTTGTTAAAGAGCTTGGTAAATGGAAGTTTACAGCTTTTACAGGGGTAAACACTTTGTTCAATGCTCTTGTTAATAACGAAGAGTTTAAAAAGTTAGATTTTAGCTCTCTCCGTGTTTCACTCGGGGGAGGGATGGCTGTTCAGAAAGCGGTAGCTGAAAAATGGAAAGAAGTCACAGGCAAGCCTTTGATTGAGGCTTATGGTCTCACTGAAACTTCTCCAGCGGCTTGTATTAACCCGCTGAATATTCCCGAATACAATGGGTTTATCGGGGTTCCTATTCCTTCTACTGAGCTTACCATTAAAGACGACGCTGGAAAGGATCTTCCCTTTAATGAGGTTGGAGAACTTTGTATTAAAGGCCCACAAGTTATGAAAGGTTATTGGAACAAGCCAGAAGAGACGGCAAAAGTCATGACATCGGATGGTTTTTTCAGAACAGGTGACCTTGGTTTTATGAATGAAGATGGGTACCTCAAAATTGTTGATCGTAAAAAAGATATGATTCTTGTTTCTGGATTCAATGTTTATCCAAACGAAATCGAAGATGTCATTGTGACTCATGACGAAGTCTTAGAGTGTGCCGCGGTTGGTGTTCCTGATGCGAAGTCAGGTGAGGTTGTGAAAATTTTTGTTGTTCGCAAAGGAAATTCTTTAACCGAAGAGGCCCTTAAGGATTTTGCTCGAAATAACCTCACGGGATACAAAGTTCCAAAGTACTACGAGTTTCGTGATGAACTCCCTAAGTCAAATGTTGGGAAGATTCTAAGAAAAGATTTGAGAAACGAATCGAATGCATAAAGAAAAAGGGCCGCTACCGCGGCCCTTTTTTATTTGAGGGAAAAAATCTTTGATCTTCTACGTCTCTTAAGTTTCCCCAGCTCTGTCATTTACTTATTTGTAAACTCATTCACTGGGAAAACTTAGATCCTTGAATCTCTTTGCTTTTTTCGACTCAAATTATTTATTAATTAATAATTAGCCAGTAAATTGATCGTTAATGTTCTTTGAGTGTCCTCGTTTGGCTCTTCAATTCCAGAGTCAATAGACACTTTATAACCTGTCTTAAGAGCAAAAGTATCAGAAAGTTGATTTTCAACTCCTAAGAAAAGATTCGTAATTGATCTTTCATCACCTGTGAATCGCTTCGTGTAATCAAGATCTGAAACAAAGATCAATGTCTTAGAAACGGCCTTTGAATAATGAAAGGCAATATAGGCGTTGGAGTTGTCTTCTTCGTAATCTGGATCAGATACAGGTGTATCAAGTTCTTCTTGTGAGAATCTATAGGCAAGGTCAACATAGAAGAAATCTTTTTTATTCGCTTCAGTTTTTTTCCAGAAGTGGTAAGTGATACCGGGAATGTCATAGCTGGCCCGCCAGATGACGTTTTGAAATCTATCTCCAAAAACAGAGGCTTTAACGAACCAAGAGAAGTGATCTGTTAGCACTCGGTCATATCTTAAGAGTGCATTCCAGTTTCTGATTGTAAGTTCAGCAGGGGCATTATCTGTCGTATCATCGTCATTGGTACCGTAGCTATAATCACCAGCTGCTGTATAAGTATTCTTCTCATTAGACTTAACTGACTTGTGCTTAGCAACAATCGTTGAGGAAGATTGCTGCCCCTGAACATCAGTAACACCAAGTTCAGATTGATGAGTCCATTCTGCGAAAGCGCTACTAGAAAGCGCTAGAAGTAACGCTGATACAATTTTCAACATTGGAAATTCTCCTTAAAAAGTTTTGATTCTGCTGAGTATAGGTAAAAATTTTTAATTGTCACGTTGCCTGCTAAATAATGATGCCGTATTTTATAAGCATGTTATCTGACAAAGTTTTGTCTATCGCCGAGTCCGCAACCTTGGCCACGGCCCAAAAAGCCCGAGAGCTCGCCCAGACTGGCGTGGACGTCATTAGTATGAGCCTTGGAGAGCCTGATTTCGCACCGCCAGAACTTATTAAAGAGGCAGCGATCAAGGCGATTCAAGATAATGTTGCTTCCTATTCTCCTGTCCCGGGTTACGCAGATCTTAGACAGGCAATCTCCGCAAAATTTAAGCGCGACAACAATCTTGATTATAATGAAAACCAAATTGTTGTTTCTAATGGCGCTAAGCAATCCATTGCGAACATGATTATTAGTCTTCTTAATGATGGAGATGAAGTTGTTCTTCCTGCTCCTTATTGGGTGAGTTATTTTGATGTGATTAAATTTGCCGGTGGAAAGTCAGGCGTGATCCCCACTGATATTGATTCGGACTTCAAAATCACTCCGGAACAACTTGATAAAGCAATTACTGATAAAACCAAGCTCTTTCTTTTCAGTAACCCTTGTAACCCTTCAGGGACTGTTTATACCAAAGAAGAACTTGAAGCTCTGGCAAAAGTTTTCGAAAAATATCCGAATGTCTTAATAGCCAGCGATGAAATTTACGAATACATCGTTTTCGAAGGAGAGTATTTTTCTTTTGGTTCTATTCCTTCAATGAAAGATAGAACGATTACGATTAATGGTCTTTCAAAAGCTTTTGCTGTGACAGGCTGGCGGTTAGGTTATCTTGCAGGACCAACTGAGTTAGTTCAGGCTTGTTCAAAAATCCAAAGCCAGTTTACTTCTGGGGCCAATAGTATTGCTCAAAAAGCAGCGATTGCAGCTCTTAATGCAGGACCCGAAAGTGTGGCTTATATGAAAGAAGCGTTTCTTCAAAGAAGAAACCGTCTGATTAAAGAAATTAATGATCGGCTTCCTGGGGTCATTACGAATAATCCCAATGGAGCATTTTATCTTTTCCCTGATATGAGTTGTTATTTTGGAAAAGGGAATATTAAAGATAGCCAGGACTTAAGCCTTTATCTCCTTCAAGAGGCTCATGTCGCGATCACTCCAGGTGAACCTTTCGGGGCTCCGAACTGTATGCGCTTCTCTTATGCCCTTGCAGAAGACAAGATTGTCGAGGCCGTTGAGCGAATTGAAAAGGCCGTAAAGAAATTATGAAAACTTACCTCACTGGAATAAAAGCAACGGGATCACAGCACCTTGGGAACATGGTGGGAGCGATTCGACCAGCGATTGAGTTTTCTCAAAATGAATCGGGAAGGTTTCTTTATTTCATTGCTGATTATCATTCTTTAACGACAGTAAAAAAAGCGAAAGACTTTAGCGAATATGTTTATGAAGTGGCGGCGACGTGGTTAGCCTTAGGACTTGATCCCGAAAAAGCGATTCTTTATAAGCAAAGTGATATTCCAGAAATTTTTGAACTGACTTGGATTTTGGCTTGTAACACCCCGAAAGGTGATTTGAATCGGGCCCATGCTTATAAAGCGATTGTTCAAGATAATGAAGAAGCTGGTCGTGACCCTGATAAGAGTGTAAACGCAGGGCTTTTTAATTACCCCGTTTTGATGGCCGCAGATATCCTACTTTTTGATACCAATATTGTTCCCGTTGGAAAAGACCAAGTTCAACACGTAGAAATGGCCAGAAGCATGGCCCAAAGAATTAACCAGCTATATGGTGATACGCTTGTTGAACCTCAAGAAGCTTTATCTGTTTCGGGTCAGTATATCCCTGGACTTGATGGTCAAAAGATGAGTAAGTCTTACGACAATACGATCCCTCTTTGGGTTCCTGAAAAGCGTTTAAAGAAACTCATTAATAAAATTGCGACAGATTCAACAGGGCCTGATGAACCTAAGAGTACTGAAGGGTCTGCTATTTTTGATATCTATAAGTGTTTCTCTACTAAAGAAGAACAAGATGCTTTTGCAAAGCAATTTGCTGAAGGAATCTCATGGGGAGAGGCCAAGGCTGCTCTTTTTGAAAAGGTGAATGCTGAGCTAGCAGGACCAAGAGAAGAGTATGAACGTCTCATGAATAATCGTTCAGAGATTGATGCTGTTCTCGAAACCGGAGCTAAGAAAGCACGGGCCATCGCTCAAGAAACAATGAAGCGAGTTCGTAAAAACCTTACAAACTTTTAGTCACCGCTTTTTCAATCCGTTCCCAAATTGATTGCCACAAACCTTCATTTGAATACTTTTTTGGATCAAGATAAATAGGATGCCCTTTTTTCGAAAGCTCTCTTAACTTTGCGTAGAGTTCTCTTGCTGCGAGAATTGGATCTTTGGATAATACGAGCTCTGTCATTTCATCTGTTGGGTTTGAAGTGAGCGTGAAAGGAACAGAGGGTTGGTAATGTTCTCTTAGTTGTCCCGGAGCCGCTGGGCTTGTGGTTTCAATCACTTCGCAATCGACAATTTTCTCAATGTCAGCTTTTAAAATTTTTCCGGGGCGATAAATATGTACTTGGTTATCAGTAAGACCAACAACGGTCGATTCAATTCCCACATCACATTCTCCACCATCAAGGACAGGAACTTTTGACTCAAATTCATCAAGAACATGTTGGGCTGAAGTTGGACTGGTTTTTTTGAATTTATTCGCACTTGGAGCGGCAACAGGAACTCCTAGCTTTTCGATCAGTTCAAGTGCGACAGGGTGATGAGGTATTCTTATCCCAACACTTGGTAGATTTGCGGTAATGAGATCAGAAACTAGATTCGATTTTGGACTCACTATCGTAAAGGGGCCTGGCCAAAAAGCAGCGGCTAATTTCTCAAAATGATCAGACATGTTTTGAATCAAGGGTCTAGCCATTTCAAGCGAACTGACGTGAACAATTAATGGGTCAAAAAGAGGACGCCCTTTGATTTCAAAAACTCTTCTAAGTGCTTCTTCGTCTGTGATGGTAGCTGCCAGGCCATAAACCGTTTCTGTGGGAATCGCCACCGGTTGGTGCTTCTTTAATGATTGAATAGCCTGTTCTAAGTTAATGATCATTGGCAAAATACCGAGTTTACAAGCTCGATCCCGTCTTCTCTTATGTTGTTTGGTTCAATAACAAGTTCTTTTCCCATATAGAACTCAACTTTGTCGAGTCTAGAACTATGATTTTCCTGTAAGTTCCACTTTCTGCAATAGTAATTCCCTAATCTAACGGTGAAATGGGGGTCATCTAATATTCTCATAAAAGTTTTTCTTATTGATTTGTTCTCAAGACTTTCTCTTATTCCATTAACAGATGTTTTTAAAGTAAATGCGCGAGGTTTTTTGGAAGTGAGATCAACCTGAGATCCGGTATCGGTAACCCCTTTAATAAAAAACCAAGCATTCGTTTTTTGAGGAGTAGGAGAAAAAATATTCCAATATTGATAGTGATGAACCCATCGACTCACTTTCTTCAAGGAGTTTGCCCATTCATTAGAGTGATTATTGGGGAAGACAGACCAACACCAGTTTACGGTTAAAATTATGATCAGAATGGCTAAAAACTCAGTGATGAAGTTTTTTTGATAATTTGGTTTTTGAGAGAATTGAAGGAAGCTACTGAACTTACTCAATAGAGGCCGATTATTTGAAACGATTTGATAGAATTTTTCTCCAATCCTTTTTACCCAAGATCTATTAAAAAGTGGGTAGAGGAATTGAAAGTGAGACCTTTTAATTACCTCTTGGAAAGCTTCAAAACCATAAAAAGTTTTACCATTGATTTCTCTCACCACCCAAGAGTTATGGGCTTCCATTAACTCGCAAACTTCTTTATTACTTTGAGCTTGATAAAGATGGAGCTCCCTACTTGCTAGGAAGGTCAGAAGAATTCGAACAAACTTTTCACAAAACCGACAATGACCATCATAATAGATGTTTAGCTTCGAATGTTTTGAATAAGTAATGATTTTCCAGAAACTTCCAGGCATAAAAGCAAACCATAAAGCGATAGCATAAAGAGGGAAATTACCAACATTCATAAATATAAAAATTCCCAAATGAATGAGAACAAAAGTTCCAATCGTAATCCAGCGAGTAAGGTTTTTAACTCTCGAAATAGCACCAAGAAAGAAAAGAAATATTAAGTATTTTTCTGCGTAGTAAGTGATAAAGGTCATTGCTTTTAATAAACTTGGAAAACCTTTGATAATATCAGCAAGAGGCGTGGTAAAAGCATCTAGCTGTAAAGCCCGAGCAAGAGCAGAAAAATCTTGGTTCCAAGCAGGATCCGTTTTGTGAAGTGCGCTTGTTATATACATTGCAGCCAGTTGAACGAAAAGAGTAACGTTCCAAATTGAATTATGCGATTGATTAATATTTTTCTTGTTAGTGAATGCTTCGTCGACAGAGTATTTAGCTCCTAAGGGAAGGAAAGTTAAAATCAGTAATGAACATCTAACGAGATCATCGCCACTATTAAGTCCCATCCAATTACGGTTGTGGATCGAAACAATAAAAACCCACAACAAAAAGGTCACACATTGAGTACGATAGCCAAAAATAAAAAATAATAAAAGAATCGCGTAAACAAAGAAAAACCCATAGACAAAAAGAGGTGCGTCGTTCATGTATAAGAGAGACCAAGACCAATTTTGAAAAACAGTTTGAAATCCTTCGGAAAGAGGAATAAAACCATCTCTCGTATAGAACATTTTAATATGAGGAATGATTTCTATGAAATCTTTAAAAAGAAAAAGTCCTAATAGAATCCTTGTTGCGGCCAATGACCTCAAATCGAGTTCAAATAATTTTAGAATATTCCTCAACATTTGAAGAAAATCCTCCTCACTTGCAGCATAGTGTATTTCTCTGTAATCTTGATCGGTAAACAGGCTTAAATGGCTGTTTTAATAAGGTTTTGGAGGAAGATAGTGCCGAAAAATGAACGTGAACAAGAAATGATTGAGCTTCTTAATCAGAGTCATGATTGGCCAGATGATTATACGTTTAAGTTCGTTATTAAGACTGAACTGAAAAGCGAATTGGACCAGTATTTTGAAGGGTGCACGATTGAAGAAAAATATTCCAGGAATGGGAAGTATACTTCCATCACAGTCACAAAAAAAATGAACTCTGCCGAAGAAGTACTTGATATCTATCAAAAAATTTCTACGATCCCAGGAGTGATCTCTTTATGAGACCTAAGTTTAAATCAGCAATTGTTATCGGAGCCGGGGCGTTTGGGACTTCTATTGCTTCTGTGCTTTCAAATAATTTCGAAAAAGTTTATCTCAAAGTTCGAAGCCAAGATATCTATGACGCTCTAAAAGAGGGGGAAAATAAAATCTATCTTCCAGGAGTCGAGCTGCCGATTAATCTTACTCCGATTATGGATTGGGGAGAGTTGGAAAAAGTTGAAGAGGTTGAACTTGTTGTTTCAGGACTTCCAACAAAAGCTTTAAATTCATACTTTAGAGAACATAAAGATTTTTTCGAAAATTATTTAAAAAAAGGAATCCCCTTTGTTTCCCTTGCAAAGGGAATCGATACAGAAACACTTGAACTCCCTGATGATATCTTTTATGACATTTTTTATGACTATAAAGATAATTTCTGTTTTCTCTCAGGGCCTTCTTTTGCCAAAGAAATTGTTGAAAAACAAATTACCATGGTTTCTATCGCAGGAAGAACGCGCGAACACCTAGAAAAAGTTTTAGAAATGTTGAAGTCTGATTACTTCAAAGGTTTACCTACTTACGATGTTAAAGGGGTTCTGCTTGGAGGAGCTTTGAAGAACATCCTCGCTATTGCCAGTGGGATGATCGAAGGCTTTGGTTATAACCATAACACTCGTGCGGCCATGATCACTCGTGGGATCGTTGAGATGCTTCGTTTTGGAAAAGTTTTTAATGCTCGTGAAGAAACATTCTACGGTCTTAGTGGAATGGGGGACTTGATCCTAACAACAACGGGAGAACTTTCGCGGAATAAATCATTTGGATTAGAAATCGCAAAAGGACGAAAGCCTCTTGAGATTATCGAAAGCCAACGTTCTGTCGTTGAAGGTTACAAGACAACTGAAGCCGCTTATTTTCTTTCAGAACGTTTTAAAATTCGTACTCAACTCTTTAATGGCGTTTATGAGATTCTTTATAAGGACCGTGATCCGAAAGAAATTATGGATCAGTTGATGGCCCTACCGATCAAATTTGAGAGCTAAGAGTTACTCAGCAATTTCAGTTATTGAGATTTTTCCAAAGACGTAATACTCCAAATCATTACCAAACCTATCGGTAAGATCCTGGTGGTAGTAATTGTTTTTGTCTGGATGGAGTTGGAGAGTATTATAGGAAAGATTGAAGTTGACCTCCTCCATATAAAAGTCAAATTTTTCTTGAGGGAAATTGGGTTCAACGAGCTCAATCTTTTTCTCACTTATATTTTTAACAAGCACATAGTGATTCCCCAAATGTCTCATCTCATCCTCTTTCATAATTCCGAGAATAAGAATGTCGTAGGAGTTTTTATTCTCAAAGATCTCTTTTTTAGTTATTCTACTCACATAAGAAATCGAAGGGTTTTTATTACCTGAACCAAAATCAAGAACTTTTGCCTCTGTTTTAACCTCAACTCCTATTTTCTCATTAAACAAATAAGACAATGACTCACGCATTTCAGTGATAGAAGCACCTCCACGTTCCTTGAGTTCAGGTTTGTATTTGTATAATTGATCAATAATTGTGTAACCATCATCAATCTTTTTCCCCGAACCTTCAGCAAAGCTGGAGAGTAAATTTACGACACAAGTAGGTCCGCATGTTCCATTGCCTTGATGATCAGCCGCCCTTAGGTCTCTTTGAGAAATGAATAACTCAGGCTGTTCATCATGGATCCATTTAGTTCGATTTAAGTAAGGGAGGCACTCATCGGCTTTGAGCGTTGATGTTATTAAGCTTATTGCAAAGATTAAGTGTTTAAAGTTCATTATCTTTTGATCTTTTCGGAATTTAAAAGAATTAACTTCACTGAGTTGCCAGCTAAGATCTTTTCGTAAAGAAATTAATGCCTACGGATAAAATCCGTAAAAACGTACCTCTAAGTATCTGATTTTATATAAAATTCTGCAGAAAACTACGTGTGGGCCCTTGCTCTACGGACATTTTCCGTATATTCTTTTCAATACGGAAATAATACGTAAGGAGGCGTTCATGACTAATCAAGAAGGAAACATCGTAGCTCACTATCTGCAAGTTTTTAATAGTGGTCACTACCATTTCCCGTCACAACAGGAAGTTGAATTTAACGTAAACATCAGTTTGGGATCAAAGGGGGATGACTTCTTAGAGCTCTTACAATTTGAGGAGAAGTATCGTGACCTTAACGTCTAAACAACAACAGGTATTAGATTATATCAAAGGATTTTTTGATGAGGAGGGCATGGCCCCAACTTATCAAGAAATCCAGGAGCACTTCGGGTTTAAATCCCTTGGGAGTGTTGTTGATTATGTAAATTATTTAAAGAAAGCTGGGTACGTAACGACGAATTCGAATGCGACCAGAAATTTAGAATTAATAGAACAGTCGGAGCCGAACATGCTGATTCCTTTATTAGGAAAAGTAGCAGCAGGTTCGCCTTTAGACATCGTAAATGATCGTGATTACACAGATAATATATCCGTCCCTCAGTCAATGACGACTTCAGGCGAGTGTTTCGCTCTTGAAGTCGAAGGCGAATCAATGATTGAGGACGGAATATTTGATGGTGATTATGTTGTGATCAAGTCTGCCAATACAGCTCGCAATGGGCAAACAGTTGTTGCTGTTGTCGATGGAGCTGCCACAATAAAGAGGTTCTGGAAAAATAAAAATAAGATAGAACTCCATCCTGCCAATTCTTCCCTTAAACCTATCCTGGTCAGTAATGACCAGGATTTTCAAATTCAAGGCATTTTGGTGGCCTTGATGAGGAACTATCTCTAGGAGAAAGTATGAAGTTTATTGTAATTTCTTTAATGATCTGTGAACTTTATCATCATTTTTTAACAATGATTTTTTAGAAAAAGGCTGGTTAAAGACCCAGCCTTTTTATGAATTATATTTTATAAATTAATTTTCATCAGTGATTTCGATATCAGTTTCACATTTAGAATCTTTCTTTTTTGCTTTGACTTCTAGTAGGCGGTAACCACCCTCAGAGTATTCATAATTAATGACCACATCATAAAAGTCGGTTCCTTTACGAGAGCTTCTCAGTTGAACTTCTTGAATCATATGTTCGAATTTCCCATTTTGATAAGGGTTAATCTCCGTTTCATAGACATTAAGAGCTTCGATTATCTGATCTTCTGAACAGCTCTGAGCGTAGGTTGAGAAAGACATTAGCGCTATTAAGCCTAGGCATAAAAACTTCATGGTAGAACTCCTTGATTGATGTTGCTTATAGCACTAGATAGGGTCTGAAGGGTCGAGTTGGGAAATATTACAAGCTTGAGCTGCCAAATTTTGTTTTCAGCACGCTATACATAGAATTATCGTGTTTTCAGGCACTTAGCGTCCCTTCTTGGTTAAATTCGGATTTAAAGTCATAATAGAAGAAGGATGAAAGTATTTATCATTGGTTCGATTATTTTAGGTGCCCTCAGTCTGATGATTGTTGATAAAGCTTTGAAATCGAAATCGTATCAACACAGAATCACTTCGGTACCGGAGTAAAATCGCGATTATTTATTTAGATTTTCAAAGTGAGCAGTTACGGCTTCCAAGAAAAGAGGGGAGAGGTTTAGGGGTTTCACTTTTTTGAGGTTATGGGTTTTATCTTGATAAATAAACAAGACATTTTCATTTTTAAAATTGAGAGAAGCCTGTTTGAAATTTCGCTGTTCTTTTCCCATAGATTCGAAGTCTAACTTTTGGAGTTTATTTTTTCCTTTATCAAAACAAAACCAATGAAAACGCTCTTCAGGTTTAACATTCTCATCAAGGTCAGTCCTCTTAAACTCAGCAACGATCGTTTCTGGTCCTTCAAAAGAGTAAAGAACTTCACTCATTGATTGTAGATAGTCTCGATAAAAGAAGTAATCAATATAAGACTTTTTTAAAAGGTCTGATTGTGAAACGCTAAAAGTTTTCATCAGCTCTGAAACTTTCTTTTCTTCTTGCTCTTTATGGGACTCATCATTGTAAACAGCTTCAAACTCAAGAAAGGTTCCAAGGTCTTTAACCTCATCAAGATGAACTCGAACATTATCAATCAAGAAAACTTCTCGTTTTTTATCAACAACAACGATCGTTCCGAGGAGTTTATCCATAAGGGCCTTTACATTTTCGATGTCTGTTACGGGAAGAACAGAGTAGGTGCTTTTCATCGGCCCTGTTTGATAATCTTTTGAATAGGGAATCAGTTGTGCTTCCTTGCCATTGATTTCTCGGAGCTTTAGGCGTCCTTGTTTGGTCTCAAAATAAGTATCAATTTGATGAAGGTGACCGATGTAATCGGTTTGAAGCTTTTTAGCAATCGTTCTTGCTTTAGAGAGATCTTTATATGT
>JAUHYH010000217.1 GCA_030426585.1 Bacteriovoracia bacterium
AATTACTCCGCCCTTGAATCATCCCTTGGTTTACAAGTTTCTGAAAGGGCTCTTCTTTGCAAATCTTTCCCATGTCAAAAAGGAACATATTCCAAACTCGCGAGTAAAGCAGGTGCCCTGTTGCGTGTTCACTCCCACCAACATAGAAATCGACGTTCTGCCAATACTCATTCGCTTCTTTTGAAACAAGCTCTTCATCATTATTAGGATCCATATACCTTAAAAAGTATGCCGAAGATCCTGCAAAACCAGGCATCGTACTCATCTCAAGCGGATACCCGTCCTTTGTTTCCCAATTCTTCGCTCGCCCGAGTGGAGGGTCACCATCTTCAGTTGGTAAGTATTTATCAACCTCTGGAAGCTCTAGTGGAAGTTCACTCTCATCGAGCATATAAGGTACGCCGTCTTTATAATAAACAGGGAAAGGCTCTCCCCAATAGCGTTGACGACTAAAGATCGCATCTCTCAAGCGAAAATTAATCGTCTTTTTCCCGAGGCCTTCTTTTTCGACTTTATCAATCGCTGCCTTGATTGCGTCTTTAACAGCCATGCCATTAAGAAAATCTGAATTGATAACCTTCCCTTCTTTAGCATCGTAAGACTCTTCCGAAACATCACAACCTTCCACGAGGGGAATGATTTCTAAATCAAAATGTTTCGCAAAGGCATAGTCTCTAGAGTCATGCGCAGGAACTGCCATGATCGCACCCGTTCCATAGCCTCCGAGCACGTAATCAGCAATCCAGATTGGAATCTTTTCTCCATTAAACGGGTGGATTGCATAAGAACCAGAAAAGACGCCTGACACTTTTTTAACGTCTGTCATTCTTTCTCGTTCTGATTTTGCTTTTGTCACTTTTAGATAAGCATCAACTTCAGCTCGTTGTTCTGAAGTTGTATAAAGATCAACCAACTCACTTTCAGGAGCAAGAACCATAAAAGTCACGCCAAAAACAGTATCTGCTCGAGTGGTAAAGATCTTCATGGGATCTTTTCCTTCCACAGCAAAGGTCATCTCTGCGCCCTCTGAGCGTCCTATCCAATTTCGCTGCATTTCTTTAAGAGGCTCTGGCCAAT
Organism: Bacteriovoracia bacterium; assembly: GCA_030426585.1. Lineage (GTDB taxonomy): Bacteria > Bdellovibrionota > Bacteriovoracia > Bacteriovoracales > Bacteriovoracaceae > JAUHYH01. The sequence goes on from JAUHYH010000217.1 coordinate 1,078, forward strand.
CAAGGCTATCTAGATTTTTAAGCAATCGATCTGCATAAGCAGAAATTCTTAAAGACCACTGCTGCATTTTCTTTTGCTCAACCGGATACCCTCCACGAACCGAAAGCCCTTCCTTGACTTCATCATTGGCAAGAACAGTTCCCAGTTCAGCACACCAATTCACCATAGTGTCGGCAAGATAAGCGAGCCTATAATCTAAGAGAATTTCTCTTTGACGTTTTTCATCGAAGCTTTTCCAATCTGAAGCTGAAAATTCTTCTTCACAGCTGTGATGAGCGCTCACTGACTTATTTCCGTTCGCTTCAAACTCTTTAATAAGGTTTTCTATAGAGTCAGCTTTATTTGTTTCGGTATTAAAGTAATGATTAAAAAGCTGAATAAATACCCATTGTGTATGCTTATAATATTTGGGATCGCAGGTATAAACTTCTTTTGACCAGTCAAAAGACAACCCAATAGCATCGAGTTGTTCTCTATATCTTTTACTATTTGTTTCGGTAGTGACAGCCGGATGTTGTCCCGTTTGAATCGCATATTGTTCGGCTGGTAGACCAAAGGCATCGTATCCCATGGGATGAAGCACATTAAAGCCTTGGAGTCTTTTGTAACGGGTAAAAATATCTGAAGCGATATAACCCAGTGGATGTCCAACATGCAACCCAGCTCCTGAAGGATAAGGGAACATGTCAAGCACATAATATTTTGGTTTATCAGAATTATTTTTAGCTTTAAATGTACCTTGATCTGCCCAGTACTTTTGCCACTTTTTTTCTATCTCTTGGTGATTGTATTGCATTTGTAATCGCTTGTTTTAAAGGATGCAAATTTACAATTATCGTTTGGATGTGAAAAGCTATAAAAACAAAAAGGCTTCATTAGTACAAAACCAATGAAGCCTTTTATTTGTTTTAAATAAGTTTTACCCTTTAACCGGTACAGTAACTACAACGTTACCCCAACCTAAATACATATTAAACTCATCTTCTTCACCATCAAAAGCGATTGAAAAAGCTTCAATATTTTCGTTTGCTCTAGAAACTTTTCCTGTAACACGTACTACATCGTCTGATTCGTTGTAAGAATAAGCTCCCCAAACATTTTTAGCAGTATTTAAAATAACCGTCCATTCTTTGTCTCCTGGAATGGTAAATAACGAGTATGTTCCTGCTTTTACTTCTTTTCCTCCAAAGTTTACATCTTTGTAAAAAGTAATTTCTGGGGCTTCATTTGCTCCTGTTCTCCATACTTTACCTGCAACTGCTAAACGAGATACTGGCCTTCTTTTTAACTGAGGACGACTATAAATAATTTTTACTTTTTTATCTGAATTTCTGTAACTACTTGGGTATGTAGCTGCATCCATCGGACTTTTATCTAAGTTCGAGAAATCTTGAGCTACAACTTCGTTAGAGAACACTAGAGCTACAGCAAATACAATAATTGAGAAAATTGATTTTTTCATTTTTAAATTTTTAGTTAATAATTGGGAGATTAGTCACCAAATTTAAGTAACCTTACTCGAAAATTAAAATTTATACTGTAAGAATGCCGTAAAGTTTCTTCCTGGTTCATGAATTCTAGTCATTGGTAAATCTGCTTGGTTTTTATATGAAAAGTTTAAGTGGTTGATATAATTCTCATCAAACACATTTAAACAAGCTACCCCTAACGTAAAATTTTTAAACGGTTTTACCCCTAATTTTATATCAAAAGTTTGGTAACCTTCTGTTTCAGTTTCACCAAAAGAAGGAGCTATATCTTTTTGAGTTGACACTACATTATACTGCGCTTTTGCCCAATACTTTTCTTTGTCTACTCCCATAGAAATTTTTGAAGTGAAAGGCGGATTCAACGGCAACGACTCATCAAAATCTTTGTTTTCTGTTTTTACATAAGCTACTTCTGTTTGAAAATAATAATCATTAAACATTTGCAACTTTGCAGCTACTTCAAATCCAGTTTTGCTAGCGTCTTTAATATTGGTAAACACTTTTGTAAACTCTGGTTTTTGATTTGGCATAAACTTCCTTGGAATGGTTGGATCGACCACTGCTGAAATATAATCTTCAAAAATTGAGTAGAACGCCGATGTTTGATAATGTAATTGCAAGTTGTTATTCAATCCTAGCTTTCCTTTTAATCCTAACTCAAATTGGTTATTTACTTCTGGTCTCAACATCGGGTTTCCTATATATTCATACGAATCTGAACCAATCGTAAAATGATTGATATAACGCTCAGCCATGTTTGCAGTTCGTACTCCTCTACCAAATGCGGCTTCTAAAATTGCTTTTTTAGAAAATGCGTGCTTTACCGAAATGTTACCACTCACATTGGTTTCGTTTGTTTTTACAACAGGATATCTTGCCGCAAAATCTGCTTCTAA
>JAUHYH010000032.1 GCA_030426585.1 Bacteriovoracia bacterium
TGCCTGAATTTCTAGAACTTCGATACTCAGAACAAGCGCGTAACTACTTAACTTTCGTTTCTATCATTGCTTATGTTCTCACAAAAATTTCAGTCACGATCTACGCTGGTGCCGTGGTTTTTGAAGCGATCGGAATTCCTTTTTGGATTGGAGCGGGAATTGTTGTCGTGGCAACGGGAATCTATACCGTTTTCGGTGGTCTTAAGGCCGTCATCTATACTGACGCTGTTCAAATGGTCGTGATGCTTGGGGGAAGTTTGCTTATTACTTACTTTGGCCTTTCACACCTTGGTGGTTATTCCGAACTTAAAGCAAACCTTGAACCACAATTCATGAGTATGTGGCGTCCGATGACTGATCCTGATTTTCCTTGGACGGGAATTATTTTTGGGGCCCCCATTCTTGGAGTTTGGTATTGGTGTACGGATCAATACGTCGTTCAACGGGCCCTCTCTGCAAGAAATATCACTGAAGCCAGACGGGGAACTATTTTCGCAGGCTTTCTAAAATTACTCCCTTTATTTATTTTTGTTTTTCCTGGAATGATTTGTTTAGTACTTGCTAACAAAGGAATGCTTGAACTTCCTAAAAGTGATATGGCCCTTCCAACACTTGCTTCAAGTGTTCTCCCGACGGGGATTAAAGGGATCTTTATTGCAGGTCTTCTCTCTGCCCTTATGAGTTCACTTTCTTCAGTTTTTAATTCCTGTTCAACACTTATTACTTATGAAGTTTTTAAAAGAAAATTCCCTGATCTTTCAGAAGAAAAACTTATTTCAGTGGGTCGGTGGTCCACTCTCGCTTTAGTCGTTCTTGGGATTGCCTGGATCCCGATGATGGGATTTGTTTCAGGAGAGCTTTTTAAATATATCCAAAGTGTTCAGGCTTATATTTCTCCCCCTATTGCTGCTGTTTTCCTTTTAGGTCTTCTATGGAAAAAAATTAATGCAAAAGGTGCGATGACGGCCTTATACAGTGGTTTTGTTTTAGGGATTGGCCGATTGATCCTTGAGATCAATAAGGATTCCCTGGATCCTAATGGAATGCTTTATGCTTTTGCGACGGAAAACTTCCTTCACTTTGCCGCTTACCTCTTTGTTATCACTTCAGTTTTAATGATCATTGTCAGCCTTACGACGAAAAAAATAAAGGACACGTCCCTTGTCTTCGACTTCCATGAAGATGAAAAGAAAACAGCGGGATCTGGCACCGATAAAATTCTTTCGGCCATCCTGGTTCTTTGTGTCCTTGCTCTTTGGTGGTATTTCTCATGACAAAAGTTGTTCTCGGAATTGATATAGGGGGAACAAACACAAAGTTTGCCCTGGTTGAAAAAGGCGGGAACGTTGTTGATGTTCATAAATTTCATACCCATGCCGAACTTCCCTTTGATACTTTTTTAAAAACTCTTCACGAGAATATCGATCCGGTTCTTAAAGACTATGGAATTAAGCCCGAAGAACTTGAAGTTGGAGTCGGATGCCCAAACTATAGCTCAGTTCAAAATAAACTTATCAACCCTCCAAATTTGAGTTGGAAAAATGAGTCGATGCTGGAGAAGATCAGTAAAGGTTTCAAAAAAGTTATCATCGAAAATGATGCCAATGCAGCAGCACTTGGAGAATTTCGCTGGGGAAAAGCAAAGGGCTGTCATAACTTCGCAGCCATTACTGTTGGAACAGGAATTGGCTCTGGTGTCTTTATCGATGGAGAACTTTTGAGAGGTCACCATGGCCTTGCCGGAGAAGCCGGGCATTTAGTTGTAGAGTCTGACGGACGAATATGTGGCTGTGGCGGGAAAGGTCACTTTGAAAGTTATTGCAGCGTCACCGGAATCAAAAAAACTTTTCATGAAATTACAGGGAAAGATCTTACTTATAGAGAGATAGTCCCGCTTTATAAAAACGGAGATCTCGATGCACTCACGGCCTTTGAGGCCACTGCTGATTACTTCGCTATTGGAATCTCTCAAGTCGTTACCCTCCTCGGTGTTGAGAAAATCATTCTCATTGGTGGAGGCATGGTTGTTGGTGAACCTTTTGTTGAAACCATTAAATCAAAAATTGATCATTATATTTTTCCTAATCTTCAAAATAGCTTTTCTCTAGAACTCTCCAACTTAGCACTGGAATACGGGGCCGTTTTAGGGGCAGCAGCACTCGTCCTCGAGGAATAATGGCAATTAAAACAGCGGTACTTGGTTATGGGTTATCAGGAAGTGTTTTTCATCTTCCTCAGTTGAATCTTCTGCCCGAATTTGAAGTGGTAAAAGTGATGACTTCTCGGAAAGAGCAACTAGCACAGGAATATCCGAAGTCTATTGCGGTAAGTTCAATCGATGACATTCTTAATGATTCTGAAATTCAACTCGTCATCAACACTCTCCCCAATCATATGCATTACGAGGTTTCAAAGCAGTGTCTGGAAGCCGGAAAACATGTTGTTGTAGAAAAGCCTCTTGTGGTTCATTCAAAAGATGGAATTGATCTCATCGAGACTGCTCAAAAACATAACGTCACCCTAACGGCTTTTCATAACCGTCGATGGGATTATGACTTTCTTATTTTAAAAGAAGTTCTTAAAGACGTCGGGAATATCTCTTTGTTCGAATCAAACTTTGATCGCTTTAACCCCCAACCCAAAGATCATTGGCGAGAAGGCTCCGAGCTCGGCAATGGCGTCCTTTACGATTTAGGTCCTCACCTTATTGATCAATCACTCTATCTCTTTGGTAACCCAAAAGAGATTTATGCTGATCTACAGATTCAAAGAAAAGGTGCCAAGAACCACGATTATTTTGAAATCACTTTGTATTATGAAAATTTCAGGGCCGTTTTAAGAGCTTCCAAACTAATTTCTAAACCGATCCCTAGTTTTCAAGTCTTCGGGGATAAAGGCCATTTTTCATTTCCGGCCATTGATCCTCAAGAAGATCTTTTCAAAGAAAGAATTCTCCCTGGTGATAAAAAATGGGACCAGGCCCTTTCGGAATACTTTAAAAGTTTTGAAGTCGCTCCACCGAAAATCCAATCAGAAGGTCAACTCACGTTTTATCGTCTCCTTGCAGACACGATCACACAAGGAAAACCAGTTCCTGTTGATCCAAAAGATGCCGTCAACACGATGAAATTGATTGAATTGGCCATTGAGTCCTCTGAAAAAGGTCAAAGATTGGAATATCGACCTCTTTATTAATATACTTTTATTATGAGTCGCCACAGTATGAAAGAGCTTATGCGCTTGCTTTTAACCAAGCGGATGCTCACTGTTACCTTATTAGGATTCTCTTCCGGACTTCCAATCATGGTCGTTTACGGAAGTATCAAGTTATGGCTTAAGCGAGAAGAAATTGATCTTTCAACGATCGGTTATTTTTCTTGGATTGCGATTCCTTATTCTTATAATTTTTTATGGGCCTTTCTTTTTGACCGGTTTGTTCCGATAAAGTCACTCGGTCGTAGAAGAAGTTGGCTCTTAATTACTCAAATTTTTCTAACAGTCGTTTTTTATCTCTTGAGTCTTGGAAGTCCTACTCAAGATTTAAGTTATATTCTTATCGTGAGTTTCCTGCTTTGCTTTTTTAGTGCCTCTCAAGATGTGGCCGTTGATGCTTATAGAAATGAAATTCTCAGTAAAGACGAATTAGGAGTCGGAGCTTCCTTCGGTGTTTACGGTTATCGGATCGCGATGTGGGTGGCCTCAGGTTTTGGAATCTGGGTGGTTGATAAAGAAACTTGGAACTGGTCTTTTAATCAAATGTTTGTAATGCTCGCCGGCTTTATGGCCGTGGGACTGCTTACAACTTTTTGGGCCGATGAACCTCAGAATACAGAACCGCCTCAAACCTCTTTCAAAGATACTGTGATTCTTCCTTTCACTGAGTTTCTCAAGCGAGACCAAGCGTTTATTATGCTGATCTTTATCTTTCTTTTTAAGTTTGGGGATTCCATTGCAGGCTCAATGAACCGCCCGTTCTATGCGGATGTGGGTTTTTCTAATAAAGATATCGGAGAAATTGCTTCGACGCTGGGGCTTTTTTCAAGTCTCTTAGGACTCATTGTTGGGGGCTCTATCATTTATAGGCTTGGCCAACTTAAAGGTCTTTGGATTTCAGGAGTGCTTCAGGCCATCTCGACCGGTTGTTATACGCTCCTGGTTTTCTTCCCTTCAAAACTCTCTTTCGCTTTTGTGGTTTTCTTTGAAGATATGACTAGCGGAATGGGAACGGCGGCCCTGGTTGCCTTTATGGGGGCGTTGGTTAACAAACGTTTCACAGCAACCCAATACGCTCTTTTTGCGAGTTTGGCCTCGTTAGGCAGGACATTGTTTTCGGGATTTGCAGGAGATTTAATCGAATTTTTAAACACCCTTAGCCCTGAACTGGCTAACGGGGGTTATGCTTATTTTTACTTTCTTTGTATGATTTTCGCCCTTCCTGGGCTGGCTTCGCTCTATTTCTTCTCGAGAGCGACTAAAAGTTAAACGGTTATTGTAAAGCTTACTGTATTTTGAGAGTTTTCCCATCAATTTGGGCATATCCGATAAACTATAAGGGTATGATTTTATGGCGTTTTATCCTCATATTCCTCTGGGCTATTCCCTTTTCTCAGGCTTCAGAATGTTCTGGTGACGAGAACGACCTCACAACTTGTTGGGAAAAGAATTTAGAACTCTTTGGAAATGATCTTTCAAAACCTCAACAGTCTTATTGTTATATTAAAGAAGACGGTTCTATCGGAGGAAGCAATATTGATAAGCCTCTCGTTATCGCTTCTGTTTCAAAAATCTTTACTTCGCTTTGGGCCATCCAACGTTCTCAATTGGGGCCAGATCATGAGTTCGTTACAAAATTTTATACTGACGGTGAAAACCTCCATATCGAAGGGGGGCATGACCCTCTCTTTGCGAGCCGTTCACTTTATGCTGTTGTCGATAAACTTAACCAATTAGGCATTCACAAATTAAAGAAGGTTACCTTTGATGAGAAATTTTATTTTACCCCGCAATCCATTGATAACCCTTATTACGCTCAAGTTTATAATAAGTCTTCAACTCATTACTGTATTCCCTACCAACCAATCAAAGGCCATCTTAAAGACGATCTTGCTTATTACTTAAATACTGAGGAATGGGAGACAAGTTTAAGAGTCACATCAAATGCAAGTATTCCCCGAGGATCAACTCAGTGTTTGAACTCAAAGCTTACAGGAGAAAGCCTTCTTAAGGACTACACTGACAAGAGAAAGGTTTTCGGTTACCAAACGACACACCCGAAATTAATTGTCTCCGAGGTTGAAAGCTCTGAAGCAAATCCTTTTTTAGAAAATAAAAATGCGAAGGTTATTGAATACCGTTCACAAAAGCTCGGCAAGCTGGTTAAATTCATCAATGTCAATTCGGCCAATCAACCTTCAGACCTTTTGTTCTATACCCTAGGAGGGAAAGATCAATTTGAAAAAGAATTCAAAACAACACTTTCTGAAAATAATAACCGCTCAGGATTTGATTTTATTTCTGGGTCTGGGTTAAGCCATAAAACAAAAGAATCAGGGAAGTGGAATGTCGTGAGCAATAAAGCTTCCTGCCGAACTGTCTTATCGATTTTAGAAAACTTCTTGAAATATACGAATAGAGTTTTCGACCCTCTTTTTGATCCAAAGACTGATCGTTTCCAAACGTCAGCAGAGACTCGTTATAAAAACATCGCAAAAATGTATATGGCCGTTTCTGGAGTTGAAGGGACTGTTCATAAGCGCTACCAATCGGAATTCCCTCAAAGTTTCGTCGGAAAAACAGGAACGCTGGGTAATGGCTCTTCGTTGGTTGGAACAATGAAAACCAAAAAGGGCTTAAGGCATTTCGTTATTATTAATAACTACACGAATCAGAACTATCGAAAAAAAGCGAATACCGCTCGAAACCTTCAATATGAAATGGTTAAAGATATGTTTGGAGTGCTTGGGAAGTCACAATTTCAATACCAACCCACTCAAAAACTTACGAAAGAGAGCTTTAAGCCTTATCAGTCAGTTGAGGTGGTGCAATGAGGTTTTTAATCTTGGCGCTTGTTCTGATTTCATGTGGAAGAAATAACCGGAATCACGAAATCTCGACACCGGTTAATCTTAATAGCGCTATTACCGCCGGTGATTACCAATACATCATCAACTTGGGTCAAAACGTAAAGGTTCAATCAACGAATAGTGAAGTGAACCCACTCATGGATCTATTCCTTGCCTATGATGGTCTAGAATCACCTGAAGAAGAGAAGAAAAGACTCGACGCGATTGAAGCTCTAATTACGAACCAAGAGCTTGATGTAAACTTTAGGTCTCACAATGATCAATCAAGTTGTTTAAGCATTGCCGTACTTAATAATGATATTGCAGGGGTTGAGCTCCTCATCAAGCATGGCGCTAATCCAGATTATCTTTATGGCCCTTATAAAAGAACGGCACTTCACTTGGCGATTGACAGAAATTATTCAGAAATAGCAAAAAAGCTTTACCCTGTGACAAAAGAAGACCTTAAAGACAAGGAAGGGTTAACTCCACTTCAGTTTATTGAGAAAAAAGAAAATAAAGAACTTCTCCAGTGGATTAAAGAAAGAAATAATTTAAGTTCAGCTCAACCTGCCGATTCCTAACACTCTGAGAGCTTACTTCTAAATCTGTAAATGAATAGCCAAGATCGGCCCTAATTCCTGCTTCATAAAGCTCCGTAAAAACATACACTCGGTATTCATTATTTCGGTCCAATTCATTTGAAACAACGCTGCCTGTGATATTAGTACCGATCCCCCATAGTGAAGAAGCTATATACCAAGGCGACCATTCAGCTGCGACTCCTAGGTTCGTAGAGTTTCCGACTTTTAGCTCCGAGGTCTTATCAGCTTGAACATCAAAGAAAAGTTTGTTTTCATTCTCCGCAAATCCCATCACTTTCCAAGTATGATATTTTCGATAGGTAACTCCCGCAAAAAGACTATGGGTGACCTTTTGAATATTTTGATTGATCCCATAGGACCTATCCGCATTATAAACATGATTTCTAAAGTTTAGCCCGAGAGTATAAAAGGTATCGTTGTCTTTATTTGATTCAAACAACAAACCAACTTTTTGGGACATATTGGAGTAGATAAACTTATCTTGCCCATTAAGAAAGCCAAGCTCTTCATGGAAAACCCCTGTCGTCACACCGAGCTTTAATTCTCTGTCCCCAGAGACAGTTTCTTGATCTATCATTGCCGAAAGAGTGCCCTGATTTTTTTCATTCCCACTTAAGATCACACTCACAGACTGAACTTCTTTATTGGCCACTTGAGGAACATCTTCATCAGGAACTTCAAACGTGTAACCAACAGGAAGCCTTTTCGCTGACTCCCATGTAATTCCGTTATGCTTTAAAACCGCAGCAATTTTTGAAAGATCCCATTTGTAATCAATATGTTTTTTGTCCCATAAAATATGAGAAATAAACTGGTCTTGCTTAAGACTGTATTCAACCGCAAGAACGGAGAGGGCGCTAAGTGTTAAAACTCCAATGATTTTTTTCATTTAAGCACCTCTTTTAAGACTTTCCCTTTGCTATCTTTCGAAACTTCAAAAACAAGCAGAGGGTAATCAGCAATAAGTTCTTTAAATCCATTTACTCTCACTGACTTCAACTCATTAGGCTTTAGAAAAACTTTAAGAGCTTGTTTTCCTTTCCCTTCAATTGTTACTAGTTGGTTATCTTTTGAGTAAAGAACAAGTTCTTTTTCTTTATTAATCTCAAGCTCTTGAATAAAGTCTTTCGGCTCCGCCCAAGCTTTTCCCGACTCTGTCACAAGCTTGATTTTATTGTTAGCAAAAGCGTAGTCTCCACTTTGAGACTTAAAAGTATAAGTCTCGTCCTTGTTTAAGATTATCGTTTTTGAATTATTAAGAGTAATTTCAGTATTGTCTTCTAAGGCGATAATTTCAGATTCTTTTTCAGAGCTGTAATTAAAGTATTCATTTTCAGAGAACTCATGATTGTAGTTTATTTTTACTTTAAGCTCATTTGAAGGTTCAGACCAAAGCCCATTATAAGTTTTGACTTGAACGTAAAGAGTTTTACAAGGATAAAGGTCATACTTACTAAAGGTATATTCAAGCTCAGAGGCAGTGAGATCAACTGTTTTAGGAGTGGCCCTTTTGAAAAGTCTATATTCAAGCACCGTTCTCTGATGCTCCCCTTTACCCGCAGCATTTTGATTGTTCGGCTTCGACCAATTCACTTTTAGATTCTGCCTGTCTGATTCCCCTTCACAAACTCGGACAGCGTCGAGTGGTCCCAGAGGATGCCAAGCCTCAGAGAGGTAAACCTTGCTATTTCCGGCCTGGTCAGTTCCTTTTAGAAGTGTATAGTGGGCCTCATACCAATCAAGCTTGTTATCATCACCAAAACTTCTTTGAACTTGATTGTTTTGAACAGCTTCCCACTCTCCGCCTTTAATCGGTTTTATTTTTTCAAGATCTGGAGATTTGACGATAGCCGACTCTAAACTCGCTAGCTCACAGTTTTCATCGTACTGATTCCAGCTCAAATAAGCAGAGAGCTCTTTTGTAGAGTCATCGATTAGTGTTGGATTTATCGGACCTTGCGGGGCCGTATTGTCATAAATAAATTCGTCACTAAAAGCAGGGTTACCTTTCGCCCCTTCAAGCGTTCCTCTGATGACATAGCGATGAGGAGTACATTCTTCCAGAGCTTCAAGTTCAAAATTATAATTCGTTGTTTCTTTACTTAAATTCTTGAAAGGAACAATGAACTGGTTTTGATTATTTAATAAAGCAATTTGCAAACCATCGTAGTCTTCTTCAGTTGGGTTCACCCAACCTAGCCTAGGTGTTAAAACCGGAAAATCACCATTAAAAAAAGTATAAGGGATTGTTAAATCACTCGGGCTCTTTGCTGGTGTTGCATCAATTGGTGTAATCGGTGGAGTGACCTTTATCGGTCCTTGCCCATCAGGTGACCCGTCATTAAGGACATTGTCAGAGGCCGAACATGATAAAAAGAGAACAAAGAAAAGAATTTTTGCTTCATGCATAGTCTAGTCGCCTTCTTGGTTACTTAACTAAATGAAATCAAAAAATCTTATTTTTGTAAAACTTTAAAACTTTTCAAAAGACTTTTGAATATTTAACTTACCGCCTGACACGGTTATACCATTCAAACTTGGATTGGGATCAACGCCTTCAATAAGATGATCTTTAATTTCAAGCATTGCCTCCCCTGGAGATTCTGAATATTTTGTTAAAAAACTATCAGGAGCTAGGGAGTATAAAAGGGCCACGGCCCCTGCGACTTGAGGGGTTGCCATAGATGTTCCCGTGAATTCATCTGTTTCGTCACCAAGTACAGTACTTAAAATATTTGTCCCAGGCGCACCCAGGTCAACAGATTTCACGCCATACCCCGCTGACTTAAACTTTCTATTTTCTTTCGTTGTGTTAGTAACAGTAACGATATAGGGGCTACTGCATCCCGTAGGCACATCACCTTCTTCATCAACATTGACATTATTATTGGCCGTTGCAGCCGCTGAGAGAATTCCTACTTTACCCATTTGATTATAAAAATCATTCCACGCGGGGTATTCCCCTGACTCACAGTCAGCATAGTCAATTCCAAAGCTGGAATTAGTTGCAACAATATTTGCACCTTTCTCACCATTTGATTCAATCCATTGTTTTTTAAGATCGATGACATATTGATAGGCCTTTAAAACTTCATCTGTTTGAAAAGACTTTAAAACCACAGGGAGAACTTTTACTTTCCAATTAATACCCGCAACTTGAAGCCCATTATTGCCAGAAGCTCCGATGATTCCTGCCACGTGTGTTCCATGATGGCTTCCCGTCATTTCACCACTGTCATTACCGGCGTTCCAGCCGTTCACATCATCAATATAACCATTCTGGTCATCATCAATACCATTACCTGGAATCTCATGGCGATTGACCCAGATATTCTCTCTTAAATCCTGGTGATCTATTCCTACGCCACCATCAATTACAGCAACAACAACTTCATGACCATTCCGATCCAAACCTCCAGTTCCGTACTCCCAAAGATTTGAAACCTTAACATCGGCCCCATTGGCCTGGGGGCTCAAACACCATTGTTTTTCAAAGTCGGTATCATTAGGCTCAGACCTTAAGGTCAGTTGATGATTCCTTTGAACCCACTCAACTTCTAAATTTGAAAGTAAATGAAGTTGATTGTTATTTAACTTATAAACTTTGTTTGCAATCTTTGAAGATTGATGGAGATGAGCAAAGTTTTCATCTTTTAGTTTCACCAAAAGCTCTTCAGAGAAGGCCGTTGAGCATAACAAATAAAAAGCTATAACAATAAAATTCATGAAATCTCCAATTTATAACGCGTACTTCCAAGATAAACCTTATTGAGATTTGCTGTATTAACGGGATCCATATTGCCTAGAAAAAATAAATAATGGTTGTTGGAATTCAACAATCTTTACTGAGGTCAAAACCTTAAAAGTAACGCCATACCCGACTTTCTGACTTCAGTAATAAAAACTTACAGCGAGCAACTATTGAAAATCCCTAGAATTCCGCAAAATAGCTCTAAAAGCCACTTTCGAGCGGTTTGTAAAAATTACTGCCTGATCGAAGCAGTTTTCTCCGATTCTTTCCATCTTGAGGTCATAAGTTAAAATATTAGTAAGAACTCTAGAAAGGAGTTCGTGAAAAAGATTAAACCAAGGAAGGTTTTATGAATCTTTTCTCTTACAACACGTTGTGCACGCAACTTCATTCAGAAACAAAAACCCTGATCGTAACTCTAAACCGACCTGAGATGGGTAACCCCATCAACCTAGAATTTCTTTTTGAGTTTCAATCACTGCTCAATTGGGCCAGCTCAAGACTTGAGATTTCTTCAATTTTAGTAAACTCAAGTGGTGATTATTTTTCAGAAGGTTTAAGTGAAGATTTTATAAAAAAAGCTGATAATAAAAAGCTTTTAAAAATTCGTGAAGAACTTAATACCACTCAAAAACTTATGATCAATGCTCCAGCCACAATTATCTTTGATTTAAAATTAGGAGCACAGAATATTGCCCTCGAATTAGCTTTTGCAGCAGACTTGAGACTGGCAAGCCAAGAGTCACAAATAAGTCTTAACAACCTCACTAAAGGATTCCCTTTATTTTCATCAACAGTCCTAGTGAATTCAATTTTTAATCGCTCAGAACTCCAAAATCTTTTGTATTACACAAAGGCTGCACCGGGGAGACAGTTACATAAGATAGGTTTTCTCATCGATATTTATGATTCAAGTAATCAAGAAGAAACAGTTGAAAAGTATTTAAAAAATATTTTAAATCAAAGCCCACTTTCAAGAGTCCAAACCAAATTTTTGATGGCGAGACATTTAATTCAAGCAATCGAAAATTCCTTTGGTTTTGAAACAGGTGTCTTTAATGCTGCTTGCGCAACTCAGGAATGGAAATCAGAAGAACAGCAAAAAACCCCACTGAAGGATGTAAAAAAAGCTGTAAAAATGACTTTAATTCACGGTGGAACCGATCAATAAACTCTTAGGTTGATCTTTACGAGGTTAAGTCCTTCATCTTCAGTATTTCGATAAGATATCTCATACTTTTTGAGAAGTTCTAGAGTGAGATAAGTTTGGTTAACTTTCTTACCGTTTAAAAATATTTTGGTTTTGCTCGTTTTATAGTTTTCTAAACTCTCTGGGTCTTTCTTTTTTATAACTTTATAGGTTTCTTCAAAAATTTTAAGAAAGTCTTTATAGGCAAGATTTGGAGTTTCTTTCTGAGACCTAAACTTGCAATCCCATGGCTTTAAATTCTCTCTGAACTTTCTTCTATCTTTTAAGGTTAAGAAGCAGCGCTCCTCCATTGCATTGAACTCTAAGACCAAGGGGGCCTCATGATTCATAATGATTTTATTCCCTTTAATGAACTTCGCTTCCATGAAGACTTGGTACGTTTTGGTATTAGGGTTCGCAAAACTAAGCAATGGCATTAAAAGCAAAAGTCTGATCATAGATAGTCCTTTAGTTTAAGAATATCATAGTTAGGGAGATATTTCTTAATATCATCACCAATATAAGAAAAGAGAAGTGAAAATCCTCCCCCTCCTGCGCCACAAAGCTTTATTCTTCCAAGTTTTTGAGAATGAATAATTTTTGCATGATCATAAATATCTTTTAAAAACATCTCACGAAAGACTTTTAATTGGACTTCAGAAAGCTCATTCAGTGCCGATTTAAAACTCTCAACATCAGTATTTAGAAATGAGCTTGTCACTTCCTCATTAATCGGCAAATACTCATCGACTAAATATTTTTTAAAATCTTCAGATTCAAGCTTCTTTTTAAAAAGTTTTACAAAAGGAGATGCTTGCCTCGAAATTCCTGAATCAACTAAATAAACAGAAACTCCTTTATCTTCCAGCGCCGTATATTTATCTCGAATACCCGTTACCTCAGTAAGCTCTCGACTTTTATTAATCAAATATGTTTTTTGCAGCAAGCTAATTAAAGGGTCGATCCCTGAGCTACTCATGTGAAAGTAAGACTCTATTTCCCCTAATGATTTCCTCAACTCACTTTCATCTAGGTTCCCTGCAGTTCCAAACTCATTAAAAATAGCTGCACATAAAGCACCCGAACTTCCCAGACCTTTTCCAACGGGAATATTAGAATCAAAGCACCAGTTGTTTTTTAAAGCTTCCGAAAATTTCTTTAAATCGAGAAAAGGTTTTTCGACTGCTGAAAAATAAGCCTCAAGGTAAGAGTAAAGACCTTTAAGATCAAAAGCACTGAGTGGCTTTTTCAAACTCATCGATCGCCCAGAAAATTTAGTTAAGGGATGGGCCAGCGCTGAAGAGCCTACTAGAACACTATACTCTCCAAACAAAAGAACTTTTGAAGAATAATCAGGATGCGAGGAAGTCGTCATTCATCTTCCAATTGATAGAGTCGCTGATGACAAATTGAAAAAGGTTCTGATCATCTAGCTTTTCAATAAGTTCTTCAACTTTTTCCTGATTCTCTTCTGGATATATCAAGTGCAGATTAGGCCCTGCATCAAGGGTATAGGTCAGTTCTATTTTTTTATCCTTAATAAATTGATCTATTTCTTCAATGACACTTAAAGTATTAGGTTTCAACAGCGTGTAAGGGTTGTTGCTTGTTAACATCAACGCATGCAATTGAAGAGCTTCAGACTTTACAATTTTGCCAAATTCTTCCCAGTCACCAACTCTAATGGTTTGAATAATTTTTTCAAAGTTTTCTCTCGCAATTTTATAACGAGTCAATGCATAGGGATGATCCTTCATATGGCTATGCCCATCAGAGGTTGAAACTTTTTTCTGGTTTTGATCAACAACAAGAATCGTATTTTTAACTTTCTTAAAGTTAGGATGAATAAGGTCTTCCGAAAGAGGCAGAGCATATTCATCTCGACCAAAAGCAATCGCTTCGTTCTTTCCCCAATAAGCAAAACCAGGAAAGAGTGAACGGCAAGCGCTTCCTGATAGTCCTCGTGCGAGAAGACTCACTTGCTCTCTTTTAAGCTTAGGATTACCAATTTCAAAATAAATCTTAGCAAAGGCCTTTGCTAAGCAGGCCATTGAAGACGCTGATGAAGCAATCCCCGAAGAATGTGGGAATGTATTGAGGGCATTAATTTTTAATGAGGTCTTTTGTAAAAAGCTAAATTCTTCAGGAAGATTTATAATTTTTGCTAAAATCTTATCTTCGAAATCTTCTTTTTTATTCCCTTCAAAGAGAAATTCTAATTCAAAACCTTTATCGGAGTTTTCATCATAGGTGTATTCAACATCCATAATGGTCTTGCAATTTTTTAACGTCATACTAATCGAGGGGTTTTGAGGGAGTTGAAATCCTTTTTTACCCCAATATTTGATTAGAGCAATATTTGAAGGAGCATCAATTCTGAACTTCTGAGACATCTTAATCCTTATTGAATCTCACCACTTTGTATCGGGCTAGAAATAAATTGATCACATATAAGGTTTTTGTAAGGAATCACAACATCTAAACCTTTCTCTTTAAAGTATTTTTCGACATCTTGGTCAGGTCCTTGATAAGTCGCAAGAACAAAGTCTCCTCCCCAGGCACCAAGTGACTTTATAGTTCCTTTAAAGTCAGAGAAGTGTTCCTTTTGAATGCGAGGGTATTTTAAAATGTTTGAGGTTATTTCTTCGTGTTCAATGAGAAGATCATTGAAGTCATCGAAGGTTTGAGCTTTTACTATTTCCTCAGTAATGAAGCTGATTTTTTCAATCGCACTTTCAAGCTCAACTGAATTTTTGTCCAGTTCTTTATAATACTGTATTTCATCTCTGGTTTTCTGCTTAGAACCCAGGTGTACAAAATAAAGATCGTTCAAAAAGTAAGGTCTAAAATTTACGACCTGCCAACTTGGTCGTTTTGTCTCTTCATCTAACTCGTAAACAATCGGAGTCATTGATTGCGCGCAAGCAATATCATAACCAGACCCACCGTATGTGAGGCCTGCAAGTTCAAAAGGACTGATATAGGCCCACTGGGCAATATTATAGAGAAGTGTAGAGCTAGAACCTAAGCCCCACTCTAAAGGAAATTCAAGGCGAGTTTCGACGTTAATATTCTTTCCTGTTTCACGAAGGAAATGAGGATTTAGATCTCGGGCCTTTCTTAAAATATTTTGAAGCTCCAAAACTTCAGGGACATCAGCATTCGAGCTTTTAATATCAAAACGCCAAAGTTCAAAGTCCGCCTCAAGCCACTTTTTTGCTTTATAGCTATAACTTTTCCAATTTAGTCGAGGCTTCATGAAGGTATTTTTGTATTTCACTGACAAGCTTTGACCGAGGATCGATGGGAGCGCTAAGCTTTTTGCTCCATCCATCACTAAGTACTCACCTGTTAAGAGTAGCTTCCCATGCCCATAAAAATAATGAGGATGACTTTCCTCATTTTTTAGACGATTCGATTGATTCTTTTGAATATTCTTCAGAAAATTTTTATCAATTTCAGAATTTGTCGACTGAGTCATTCGCAAAAACCTCTTTGACGAGATAAGTCATTTATATGCGCTAATCATAACGATTCCATTAAGGATTGAAAAGGCAAAATAAGTTTAATTTAACTGCTGAAGGAACGCCTGAACTGCACTGAAAGAAACCACTTTATCCTCGAAGTATCGGATGGCGAGTTCTTCTTGAGATTTATTTGCACCCAGCTGATTAAGAATATTCAGGTGCATCTTCATATGCCCTCTTTGAATCCCTGTTGTAATTAATGACCTTATGGCTCCAAAGTTTTGGGCGAGCCCCACAGAAGCCGTTATGCTCATCAATGTTCTTGCGTCAGGATGACCTAACATTTTAAGCGAAGCTTCAGCAAGGGGGTGAAGCTTTGTTAATCCTCCAACCGTTCCTAGGGCGAGCGGGAGTCTTACAGAAAACTCAAAATAATCCCCTTCAACTTTAGCATTACTTAACGATTGGTATTGACCGTCTCTCGCGGCATAAGAATGGCAACTCGCTTCAATCGCTCGAAAATCATTGCCCGTTGCGAGCACAACAGCATCAACACCATTCATAATACCTTTGTTATGAGTGACAGCTCGAGAAGGATCGAGCTTTGCAACTTCAACTGCCTTCACAAATTTATGACTAAAATCGTGAGAAGTAAGACCATCAACAGAACCTAGTTCAGATAACTTACAACTGACTTTTGATTCAACTAAACATTCCGGTGTCGAATTCGAAAGGATCGCCATTATTGGTTGGTAGAATGAATTGATTTCAGCAGGCAAAATTTCTTCAATCGTTTCATTAATTCTCTCCAAAAGAGAATTAATATAATTGGCCCCCATCGCATCACAAGTGTTAACCGACAATTCAATTCTATAGATAGGTTCTTTTGCTGACTTTAATGTTTCTAGCTTTATTCCTAAGATCCCTCCACCCCGTTTCTCCATATTCCGGTTGAGATCCAGCGTGCTATTAAGAATCCTTTCTTTTTGTTTTTCGAAAAAGCTTTCAAAAAGTGAGAATTCTTTATCCCATTCAAAATAAATATGCCCACGTTTCGTCACAGAAGGAATCGCAGTTTTAAAACCGCCCCTTAATGACCAAAACTTCGCTGACTTTGCCGCGGCGGCCACAACCGAACTTTCTTCAATGACCATGGGAACAGCAAAGCTCTGCCCATCAATCAGAAAGTTAGGGGCAACCCCAAAAGGGATATGAAAGTTCCCGATTGTGTTTTCCGAGAATTGATCAAAGCGTTCTTGCTTCTCTCGCGAAGAGAACTCAGTCCCTAAGAGATCTTGATGGAAATTTTCATTCAGGTCAGGGCATTGATCGACAAGCCATTTAATCTTTTCGTTTTTTGAAAGTTTTGAATAACCCGTAATTAATTCCACTCTGATTTCACCTTCAAAAACTGTACGGCCAATTGATAATCTCTTAGCCACTGCTCAACATATTCTGAAAGTTCAGACTCACCTTTTTCAGCATAAAAAAGAAGCGAACTTGCTTTTCCTATCACTGAGTTATACCCACATCGAGATTTTAAGAAGTGAGCATCAAGGACATTATTAACTCCTCCTGAGATTATAACATCCAAATTATCCGCAGATAGTGTATTTAAAATTTCAATCATTTCAAGGGCCGTGTGTCCCACTTTACTAAAATCTTCAGAAGAGGAGGTTTCCGATCTCATTCCTTCTAACTTCGTAAAATTAGTCCCTCCATGTGCTGCTAATTCGATAGCATCAACATTGAGCTCAATCAATGATCGTAATGACTCCGGTCCCATTCCTTGTCCAACTTCTTTGATTACGTAAGAAAGTTTTAAGGATTCCGTTAACTCTCGGAGTGTTTCAAGTGCTGGCCTAATGACCTTATCTCCACCTGGCTGAAAGTATTCTTGCAAGGGATTGATATGAACTACAAGACCATCGCAGCTAAGTTTCTCTACCATTTCTCCAAGTGAATTGAGTTTCTGAGATTGTATTAAAGCTTCGACCTGGGCAACCCCAATATTTGCATAAAAAGGAAGGCCATCACCAAGGATGGGTCTTAAATTAAAATCATCAAACTTCTTTGAATCTTCGAGAAGCGCTCGACAAGAACCAAGTCCCATCCCAAGTCCAAACTTAGAAGCGACTGTTGCTAAAACTTTATTTAAAGCTTTTCCCTTCGAAGAGCCCCCCGTCATACTTGAAACCCAAAGAGGAGCCTCTATTTTCTTTCCGAGAAAAACTGAAGGCGAACGCCAATCAGAAGGAAAGCCTCCTAATAAAGGTTCATAATTAAAACGATCGTCGTGCCCCTGGACTTGAGACATTCCAGCGAGCTTTATATGTGAATCTTTACGTTGGCTAATTTCGGACATGGTTCGGACCTTTTATCAAAATAAAGTCCTTTTTACTACCATCGTAGGCCTTAAGAATCGATGGGATTGGGCCTTTGAGAAGCTGTTCTGTGGGTCTATTGAGATCCATGGCCACAAAGAAGTTTTGTGAGGCTTGCAGCTCTTCAATTTCACTCAGTACCTTTGGGAGTCTATAGGCCGTATCCATTAACGCATTGCAATCTTTTTCCGCTAAAAAATTCTTCCACCATTTTTTCCTCTCGCTTTCTTTTCTGGGAGGAAATCCGCTGAAGCGAAACTCTTGATGGTCGAAACCACTCAAAGCAAAGGCCAAAGCTAATGAGTTACAAAATGGAGAACTGGTGACTTTCAGTTTATTTTGATGACAAAGATCGATCAGTTCTCGACCTGGATCACAAAAAGCAGGAAGACCACCGTCACTGAGAAGGAAAGCATTCTTTCCTTTTTTAAGTTCCTGAATGATTTTTAATTGCTCCTGTTCTTGCTCATGCTCATTAAAATAAAGAAAGTGCTCAATCACTTCTCGAGGGAGTCCCCAATGAATCCAACGTCTGCGCGAAGCTTTGGGCTCTTCAACAAGGATAAGATTTTTGTCTAAATTTTCGGAAGCATTTTGAAGGAGTTCTAAAGCGGTGGGATGAAGGGGGGACTCATTATCTAGAGGTGTTGGAATAAGATAAAGAGTCCCCGCCATATTTAAGATTTCTTTTCTTCTTTCTTAGCTTTGCATTTTTCGTCCGTGCATTCACCTTTCTTTTTCGCACAACATTTCATTTCCGCTTCTTTGCCTTTGCAACATGCTTTTTTAGTTCCATAAGAAGAACAACTTCCCATAAAAAAAACTAAACTTGCGGCTAATAATAAATTTTTCATCTTTGCTCCTTGATATATTCTATTTCAGCTCGTGAAGATCTTCGGGGGCCAAGGAAAAGTTTACAGATAACATTTAGGGTAAATTTAAAAACCCAAAACAGAGTTATGTAAAAGATAATCCTAATCACGCCCATACTTAAAGATAGTGTACTCCTTTCCCCTATCTTCGACCACCCTCTCATCGAGCAGTTTGAACTTTTCGCGAAAACGGGTGAGCCTTGGCGTCGGCTTGCCTGGAAAAAGATACTCGCTAGGCATTGGTTCGAAGGAAAACACGGTCGACCGAAGCCCGAGTTCATTTCCACG
>JAUHYH010000218.1 GCA_030426585.1 Bacteriovoracia bacterium
AAGCGTTTCTCTTCCAAAAGTTCCATTTCCAATCGCAATGTATTGAATATTAAGCTGTTCAATACAAGTTTCAATTATTGTTTTGGATTCTGCTTTATGATTTTTAGGAGGGTGAGGGTAAATCACAGTATCTGCGAGGAATTTTCCGGTATTATCAATGACAGCAACCTTACATCCTGTTTTAACCCCTGGATCAATTCCAATAACGGCTTTAGGCCCTAGGTAGGGTTGAAGCAGAAGGTTCTTCAAGTTGATTCCAAAGACAGAGATAGCTGATTCGTCCGAGATCTTTTTTAATTCACTCTTAACTTCTAGTGAGAGGCTTAAGTGAATCGAAACCTTATAAGCTCTTCTAATGCATTCTTTTAAAATATCTTGGCAGCCAAGCTTACTCATCTGAAACAGAGCACCTTCAATATATTTTAAGGCCCATTCTTCATCAAAGTTAATATCGACTTTAAGAATTTTAAGTGAGGCGGCCCTTCTGATGGCAAGAAAACGGTGAGTCACCTTAGGACTTTTTAAATCCTTAATTTTTTGCTCAAAATCAAAGTAATCTTGAAACTTAGGAGTTTCTTTGATCTCGTCGGCCTTAGATCTCTTGGAAGTTTTTAAGGTTGCCTGCTTCCAGTATTCTTGTCGGAGAAATTCTTTAACTTCAATATTGTGAGAAATTTCTTCTGCGATAATATCTTTGGCACCTTCCAGGGCTTGCTCAAAGTCTTCGAACTTACTTTCTTTTTTTATTTTTTCAATTGAATCCGTAGAAGTTTTTATAAGATCTGCGAGGGGTTGAAAACCCGCCTCAATGGCAATCTGACCTTTCGTTTTTCGTTTCGTTTTATAAGGAGCATAAAGATCTTCAAGGGTAGACATTTGTGTGCAAGCAAGAATTTTCTTTTCTAATTCGGATGTCAATTTTTCAAGTTTCTTAATCGCATCGAGAACAAAGGTCTTCCTTTTAGCAAGTTCAACTTCTTTCTCATATTCGTCTTTAATTGACGTGATCTGAACCTCATCAAGTCCTGAGGTTTGTTCTTTACGATACCGAGCAATGAAAGGAACGGTGCAATCTTCTTCGATAAGAAGCTTGAGAACTCTTTCAACGAGGTGAGGTTTGATTGATAAATTGCCAGCAATACTTGTTATAAATTGTGATTCCATTGCAATAGAGTATAAGGTTTTTTTCTTTTATTGGTAATTTTTATCAAACCAAGCTTTCATTTTTTGAATAAACTCATTATCTTCATTGAGGTCGGTCTTACGACTTTGAGTCCAATCATAGGCACAGAACACAGAAGCTTTTCTTTTGTCTTCATCTTCAGTGATATAGCGAGGAATGACATGAGCATGAAGAGCAGGTTCAACGTTTCCTAGCATTTCATAATTAATTCGCCAGCAATCAGTAAGTTCCGTAAGAGCATCACCGATCATAATCATGTCAGAAGTATATTGATTTCTTTGTTCTGTCGTTAATGAATTCAGATTTTCGACTACGGGGTCTGGAAGCAAGAGACAATAACCTTTAGTTGGTTGAACCTCTCCAATCACAACCCAGCCCGATTTTACCTTGGTAATAACGTAAGGATTTTCTCCTTTTTGGGCCTGTTCAACTTTTTTATGGATAACTGTGTTCATCTTCTATCGATACTTAAGTATTAACGGATAAATAATTTCAAACTTAGCGTATTCAGATTTTCCAAAATCAAGTTTTTTCAAACCTTTATAAACACATTGAGAAACTTGTTTAGGAAGTTTACTTTTTCTTGTACGGACAACTTTTTGAACGGCACCTAAATTATCAAAAGTTATTTTATACTCTAATTTTCCTTTTCGGGGTTTGGTCTTTCCCCCTTTTTTGAATTTACGAAGGTAGGGCTTGTAGCATTTATTAAAAGCTTCTGGACTGTAGCGAGCGAGAACTTCCTGGAACTGTAAAGGGAGAGCAGCACTATCAAATTTAGTTGGAATAGGGTCAGCCTTTTGAAATGTCGTGGCGCAACCGCTCAATAGCAAAATTGTTAAGATAGAGTGCAAAAATATTTCTTTATACCTCATAATAGATCCTTTCTGTGTAATTATGATTCTAAGTGATTTGAAGTCACAGTCAATTATAGTCTTAAGGATAAATATTCAATGTTTATAGCGTTTTTCAACCCAAGGATTTACAATAGATAAACTAACCCTTTCCTCGAGGTAAGCATGGAAGCTAAGAAAGTTGTTATCGTTGATTCAGCCCGAATCCCGTTTGTAAAATCATTCACTCACTATGGCGATATCAGCATGCAAGAAATGATGACTGCTGCTTTGAAGGCCTTAGTTGATAAGACAGGACTTAAAGGTAAAACCATTGATGATGTCGCTTTAGGCTCTGTTATTATGAACTCTAATGATTGGAACTTTGCGAGAGAGTGTTCTTTAGGATCGGGGCTTTCACCTAAAACGCCTGCCTATGATGTCCGGAGGGCCTGCGGAACAGGTCTTGAGACGGTTTGGTCGATAGCAAACAAAATTGCGATGGGGCAAGCTGAAGTGGGGATTGGAGGAGGTTGTGACTCAAATAGCGACACACCAATTACTTTTCAAAAGTCTTTTGCAAAAAAGCTGATTAAAGCAAACTCTGCTAGAGGCGCAGTGGGAAAAGTTAAAAACTTTCTTGATTTTAGACCTTCAGATTTTAAACCAAAAGTACCCATGGTAACTGAACCTCGAACAGGACTTAGTATGGGTGAGCACTGTGAACTGATGGCAAAAGAGTGGCAAATTAGTCGAGAGTCTCAAGACCAACTCGCCTTCGAAAGTCATCAAAAAGGTGCAGAAGCCTATGAGAAAGGTTTTTATAATGATCTTGTTCATGAGTTTCAAGGACTAAGTAAAGATGCGATTTTAAGACCTGATACCACAGTAGAAAAATTAGCGCGTTTGAGACCGGCTTTTGATAAATCAGAAACCGGAACTCTTACGGCAGGGAATAGCACTGCACTTACTGATGGAGCTTCTTGTGTTTTACTTGCATCTGAAGAGTACGCTAAGAAAATGGGTTGGCCGATTAAAGCTTATTTTATTGATGCTCAGGCGGCAGCTGTTGATTTTGTAAGTGGTGAAGGGCTCTTGATGGCACCTACTATTGCTGTTGGACAACTTCTTCAACGGAACAATTTATCCTTTAATGATTTTGATTTTTTTGAAGTTCACGAGGCATTTGCGGCACAGGCGCTTTGCACTTTTAAGGCCTGGGAAGATGAGAACTACTGTCAAAATAAGATCGGGCTTTCTACCGCTCTCGGATCAATCCCTCGAGAAAAACTCAATATCAAAGGGGGCAGTGTAGCCATGGGGCATCCGTTTGGAGCCACCGGAGGAAGAATTGTAGGAACTCTTGCCAAAATCCTAGATGAAAATCAGGGGGGAAGAG
>JAUHYH010000219.1 GCA_030426585.1 Bacteriovoracia bacterium
TCTGGTTGGCTAGGGGCCGCAAACTACGGAATCATTCAAGCCAATCAAATCGAATCATACTTTTATAATCAAGAAAATAAGGATAACCATGTTACAGTTTGATTTTAAAGACCAAGTTGCCGTTGTGACTGGTGGGACACGCGGAATCGGAAGGGCCATCACTGAACGTTTTCTAGAGTCTGGCGCCATTGTCTACGCTATTTACCGTTCAAATGATGAAGCCGCCAATAAATTTAAAGAAGAATTGGGCCCTCTCGCTGAGAATCTGAGACTCGCAAAGCTCGATGTCTGTGATTATAGTGCTTGTGAGGCCTTCTTTAATGATCTGGGTGACCAAGAAATTCATATTCTTGTTAACAACTCAGGGATTCGAAGAGATAACCTTCTTCTTATGATGAAAGAAGAGGAGTGGGATAATGTTATGACTACGAACCTTAAGGGAACGTTTAACATGACAAAATTTGCTACTAACAAGTTTTTAAGAAGTCGCTATGGTCGGATCGTGAATATGTCTTCAATTGCAGGTGTGTTAGGACTTCCAGGTCAAACCAACTACTCTGCTTCTAAGGCTGGTCAAGTAGCTTTTGCAAAGTCTTTAAGTAAAGAAGTGGCAAAAAGAAATATCACTGTTAACAATATCGCTCCAGGTTTTGTTGAAACGGAACTTATTGATGATCTTCCTGAAGCCCAAGTTGCCGAATATAAAAAAACGGTACCGATGAAACGTTTTGGAACTTCAAAAGAAATTGCAGATGCTGTTCTTTTCCTTTCTTCGAAAGAAGCCGGTTATATTACAGGGGCAACCCTTGAAATTACCGGGGGGCTTTAATGGATCCGAAAGAAGTTCTTCCTCATCGAGAACCCTTCTTTTTCATTGATAAGGTTCTTGATGAAACTGAAGATAGTATTATGGCTGAAATCACCTTTGATGAGCGCCATGAATTTCTCAAAGGACATTTCCCTGGAAATCCCGTAGTTCCCGGAGTGATTCTTTGTGAGGCCCTCTTTCAAACAGGGGCACTACTCATGAGAAAAGAGTCTAATAACCTTCCGGTCGTTACAAGGATTCAAGGAGCAAAGTTTAAAAATATCGCTCGTCCTCATGAGAAATTGACCCTACAAATTAAGCTCAGTGAGAAACTCGCCAATGCCTATTATATAAAAGGAAAAGTAACTTCAGAGAAGGGAACCATCGCCACGGTTGATTTTGCTTGTGCGCTAATTGAGGAATAATGAGTTTTTTAAATCTAAAAGATAAAACCTTTCTTATTACTGGGATCAATAATAAAAAAAGTGTCGCCTTCTTTGTTGCCAAAACTCTTGAACAAGAAGGTTCTAAGCTAGTCCTTAGTGTACAAAACGAAAAACAACTTGAATTCGTTAAATCAATGTTCCCAGAGTCTATTGCCTACCAATGTGACTTACAAAGTACAGAATCAATTCAAACCCTTGCAAAAGATCTAAAGAAAAAAGAAATCACTCTTAATGGAATTCTTCACTCTGTGGCCTTTGCTCGATTTTCAGACCCTGACTTTCACAATACCAAATTTGAAGACTTCCAAGAAGCGATCCGAATCAGTAGTTATTCGTTGATGGAGCTTTCTCGAGAACTTAAATCATCCCTTGATATCAAAGCTTCCGTTGTCACCATTTCAATATCGAGCCTCAGAGCGACTTCTTATGGGTATATGGGACCGATCAAGGCCATGCTCTCGAGCTCAATCGACTTCTTAGCAAAATCATTTTCTAAAGATTCTAAAGTGCGTTTTAATGCTGTTGCCGCCGGCCCTTTAAAGACAGCAGCCTCTGCTGGGATCCCTGGATATTTAGAAAACTATTTATATTCAGAACAACTCACTCTCAGAAAAGAAGGTCTTAAAACTCAAGAAGTTGCTGATACAGTTGTTTACCTACTCTCAGAGCGTTCTTCGGGTATTAATGCCACTTCAGTAACTGTTGATGCAGGTATGAATGTGAACTATTTTGATGAAAAAGTGGTTGAAGCTTATAACAATCTCTAGAAGTAAAAATCAAAAATTATTTGCCCGACGTTACCATCTAACCTGAACTCTGAATTGCTTTGCCCTCCAATTCCTGTTCCATTACCCGTGATCGTTCTTCTCTCATTGATGAAAAAATACTCCTGGGTATGCCATGAATAACTAATCGTAATATCGAGAGACTCAGAGAATTTATAACCTGCATTCAATGAAAGTGTATTGATATTATGAGCATCTCCTGAATCTTGAAGTCCATAAGTTCTATCTTCATCGAGTGAAGGGCTAAGCGCCTTCATAAACTCAATCCAATACTTCCAATTCCCATCACCGAAATAATAAAGATCCAATTTCCAATCTAAACTTGTCGATCTTACCGTCATTAAATTTGTTGTGTCGTTGTTGAGATCAGGAATAAGAACAAAAGATCTCAATTTAAAAATTCCTAACCCAGCACTCACTCCAAACTTACCTAACCGGTAGATATCACTGTGATAATAAAGCCGAAATTTATTATAAGAATAGCTATCTCTAGAAGAAGTATAACTCTCTGTCGCAAAATGAAATCCCCACTCTCCATTCCAGCGATAGCCAATGGAACTTGCCATACGAATTGTTGGTAGATTGGTGTCTATTTTTGATGAGAGTTCGAAAAGATCTGAAAAACCTGAATATGAGGAACCCGGTCCGTATCCCGCTGCAAGTTCCAAATGCCACTTTCTAAGTTCTCTCGCTTCTCCACGATCTCCCCCAAGGTATCGAATTTGATAACCATCATAATAAAACTCTACGATGCCGGGGTATGAGTCGAGGTATCCGTTTTTCTTAGCCGTAATTTCAAGCTTATATTCGCCTTTTCGAAATTTTCTCGAACTGACTTTAAGTGAGCTATTTTTATAATTATTTTTTTCAACAACTTTTTTAAGATCACCTTTTTTATTTCGAAAGAGTTGGAAACGATAATTCACATCATCTAACTCATGAGCAAAATTAAATCGAATAAGGTTATCTTTTTTAGCAACTCTGGCCGTTGGTGCAGAAAGAGCACTTCCTAAGACTGTAAATCCCCAAGGCTTTGAAGATTCACCGATCTTGTCTTGAATAATTGCAGCAATAGACCATGTATACCTTTTGGCGGGATCAAGTTTTAAAGTTTTTCTAATCCCTTTAACTTTCTCTGAATAAACGGTATCTCCACCAACTTCATTAACAGTCAGTTGATAAAACATAAGACCTTCGATTTTTTCCCATACAAAATTCACCGAAACTTTTTTCTCACCTTTCGTATTTGGAATCTCTTCTTTATGTATAGGGCGATAGCGAGTTATTTCAGTAACATCAACAACAACTTCTATCGGCTCACTCCAATCTCCGGGAACTCCTCGATCATCAATGGTACGGATTCTAATCTC
>JAUHYH010000220.1 GCA_030426585.1 Bacteriovoracia bacterium
AAATTACATTTCAAATAAAATGAGCTAAGATTTTTCTTGGCTCATTTTGATTACTTCCCAGTCATATTTCAACGCAACGTCGTACAATTTACTTTTAATATCTTTATACTGTCCTTCACCATAAAAAATCTTTGGAACCCTAAGATTAACTGCTGACGTCGTAGTTTCTAACTCTAGGACAATGTCTTTGATGGCCCATTCGAAATAATTAAATGTCCCGAGTGACCATGCTCCTAAAGGGGGTAGAGAGCTTACCTCTTCTATTTTATTAATTGTTAAATAATCGATGCTCTTTTTTTTATCAGATCGAAAAAAACCACCCCAAAATACTATTTCTGATTCTCCTAACTCCAACCTAAGTTTTTTCGATTTGAAAAGGTAATACAACCTCCATTGATAAAAGCCATAAGAAATAGGAATCACAGAATAAAGAATCACACTACTTTGATTTACGGCTCCAGATAAAAAGGAAAATACCGGAAGGGCGATTAGAGTGATAAAGGTCATCAGCCTTGACGAGAAAGCTTCTTTAGGAAAAAGCTGATAATACACTTTTTTTTGTATATTCATTAAAGCTTCTACGAAGATCTCCCTAAAAGACTTTGATTATTTGAGATTTTAATAGTTTTACGATCGCATAGTTACTACTTAAAAGAAAGCCACTCGTTCGAGTGGCTTTTTTGCTATTTGAATGTCTTAAAGAATCAACTAAACAGTGTTTTAAATTCTTAACTAATAAAGCTCAACCGTCTTTCTTTCTTGGTGAAGCTTATAAAGAACTCTGTCGATTTTCTTCTGTGTTCTTCGACTTGTTCTTTCAGTATCAGTGCTGATTCCATATTTACTGCTATCGCCAATGGCAAGGATATCAGCAAACATACCTTTCTCTTCTTGTGGCTCATTTCCAAGCTTAAGCTTGATGATTTGGCTCAAATCAAAGAAAGCACCAATCCCACTCTCTCCGGCATTTACACTCGAGTAAATCCCACCTGCGACCAGAAGTTTATCAAGTCTAAAGGCTGGAAAGAACGCGCTGTACACACCGATCCGGTCTAACTCTCTAATCGGAATCGAAACACCTAGCGCCGGCGCTCCATTCGCAAGTGAGATATAGACTTCAATGTTGGAACCCTTAATAGGAAGAGTCACAACAGGATTGTCTTTGATAAAAGGAAGAGACGCTCCGTTAGGAAGTTCGCCTTCCGTTTCTAGTTGAGGAATAATCTCAGAAAGATTCACATCAACTGCAATAAAGTCTTGGCCAAGTTCAACTTGTCCAACTTCCCCTCTACCAGGGATAAGGATAGGACCAGCGAAATTAGGAAGAAGAATGTTTCCTAAGTCGAGAGTCGCATCCAAGTGAAGGTAAATGTCTTCATCAACAACAGTCTGATTGACTTTGACATCGGTAATGGTATTTTTAGCCCCTCCACAAGACACTAAAAACACTGTTAGCAAGCTGAGGATTCCAATCCTCAAAGAACCTTTAAGATCCATAACATACTCCCCACGTGACGTCGTCACTATGGCTTTACAGCTTCATTGAATTCAACATACGTGCAGTAATAAAAAACGTGCTACACAATCAAACTGTGAACGATCAAATATATTCTTCTTTTCGGCTACCGGTTTACCAATTCAACCGGTTGGCCCATTCCAGGCGGGCAGGAAAAATTTACCCAGTCCAAGTCTAACATAACGCGGCGTGAGAATACAGAATAAAACCGATTTTGTAGGTTAGGTCATGGATCACCCCATTTTCTATTTTGATTTCCTCTCTCCTTATTCTTTTCTCATGTGGGAACTTTTAAAAAAGCGCCAACTTCTAGAGTCTTTTGAATATAAGCCAATCATCCTCGGAAAAATCTTTAAGGAGATCGGCCAGAAGAATATTGCTGAAATTAAACCCAAGCGAGATTACCTCTTCAAAAAGGCCCTTCGGATTGCAGCTGAGAATGAAATTAGCTTACTCGCTCCTCTCCAACACCCTTTTAACTCTTTATATGCATTGAGAATGACTACCCAACACGCCACGGAGACAAAAGAGCAGCAATACAGGACCATTGATTGCCTCTGGAAGGCCCTCTGGCAATCCAGAATCGATGCCGGAAACCCTGATGAACTGATTAAAGCTCTTGAAGAATCAGATATTAATGGCAAGAAACTTTATGAGAAAGCCTTTGAAACTGAAGCTAAAAAGGAGCTTGTCTCAAACTTAAAAGAAGCCCTCGAAGTCGGAGTCTTTGGTGTACCAACATTATTTGATGGCAAAGAGCTTTTTTGGGGTGTTGAAAGTTTAGAAGATTATATTAATTATACAAAAGGGAACGACCCCCTTGATCGTGAGCTCTATGATGCTATAAAGGCAAGTATAGATGAAAATTGAAAAATCGCTTACAAAACATTTAGTTAAGATCATCAGTGAAACCAATGGGATTACCCTGGAGGACACTCTTGAGCTTGCAACTTTCCCACTTAACGAACCCACCAACGACAAACTTCTTATTAATGAGTTTCGACAATTACTCGCTGAGTATGACCAAGACAAAGTTGATATTGACCAACTTTTAAAGCATCCCGTTTCTAATGCCCTTTTTGATATTTTCAAGAACTTTCCACTTCCTTATCGAGAAGAACATATTCACCTCACTGGGTCATTGAGTGCCGATTTTGTTTACCCACGACTAAAAAAATTACTAGAAGGCCCTGACAAAGAACTTTATTGGAAAAAAGTTAGAGCGGTTTATCCTCATGTTGAAAAAATAGAAAGTGTTGAAGACGTTGCAAAGCTTATGACCCTTCAAGATGACGAAGCTTTTGATCGTTACCTTGAGATCCTTATACTCCCTAAATTAATCCTAACGACGAAAGAGGCCCATGCAGAAGCTAGTTATTCTATGGCCAAGGAACTCTATGAGAACTTTAATGTTGGGATGATTCGATTAAAGTTTACTTTGAGTCGAGCAACAAGCAATGATCTGGAACAAATCCCGGGACTCGAAAACCTTAGTGAAGAAGATGTTGTTTTAGGTCTTTATGAAGGGTTTAAGAAGTTTCAATCAGAAGTTCCTGCCTTCAATTTTATTCTCTCACCAAGTTTTAGAAAAGAAGCGAATCACTTTGACAGTGAAAAATACGATACAAAAAAAGATCATTTCGATGCTCAGGTCAGCAAGATTTTAGAAATCCTTGATGAGCACCCTTATCTTTCTCCTTATCTCTGTGAAGTCGATACCGTCGGTAACGAAAGAGAGCTCTATAGAAAGATCCATTTCCATGATATGAAACGAGGTCTTCGAAGACTTCAATACCGAGGGTTTTCAATCCGTTCCCACCATGGGGAAACTTGGAAAACCTTAAAGACCGGAGTTCAGGCCGTCGATAATGCTATGAATATCTGGCATATCA
>JAUHYH010000221.1 GCA_030426585.1 Bacteriovoracia bacterium
TGAACTTCATCTTCTCCACATATTATTTTAGGCTCGAGAATGTCCGCTGACTCCGTAAAAACAACTTTGAGGTGTGGTGTTACTTTCTCTAACTCGATAGGTTTTTGGTTTTTAAGATTATCAATATGGAGATCTTTGACATTAACCTGCTTATCAGCTCCTTTTAGAGCTTCCTGGATTTCTGATTTGCATTTTTTGTTTAATGAATCTCTTTCGTTTTTTACAATATTAGTTATTTCTTTAGACAATGGAGAAACAACGACTTCCACATGAATTTCTTCTTTTTTACTTGCTGAACTTTTTTCTTTTTGAGGTTTTTCTGGTTCTGACTGACAACCTACAAACAGCAAAACGCTGAGGAGACAAAAGCTAAGGTTATAAATATTGGCGTGAAACTCTGACCATCGCATAACATAAGCATAATAAATCTTAGAGTTGAAATGTTGAAAATAGATAAAAAATCATTAAAAACAGTAGCTTATAACGATATTGAGCACTACCTAAGAAAAACGAGTTGATGAAAAACTGCCACCTATTGTTGGCTGCGGCTTAATCCCTAATGGGACCTGTCGTGAAATTTGTAAAGTATCCAGATCTATGATTGTACCTAAAACTTGTTTCAAAGTTCTTATAGTCTAAAGTTTCACTATCAAGAGCTTCAACATGGACTTGAAACAAGTGCTCACTGTCTCGCTCTTTGACCGTATAAGTTTCTTGAAGGGTTCGAACATAATCTAGGCGTGGATAAATATGTCCTTCCAAAAACTGAGAGATATCTGAAAGAAGTCTTGTATGTAAGCTCGACTGATCAACTGACAGCTTGTTATCTGACACCAAGCTTTTAAGTTCTATTTTTGAAATATAATGATCTCGAAATGAATAGCTTATTTCGATTTCGATTTTATTCTTTAATAGAATATCTTTTCCTGTTTCTTTTCGACAGCTCGAAACTAAGTACGTTCTTATTTGCTTATAGATTTTCTTTAAAGGATCGACTGTTTCTTTATCTAAAGTATATTCTAAGTCTCGACTTGTGATAGAACACCCTTCGTTACTTGAAGGCTTCAGAGACTTAAAAGACCTTTTATGATAAAGACTCTCATCCACAAGTTGGTTGAGTTTTAGGAACTGATCTACTGCTCGGTTAATATAGATATAACCCGCTTTCTTTCTTAGAACTTCAAAACTATTAGCCATTATCTTACTAAGACTTTGCGCCCAGTTTTGAATTTTGGCAGCATAACAAAACCTCATATAGTTCTGTTCAACTTTCAAGTTCTTTCCCTCGTGATAGCAGTTTGAAATTGGCTTTTTCTCACCATTATAAGCAACTAAAGCTTGCCGGTAGAAATTAACCAGCTTTTTATTAAATGCCTCACTTTGATAAGGACTTTGGTCATAACAATAAGTTTTCCCTGCCTTATCACACTGTCTTGCCACAAGAGTTTTTAAGAAAATCGCTCCAAACATAATCTGTATCATTCGATCATTTTTAAACAGGCTTTTAAACTGCCTTAAATCTGAACCACGACTTAAATTGTATTTCTCTAGATTAGACTTAAGTTCTTTAAAGGAAATCGTTGAATAAAACCCTTTAAAAGAGTTTCTAGTCCTTTCGTATGAGTTTTCAAAGAATTTTCGACTCTTATCAGTTGAATTATAATCTTTAAGAAAACCTAATTGAGCAAAAACTTCTTTTAACCCCGCTTGAACAAATTGGGTGAGTCCTACCGCTCCTGAATTAGAGAGATTATTCGTATAGTAGAATGCGGATTCCATTCTAATGAGGCTTAGAAAGAAAATCGGATCAATTTTAAAGTTTTCAGAAACTATGTTTACCAGATGAGCGAGTTCTTTCGCCTTTTCATATTTAACAGCCTCAGAATCATTTCCGGCCATATTTTTAACAATATAGTCTTGAACCGCTAATTCATCATAGTAATAGTGGTGAACTCTTAAGTCTGCATCTGTCTGATAAACTCGATAACCAAAGTTATAGGTATACCCATAGCCCAGTTGGGCCGTTAACAAACAGAGCAATGTTATTATCCTTAGCATCGATGAATTATCCCATAAAAAGGCGTAAATTGCGGAATAGAGTCCTTAAATGAATAAATATTGCAATACTGACCAATGAATAAACAATCATTGAAATTTTTACAATCTTCAAGCCTCACAGATGGTTATTGATAATAACTGTCAAAGAGATGGACACCACTCTATTGATCTTACTTGCCAACACCAAACCACGTTTAAATTCAGTAGAATAGATCTATCAACAATTGGGGACCGAATGAGGATAATTCTTTTATTTGCTGTTTACTTACTTTCTAATGCTGCGACAGCTGCATCTGCTGATATCGAGCTCGCTCGATATCCCTTTCTTATAAGCTCCATTAAGCCTAATGAAAAAGTTAATAATGATCTTGATACAATTAGATACACAACCGTTTTCAGATTCGCCCCTCGATCAGAGAAAGATCTCGATAGTTATAAAAAAACTTATAAGAGAAATAGCCTCACAAACAATTCAGTAATTGGAATCGTTAAAGATTATCCAAGTTGGTTAATTGATCAAATTCAAGACTATAACCAAGGAAAAGATTCTGAAGAGCTGATTCGAGTTTGGGGGCGTGCCTACACATTTGGCCCCTCTGTTTTCACAAACCATAATTTCAATAGTTCAAATGGCCGTTGGTATGAGAAAACAAGGAAAGCACGCAATACTGAAGGAAAAAAAGTTACAGTAAAAGAAAGTGAATCGATTAAGAGTTCAGAGTACCTTTTAACGAGTAAAGAATATAATATTCGACCCTTGTTCGCTTTTGATCCTTATGAATTTGATACTGACAAAGATCATATTCTAAGATTTAAAGAAAATTCTAATTTTTTCATTGATGATTTAGATAAAAAAGCTATTGGACCAAGAGAGGTTCCTCTCAAATTAGCAGGAAAAGATATTAAATTTTTAGAGACAAAAAAAGGTGTTTATAAGTACCGACTTCAATGCAGAAAGGAACATGAGGATTCTTTAGATAAATGTAGAACCGCTTTATTGGATCATTACAACAAAAAACCAGAGGGAACTCCCCGAGATATCGTTGATCAATATCTTTCAAGTAAAAGTTTTGAAGAAATTCAACATGCATGTTTTCACTGCTCCTACGAGCCGTATTTCAAAATCAGTGATGCTAATGAAGATTTTTTTAGTATCGGCAGTAAGACTAAACCCGCTTACAGAGAAAGAGCTTACTTACCTTCAATGACTTATAAAACGATAGATCGCGGAAATGGGAAAAACTATCGCTACTACCTTTCTGACAAAGATGTTTTTGAAAGTCTTTACGCAATTGATGGTGATTTTGAATTCATGCAAAGACTGC
>JAUHYH010000033.1 GCA_030426585.1 Bacteriovoracia bacterium
AAAGAATTCGATATCCTAATCTCTACCACAATTGTTGAATCCGGCATTGATATTCCAACAGCCAATACAATGATCATTAACAACGCTCAAAACTTTGGTCTTGCTCAGTTGCACCAACTTAGAGGCCGGATTGGTAGATCCCAGAAAAAAGCCTATTCTTATTTTGTTATTCCAAAATATAGAAAGCTTTCAGACACAGCGACCAAGCGTCTTGAGGCTCTACAGAAATATGCAGAACTAGGATCTGGGTTTGCTATCGCAAATTCAGATTTAGATATTCGAGGTGCGGGAAATCTTCTCGGTGCAGAACAATCCGGTCATATTAACAGTATTGGCCTTGAACTTTATCTAGAGATGTTAAACGAAGCCGTTTCAGATCTAAAAGGTGAAGTAAGAGACTCAAAGGTTGATAACGTAGATGTTCAAGCTTTTTTCTCATCCTACATCCCTGAAAGCTATATCTCTGATCAGCAAACCAGGCTCAAGTATTATAAGAAGATTTCTAACTCCAAAGATGTTGAACAGCTTGAAGATATTCAGGAAGAAATGTCCGATATTTTTGGACAAATTCCTGAAGCAACTAACAGCTTGATTGACTTGATTGCTATAACAAACGAGGTTAAGAAAATAGGAGTTCGAAGTCTAAAACTAAAGAACAAACAAACCATTGTTGGTTTCGATCAGGTCTATCTAGAAGGGCATCCAGACTTTCAAAAACATATCGTCAGCTTTTTTCTCAAATCGCCAAACCGATACAAAGTCCAACCAAATCTGTCGGTTATTATTCACAAAACCAACAATTCATCTCAAGAATGTCGTGAGCAAATTTTTAAACTCGTAAGTGACTTGTTGGTATAATTGGAAATTCCAATTATAATGAATACTTATAAGAGCTTACTATTAGAGGGATAACTTATGCGCATTTTAATTCTATTATTTGCATTTACCTTAAACGCAAACCTTTACGCAGATACTGTTGCCGAGGTTAACGGGTATAAAATTTCTAAACAAGAACTTGAAGATGCCTACAAAGAAAGATTGATGTATCCAAGCCATAAAAGAATTACCAAAGAGTCTGTTCTTGAAGACCTCATTAACAGAAGACTTGGAGTAGATAAGGCTAAATCAGAAAAGCTAAATAACAATCCTGAAATTAAAGAAAGAGTTAATGATATTCTTCACAATGCTCTGATCTCAAGAGACCTTCAGGAAAAGTTTGCAAAAATTAAAGTTTCAGATAAAGAAGTAGAAAACTATTACAAGAATAATAAAGAATATCGAACAAGCCATATTCTTTACAGAGTTCGAGCTGTTCCAAGCAAAGAAGAAGTTGAAAACGGATATGAATTCATGGCTTCAATTTATGGGCAACTCATGAAAAAACCTGAAAGATTTGAAGAGCTTGCCAAGAAACATTCTCAAGTAGCTACCAATCAAAGTGGTGGGGATATTGGATTTCTTCCTCCTACTTCAATGGCCCCTGAGTATTATGC
This sequence comes from Bacteriovoracia bacterium, assembly GCA_030426585.1. Taxonomy (GTDB): domain Bacteria; phylum Bdellovibrionota; class Bacteriovoracia; order Bacteriovoracales; family Bacteriovoracaceae; genus JAUHYH01. The sequence goes on from JAUHYH010000033.1 coordinate 1,494, forward strand.
CGCAATTAAAGGTCGTCCTGTTGGATTCATCTCTAAACCAATTAGAACTCAGTTTGGATTCCATATCATTAAAGTCACTGGTGTTAGAGAGTTTAAAGAAATCAACACAGCCCTTTATAAGCGAATTCTTTTTGACATGAAGCGAGATAAAATCCTTGATGATTATTACGCGACTTTAAAAAAGTCTTCTAAAGTTAAGGTTTATAAGAACAAACTTTAACTTTATTTCATAATTTGCTACCCTTCATTGCATGAATAAGGTGTTCCTTGTAAGCCTTTTAGTGGCTTCATTCCAGTTACATGCAAAACTTGTTGATAAAGTTGTCGCAGTTATCGATGATCAAATCGTTACTCTTTCTGAAGTTACGAGAATCAAAAGAAATTATCCCGCAAGGGCCCTGATCGCTTCTCTTGTTTACGAGAGAAAAAAGGATAGCACTCAAAACATTCTTGATTCTATGGTTAAGGTTTTTGTTATTCGAAAAAAACTAACTGAACTTGGAATTATTATTGATGATGAAAGTGTAGAGAGTCGGGTTAAGCAAATTGAAAAATCTCAAGGTGTTACAAGAGATTTTTTAGTCTCATACCTAAATCAACAAAATCTAAGCTTCGATGAATACTTTGAGCTCATTAAACAAATGATGGAAGTCTCTTATTTCAATTCGAAAATTATTTCTCCGCTAGTTTCTGTCTCTGATCAAGAAATTAAAAATTTTTACAGTGATGCTAAGGCTACCGGCGGAACTAGCTTTACTTATGAAGTGGTAGATTTTGCAATTAGTGATAAAATTTTAAAACTTCACAATAAAAAGCAAATTGTGAGCATACTTAAAAAATATCAAACATCAGGTTTGCTCCCTTCTGAATTTGCTGAAATGTCTACCAACAAACTTTCGCTTGAGGGACAAAATCTAAATCCAAAAATTAGCTCCGTCCTTAAAAAAACTGGCCCAAAATCTTTTAGTGAAACTTTAGTTCTCGACGGTATCGTTCATGTTTTTTACGTTGAAAGCAAGAAAACGAGCTCGTCTTCAAGTTTTACAAAAAACAAAAACCAGCTTCGCCAACAACTCATGATTAAAAAATCAAAAGAAACTATTAATAAATGGGTTGATAACGAAAGAGCGAACTACTTTATTAAATACTTCATTTAATGATAGCTATCACCCAAGGACATGAAAGGTCTATATCGACAGAGGTTTTCCTTAAATCTATCTTTCATCTTTCTCATGATGAGTGCAGTAAAATCCTTTATTTTGTTAATCAAAATTCTTTGATTTCAAACCTAGAGATTCTTAAATGGCCCTATCAAATTAAAGAAAACCTATTACTCATTAATAACAAAAAGATTAATTGTAACTTTACTAAAGAAAAAATAACTCCATCTACTGACTCATTAGTTTCTGCAATGAACCATCTTAAAACAAACAAGGGAGTTCTATTTACATTACCCACATCCAAAGATCAGCTTTTTTATAAAAACCAAATCGTTAATGGGCATACAGAATATTTTCGACATGCATTTTCAAATAATTCTATTGCAATGGTTTTTTCAGGACCAATTTTTAAAACAGTTCTTGTTACTGATCATATTCCGATTTCGAGCGTTGCCTCATCTATTACAAAAAATATTGTCATAGATAAAACTCAATATGCTCTAGACTATTTTAAAGATACAAAGAAAGTTATATTTTCTGGCATAAATCCTCACGCAGGAGAAAAAGGCCTTATTGGAAAGAAAGATTTTGTCATCTCTGAAGCTGTTGAGGTGCTAAGTAAAAGCCAACCCGATAAAACCTTTATGGGACCTCTGGCAGGAGACATGCTTCACAGGGAAATAACTCCCGATAGCCTACTTGTCTACATGGCTCATGATCAAGGCTTAGCTCCTTTCAAAATGGCCAATGGTCTTTATGGATCGAATATCTCTCTTGGAATGCCTTACCTTAGATTTTCACCAGATCATGGAACAGCCTTTGATTTATATGGTAAAAACATAGCCTCTCCCGCTGGTTGCCTATACAGTCTGCGAGAAGCTTTGAGGGCCCATGGATAAAATTGTTATAAAAAATGCTTATTCGAATAACTTAAGAAATCTTAATTTAGAAATCCCAAGAAATAAGTTTATTGTTATCACTGGTCCCTCTGGTTCGGGAAAGTCTTCGTTAGCTTTTGATACCATATACAAAGAAGGTCAAAGAAGGTTTTTAGAATCTCTTTCTAGCTTTGGAAGGTCTTACCTACAGTCACTAGAGAAGCCTAAGGTCGACTCAATAGAAGGCCTCTCTCCCGCTATCGCTATTGACCAAAAATCAACTAATGCAAACCCTCGATCTACTGTTGGAACCATTACTGATATTTATACCTATCTTAGACTTTTATATACTCAGATATCGATCCCTCATAGTCCTGATTCAGGTCTTCCTATAAAACCTCAGGATAAAAGTGATATTTTAAAAAATATTTTAAAGCTAAAGAATGGTTCTAAACTCGTTTTTCTTGCTCCAATTTTAGAAAATAAAAAGGGTGAGCATCGTGACTTACTTACACGATATGAATCTCTGGGATTTACGAAAATCAGAGTGAATGGAAAGGTACAGTATATCGACGAGCCCTTAAAGGTTGATATTAAAAAGTTTAATAATATCGACCTGGTTGTAGATCGTATTATTTTAAAAAAAGATTCAAAAGAGCGGATTGAAAGCACTCTTAACTCATGTTTAAAAATATCCAAAGGATCATTAATTCTTTTAAATGGTGAAGAAGAAACATTTTTTAGTCAGAACTATTACTGTTCCAAAGCTAAAAAAAGTTACCCGGCACTCGATGAATCACTCTTTTCTTTTAACTCCCCTCGGGGATATTGTCCGGAATGTAAGGGACTTGGAAGGGATCGCGTTATTACAGAACAATCCCTTACTTTTGATACAGAGAATTCACTCTTTGAAGGTCCTTTAAAAGAGTTTTTTCAAAAAGAAACTGTTTTAGAAAAATATGTTAAAAAGTTTTTTAAAGATAATAAGGTAAACCCCGAAAGCCCTCTTGGAAAATTAAAAAAGGGATTTCTAAAGTCCCTTCTTTATGGCGATAGTGAGTTCAATGGACTCCTTTCCTTTTTTGAAAATTATATTTCTTTTAAACACAACAATGTTGTTGATAATAATCTTTCTCACCTTATCGTTTTTGCTGACTGCTCTAAGTGCAATGGTAAAAAACTAAACCCCTACTCTCTCGCTGCTACAATAAATAATTACTCTATCAGTGATCTTTGCGACATGGAGATTGAAGTTTTCTCAAAAAAAAGATGTTGTCGCCCAAAAGCTCCTTAAAGAAATTGATGAACGTACAAATTTTCTTCTTAATATTGGTCTTAGTTATTTAACTCTCAATCGAAGTGCTGCAACTCTTTCCGGGGGGGAGTTTCAACGAATCAGGCTTTCAACCCAACTTGGATCTTTTTTAAGTGGTGTTGTTTATATTTTAGATGAACCCAGTATCGGACTTCACCAACGGGATAACGGAAGATTACTAGACTCTCTCAAAGGTTTAAAAGACCTTAATAATACCGTTATAGTTGTCGAACATGACGAAGAAACGATGAAAAAGGCAGATCATATCATCGATATTGGTCCTGAGTCTGGAAACCTTGGTGGAAAAATTGTTTTTCAAGGTACTCTCGCTCAAATCAAAAAAGAAAAAAATTCAATCACGGGAAGCTATTTATCAAATAAAATTAGGATTGAAGTTCCAAGCTCAAGAAGAGAGGCAGGTGAGTTTCTCGATCTCAAAGGTGCAACTCATAATAATTTACAAGAGCAAGACGTTAAAATTCCTCTTGGTGTTTTTACTTGTGTTACCGGAGTCAGTGGTTCAGGAAAATCTACTTTAATTCACGAGGTTCTTGTTCCTGCCTTAAGACACAAACTCTTTAGAAGATATCCCAGAAGAAAAAACTTTAAGTCCTTAAGAAATACCAACCACCTTGATGATCTTTTAAGAATAGATCAAAGCCCTATTGGAAGAACCCCTAAATCCATCCCTTTAACTTATTGTGGGATTTTTTCTCATATAAGAAATGTTTTTGCGGGAACAAATCAAGCTAAAATTCAAGGCCTCGATGCTGGTTTTTTTAGTTTTAATGTTAAAAAAGGACAGTGTCCTGAATGTGAAGGAAATGGTTCTATTAAATTCGAAATGCCTTTTTTAAGTGATGTTTATAATCAATGCCCTAAGTGCAAAGGTAAACGCTATAATGAAGATGTCTTAGCCATTACTTATAGAGGGTTAAATATTGATGACGTTCTTAACTTAACTGTTAGAGAGGCTTTAGATTTTTTTAAAAACCATAAAAAAATTCACTACACTCTCAAAACACTATCCTCGGTCGGTCTTGATTATATAAAGCTCGGTCAACCTTCTCCTACACTTTCGGGGGGTGAAGCTCAAAGGGTTAAGCTCTCGCGTGAACTTTCTAAAATGAAAAAAGGGAAATGCCTTTATATTCTTGATGAGCCCACAACAGGACTTCATTTTAACGACATAAAAATGTTGCTTGCTTCACTTCAAAAAATTGTTGATGCTGGACATAGTGTTATCGTCGTTGAGCACAATTTGGATGTTATTAAGTCAGCAGACTATATAATTGACCTTGGACCCGAGGGTGGTCATAAGGGTGGAAAAGTCATCGCTGTAGGCACTCCCGAATCTGTTTCAAAAAACAAAACTTCTTTAACAGCTAAGTACCTGAAAGAAGTTCTTAAATAGTACTTGTTAGCCAACCGGAAAATTAATTAATAAAATATCTTCAACTTAAGGAGTTATTATGAAAATCATCATTCTTTGCTTAGGAATTATTTCTTCCACACTTTCCTTTGCTAATAAAGGTCTCGAAATAGCCAAAAAAGTCGACAAAGCTAATGAAGGTTTTATTGGCGAAACCTCTGATATGAAAATGGTTTTGATTAATGCTCAGGGTGATAAAATTATTCGAAAGCTCAGAACTAAAGTTATGGAAGTCCCGAGCGATGGAGATAAGTCATTAAGCATATTTCTCCTACCTAAAGACGTTGAGGGAACAAAAATGCTCACTTGGACTCATAAAAAAGAAGATGATGACCAATGGCTTTTTATGCCTTCTCTTAAAAGAGTTAAAAGAATTCATTCAAATAGTAAGACCGCTTCATTTATGGGGAGTGAGTTTTCATATGAAGACCTTGGAAGCCAAGAAGTTGAAAAATACAATTACAAGTTTTTATCTGAGAACAAAAATGAATGGGTTATTGAAAGAACTCCTATTACCAAGGAAAGTGGCTACTCAAAACATATTGTTACTATTTCAAAAAAATATATGAACCCTACCAAGGTGGACTATTATAACACCAGAAAAGAGTTACTTAAGAGTTCTAATTTGTCTGGTTATAAAAAATATTCCGTAAAAGATAAAAATATTTATCGGCCTCAAAAAATTCATATGGTTAATGTTTTAACTAAAAAAGAATCTATTCTTGAATGGAAAGATCGAAAAATTGGTAAAAAACTAAAAGCAAGTGAATTTAAAAAAGAGGGCCTGAATGACTCTTTTTAAAGTATTTTTTGCTTTAATTGCCTCTACTAACTTATTTGCTTATCAAGATTTTTCTCTAGACCTTGGGTTAGACACCAGAGCTTTTTCTAAGGTTGATAAGAATTACCAAGAAGACTATAACTTTACTTTCAACAGCCTCCTTTCCTATAAGTTCAAAAATGACTCTCTTAAAATCCTCTTGGAATCCTATGTTCAGGCTGATCCTGTTGATACTGATCGAACTTTCCTGATTCCTAAAGATTTTTGGATAGCCCATGATGATGGAACTAATATCTTTAAAGCTGGATTTCAAATAATTAATTTATCAGCAACAGAAGCCTTTCATCCTGTTGACGTTATTAATTCTCGATTTCTTGATAGTAATCTCCAAAAACCTTCAAAAATTGGTGAGCCAATGGTGAGCTATAAAAGACTTTTCGGAGAAAGCAGTAGTTTTAAAATTATGTACATGCCTTATTTCGTTGAACCTTTTCTCGCGACTGAAAACTCTGCTTATGGTCCCGGTGTCGATTTTGATGAAATAGAAGTTTTCGATACCCCATCAACTTTTGAAGGAACAAACCAACTCCACCAGGGAGCCCTCCAGTTTAATACCAATGTTAACGGAACAGATCTCTCCCTGACCTATATTAATCATATTGATCGTGACCTTCCTAGCTTTATCCCTAGAGGTTCCAAAACGGTAGATGGAGAAACCGTCGCAATTGTTGATGCTTTGTATTTTAGAAAACAACAAATCGGTCTAACTACTCAATCCGTTATCTTTGACTGGCTTTTAAAAACAGAAATGGCCTTTGTTGATTGGGAACAATCTCTTTCCACTATTTCTATTCTCTCAAGAGATGATTATGCTCCTGTGGCGATTAGCCTAGAGACAACTCAATCTTTAAGCTCCGGTAGTGAAATCACTTATATAATTGAAAACCAATATGTTTTTGGCCTCGATGATGCTGTTAAAACTTATATCTTTTTTCAAAACGATTTACTCCTCGGATTGAGATATGCTTTTAACGACGTTAGTGGAAAAGAAATTTTTCTCTCAGTTATTAATGACCTTGAATACGGAAAGCAATTTTTCTTTAATCTCAATTACTCTCAGAGAATTTCGAACTCTTGGAAGTTTGAAACAGGTCTTCACTTTGTCGATGCCCTAAGGTCAAACAATTATATCGGACTCGACTTTATAGACTCGAGTGACCACGTCTACTTTAATTTAAAAAAATATTTTTAAGCAAAAAAAAGGGGTCCTCGAAAGGACCCCCAATTTCTATTGATTAATTCAATTAATAATTAAGCAATACCAACGAAAGCAACAACGAATGCAAGAATTGCAAGGGCTTCCATGAATGCAAGAGCAAGAATCAATGGAAGGAACATCTTGTCAGATGAAGAAGGGTTTCTAGCGATCCCTTCAAGAGCTGTAGCAGCAGCACGCCCCTGTCCCATTGCAGCTCCAATAGCAGCAAAAGAAATACAGATTGCTTTTGCAAGTGGTGCAAGGTTAACAGCTTCAGTTACGCCACCTTGAGCGAAAGCAGAAGCAGAGAAAAGAGAAACAACAACTAATAATAATTTTTTCATTTAAATTCTCCTGTTAGAAAAAATTATGCTCGATTCTAGTGATGATCATGATCGTGAACTTCAGTAGAGAGAGCGACATATACAATACTTAATACGGTAAAAACAAATGCCTGCATGAAACAAACAAAGAGACCAAGTACCATAAATGGAATTGGTACAAGATAAGGCACTAACTCAGAGAAAACTCCAAGAACTGCGTGGTCACCAACAATGTTTCCGTTTAGACGAAGCGCTAGTGAAAGCGGACGAATACAGTGGGAAACGATTTCTAATAAAAACATAAAAGGAGCTAGCCACCAAATTGGACCCATAAAGTGTTTTATGTGGCCCCAAAGACCTTGGGCTTGAACACCTTTAACGTTGTAATAAATAAAAGAAAAAACACCAAGAGCTAGTGTTGTATTAAGGTTATCAGTTGGTGAGGTAAATCCAGGAATCAACCCGATAACATTTGAAAGAAAAATAAAAAGAAATAAGAAACAAGAAAAACTAAAATACTGACTTGCCCGATCTTCACCCATTACCTGAACGCAGAGACCATAAATCCCTTCACCAAAAGTTTCTAAAACATTTTTTAAAGAAATTCCCTTATCAGGGATAATAAGTTCCGCTTCAGCTTTACCTACAGTTACAAATTTATAACTAGCACCAAGAACAGTAATGATAAGTGCTACGAGAAAAAAAGTTGAGATATGAAGGGGAAGTCCATAATGATTTTCAAGAGTGGAAAGCCAAGTGTAACCACTAGAGGCATGAACGTTCGAAACGGTGAATATGCTGCATAGAGCAATTAACTTTCTCAATTTCCTTCTCCTGAAAATAAAACCCATTTTTAATATGATTTAAGTACTTCGTCCAGAAAGTTTTGGATGATCTAATTAAGGTTTTTTTGCACCAGTCTTAAGCGAAACACCAAAGATAATCGTCTGAATCAGAAACGTTGAGCCCATGGCCAAAACAGCATCTTCAAAGCGCTTCATGAGATAGACAATTGCCACCAACGAACCGAGCTTAAGGACCGTCAGGAGGCTAAAACGAAGCTTGTTCATCTTTCCATTCACTGAGGCAATAAGATCATCGATCAAGTAACCAAGAGAGGCCTGATTAATTAAAAATAATGGAAAAATTGAGAGATAAAGAAGGTCCTTATCCATTACCAGGTAATAAAGAACACCTAAATTGATAATTGAAAGAATACTATAAACTTGTAAATTTAATTTATTTAACATTATCGCTTCCTTGAAACTCTTCTTTCATAAAGCGATCGCAACCTTTTTTCAATCACTTTTGGGTTCGGATAGTCCGATAAAATTGAAAAGTATAAATTATACGCAACCTTTAGTTCTTCAAGCATCTCGTAAGAATTGGCCATTAGAAATTTCACGTTAACAACTTTACGAGCATCTCTTTCATATCTTAAATAATTTTCCCATTTTTCCACGGCCATTTTCCACTGTTTTTTATAAAAGTGGATAAGTCCCTGGTGATAGAGAGCCTCTAAGAAATAAGCATGTTGATTTTGAAGTCCAATTTCTTCAAATATTTTCAACGCTTTTTCATATTCCAAGTTTTTAAAAGACGAAAGCCCCACTTGATAAAAATAAAAATCACTTTTTTCAAGAGGTGGTTGAAAGGAGTAAAGCTTATTGTATATTTTTTTTGCTTCAACAAAATTCTTTAAATGATTTAAATAAAGATCACCAATCTTTTCATAAACCTTAACCTGCCAAATTAAGTTTGGATTATAAGTTAGGATTTTTTCGTAGTAATCAAGAGACGTTTTATAGTCTTCTTCATAATTAGAATAAATTTCTGCAAGCTGATAAAAAACCTTAACCTTAAGATCATCATCAATTCGCTTATCTGTGACTGACTTGTAGTACTTAATGGCTTCTTTGTAGTTTTTATCCTGGAAATATTCTTGAGCTTTTAAAATATCCCTGTGAATACTCGTTGTGAAATCACAGGATAAAAAGCTCAAGAATAAAAGAAGTTTAATCATCATCCGATTCGATGATTTTTTCTACCGCTACAACGCTTTCATCACCATTAGGTCGAATAACTCTTACACCTTGAGTATTTCTTCCAACGAGAGAAATTTCAGAGCAGCTCGTTCTAATAACTTGTCCCTTATTGGTAACAATTAAAACATCATCTTTATCAGTTACAGGTTTAACTTGAACGATATCACCATTCTTATCTGTGAGCTTCATGGCAATAATACCCTTACCACCCCTAGACTGTACTTTATAATCTTCTTCTGGAGTTCTCTTTCCAAAACCTTTCGTTGTAACAGAAAGAATTTCCATTCCTTCTTCTACAACAATCATACTAATAACTGATTCTTTATCGGTGATATTAATACCTTTAACACCTTGGCTTGTTCTTCCCATTGGTCGGCAATCTGATTCCTTGAATCGAATAGCCTTACCAGAAGAAGAGCAAAGTAAAATATCGTCACCTTCTTCTACAACTCGAACAGCTACAACTTCATCACCCTCAACAACCTTAATCGCTTTCTTACCATTTTGATTAATTCGGATGTATTCAGATAATTCTGTTTTCTTAACAAGACCATTCTTAGTTGCCATTACAAGGAACTTGCCTTTGATTTCTCTAGGCATAGAAATAACTTCAGTAACTTTTTGGCCAGAAGGTATTTGAATAAGGTTTACAATATTTCTTCCACGAGCCGTTCGAGAAGCCTCTGGAATATTATAAACTTTTAAATTGAAAACAATTCCCTGGTCAGTGAAGAACATGATTGTATCGTGAGTCTCTGCCGTAAAGATATTTGTAAAAAAGTCTTCATTGGCATCACTTCCTGATCCCTTAACACCCTTGCCACCACGTTTTTGGGCCTTGTATGTATCAAGCGCCATTCGTTTTACGTAACCCTTATGAGTTGTCGTAACAATGACTTCTTCATTTTTAATCATATCTTCGAGAACAATTTCATCTTCTTGAGGGATGATTTCTGTTTTTCTTTCATCACCATAATTTTCAAGAATCTCTGAGAATTCACTCTTAATGATATCTCTAACTTTATTTTCATCAGCCAAGATACTTTCAAGTCTTTCGATCTCTGCCATGATCTTTTTATAATCATCAATAATTTTATCTCTTTCTAGACCAGTGAGTCTTTGAAGACGCATATCCAAGATTGCTTGGGCTTGAATCTTTGAAAGAGAATATTTTTCAATTAATTTTGTACGAGCTTCATCTGGTCCAGCCGACTTTTTAATCATCTCAACGATAGCATCAATATTTTCAACAGCTATCTTTAAACCTTCTAAAATATGAGCTTTCTCTTTTGCTTTCTTTAACTCATAACGAGTTCTTCTAACGACAACTTCTTTTCTGTGATCAACAAAACACTGAAGTTGTGTTTTAAGATCCATAACCTTGGGTTGTCCGTTATGAATTGATAAGAAAATAATCCCAAATGAAACTTGCATTTGAGTTTGCTTATAAAGCCTGTTTAAAACAACAGAAGCAGGCTGACCTTTTTTAATTTCAATAACAATTCTAATTCCAAGCCTGTTTGACTCATCTCTAATATCAGAAATTCCCTGAATCTCTTTGTTATTAACAAGGTAAGCAATTTTTTCGATTAATCTTGATTTGTTAACCTGATAAGGAATTTCATTAACAATAATTCTTTCTCTTTCTTGTTTTCCGTAAACTTCGATTTCGGCTTTTGCCCGAATTTGAATAACACCTTTACCTGTATGAAAAGCTTGTTTTATTCCATTCGTTCCGTGAATCGCACCGCCGGTTGGAAAATCCGGCCCTGGAATAATTTCCATTAATTCACTTACGGTAACTTCTGGATTATCAATAACGGCAACAAGCCCATGCATAATCTCTGTGAGGTTATGCGGTGGAATATTCGTAGCCATACCTACTGCAATTCCTGTTGAACCATTAATTAGAAGATTAGGAACTTTAGTTGGAAGAACGACTGGTTCTTTTAATGAATCATCATAGTTAGGGGCCCAGTCAATTGTATCTTTATCGATGTCTTTCAAGAGTTCTTCAGCCATTTTTTGCATACGAATTTCCGTATACCTCATGGCCGCAGCGTTATCTCCGTCGATAGACCCAAAGTTTCCTTGTCCATCAACAATCTGGTATCGCATTGAAAAATCTTGAGCAAGACGAACAATCGAATTATAAACAGCACTGTCACCGTGTGGGTGATACTTACCAATAACATCCCCAACAACCCTTGCAGACTTCAAAAATGGTCGATTGTGGTAGTTATTGAGCATATGCATAGCATAGAGAATTCTTCTGTGAACTGGCTTTAGTCCATCACGAACATCAGGAAGGGCACGACCAATGATTACAGACATTGCGTAATCAAGGTAACAGTTCTTCATTTCATCACGAATCGCTAAGGTAGAAACACCTTTCTTGGGATCGTGACCATCAGTTGTTGTTTCATCAGACATATATCAATTCCTTAAAAATTAAACATCTAGGTTTCGAACAGAAAGTGCATTTTGTTCAACGAACTCTCTTCGTGGTTCGACTTGATCACCCATTAAAATAGAAAATAGCTGATCTGCTTCTAACGTATCTTCAATCTTAACCTGAAGAAGTGTTCTGTTTTCAGGGTTCATTGTTGTTTCCCAAAGTTGTTCAGGATTCATTTCTCCAAGACCCTTATATCGCTGAATATAAGCACCACTTTTTCCACTTTCAATTACATACGTTGTAAAATCATCAAGATTTGTAAAAATTTCTTCAACTTCTTTTTTGTCACTTTTTGAAATTTTGAAATTAGATTTTATATATTTTTTGATCCCTTCATAGTGATTAATGAGATCTAAATATTCACCCGACTCTAAAAATTTCTTTGTAACATTGAAGGTCTTTTTTCTTAAACTTGATTCGACTGAAACTATTATTTTATGCCCAGAAAACTCTTTATCTTCTTCTATCTTAAATTTGTATTCTTTTACTTCTGGCTGTTCTTTATCTTTAATTTCTTTAGAAAGCCTTTCAATAAATGATTCTACTTTCGACTTATCTTCAAGAAGCTCACTGCCAAAATCATCTTTTTCAATGAGAGATCTCAAAAGAATTCCATCATAATGACGGTCATAATATTTAATTGTGCTGCTATAATAGGAATACTTTTTAACAACTCTCTTGATTTCTTCGTTGTCTAAAACCGATCCATCAACTGTAACAGTAGTATCGTCCAGACTGGAATTTAAAAGATAGGCTTCTAGCTCTCTTTCATCCTTGAGATACTTTTCCATCCTTCCTTTTTTATATTTATAAAGAGGTGGTTGGGCTATATAAAGGTGCCCTTTTTCAATCAACTCAGGGAATTGTCTATAATAAAGAGTTAATAAAAGAGTTCGAATGTGTGAACCATCAACATCGGCATCGGTCATGATAACAATTTTATGGTAACGAAGCTTTGAAAGATCAAAGTGATCTTTTCCAATCCCTGTTCCCATTGCTTGAATAAGCATTTTGATTTCATCATTTTTTAAAACTTTATCGTACCGAGCTTTTTCAACGTTTAGAATTTTACCCTTAAGTGGAAGTACTGCTTGATATTTTCTATCTCTACCTTGTTTCGCTGAACCACCCGCTGAGTCACCCTCAACAATATAGATTTCACATAACTCAGGATTTTTTTCTTGGCAGTCAGCCATTTTTCCAGGAAGACCCGAAATATCTAATGCTGTTTTTCTTCTGGTGAGTTCCCTAGCTTTTCTGGCGGCTTCTCTCGCTGCTGCTGCATCGATAGATTTTCTAACGATCATCTTTCCGACACTGGGATTTTCTTCTAGATAACCTTTGAGCTGCTCACCAATAAGTGAGTTAACTATTCCTTCTACTTCTGAACTTCCAAGCTTTGATTTTGTCTGACCTTCGAACTGCGGATTTGAGAGCTTAACAGAGATAACAGCTGTCATCCCTTCCCTCATATCATCACCAGTTAAACTAAGTTTGCCCTTTAGAAGATTCGACGATTTCGCATAACTGTTAAGAACTCTTGTTAAAGCCGTTTTAAAACCCGCTACGTGAGTTCCACCTTCTGGTGTTGAGATATTGTTTGCATAAGAAGTTAATGTTTCAGAATAACCATCAGTCCATTGCATAGCAATTTCAACTTCGTAATCTTCTTTGCTCTGAATAAAGTAAATTGGATTTTTATGGACAGCATTTTTTGATCTATTTAAATAAAGAACAAATTCTGAAATTCCACCTTCATAATGAAAAGTATCGGTTTTGTCTTCTTCTCTTTCATCTGTAATTTTAATCTTCAAGCCTTTATTAAGAAAGGCCATTTCCCTAAAGCGATTCGCAAGAGTATCGTAATTAAATTCATGAACTTCAAAAATTTCTGGATCAGGTTTAAAAGTTACAGCTGTTCCATTTTCATTGGGATCACATTCACCAACAATTTTAAGAGGTTCTTTTGATTTTCCTTTTTCAAAAGTTACTTCATGAACTTTTCCATCTTTTTTAATAACAAGTTTTACCCAAGTTGAAAGTGCATTAACAACTGCAGCACCAACTCCATGAAGACCCCCAGAAACTTTATAAGCACCATCGTCTTCATTGAATTTTCCACCAGCGTGAAGCTTTGTATAAACAAGCTCAGCAGCAGAAACTTTTTCCACTGGATGAATCCCAACTGGAATTCCTCGCCCGTCATCATAAACTGAAACTGAATTATCTAAATGAACGACAACATCTATTTGTGAACAATAACCTGCCAAAGCCTCATCAACAGCGTTATCAACGATTTCATAAACACAATGATGAAGACCTCTTACACCGGTGTCCCCGATATACATACCAGGTCTTTTACGAACAGCCTCTAGACCTTCTAAGATCTTGATTTTATCTGCCGTATATTCGTTTTTTACTTTTGAGATTCCGCCACTTGATACTTCTTCTTGACTCATTAATTGAGCTCCCTGATTTCTCCGTTCTCTACTAATAAACGGTTGCCGCCTTCAATTTGAGAAAGTTCTTCACGAAAAGCATCGTTTGCCGTCGTGATAAAAACCTGCAGCTTTTTGGTTTCGAGGTATTCTAATAAATTTTTCCAGCATACGCTATCTAATTCCCCCGAAATATCGTCTATTAGCATGATTGGTAGAGTTCCAGCCCTCTCTTCAAGGTACCCTACGTATGCAAAAAGAAGACTCAAATAACTCACTTTTTGTTGGCCTACTGATCCGAACTCACCGGCCGGTTGATTATCGATAGAAATTTCATAATCATCGAGGTGTAATCCTCTTCTGGTTGATTTTTGCAATCTATCATTAGCAACTGAGTCATTATAGAAATGAAAAACTTCATCTTCGCTCATGTTTTCAATCTCAGAAACATAACGAATTTGAATACGGTGCGGGGTGTTGAAAATTTGAATAAAGTTTTCTTCAATTTTAGGTCTTAGCGCATCTAAAAATTCTTTCCGCTTTTTTATAATCAGGACGCTAGATTTCGCCAACTGCTGATCGAGAACTCTAGCTTGTTTTTCAAAGATATCTTCTGGCCCGTAAAACTTTGCAAGCAAAGCATTTCTCATTTTAAGGGCCTTGTTAAAATCTCTTAAAACTTTCTTGTACTCATCATCGACTTCACTAAGGGCGTGATTGATCCAATCTCTTCTTTCAGAAGTACGATTAAAGAACAAAAAACTATCAAAAGGATTAATGATGATGGCATGAATATCAGCTTTCTTTTTTTCTCTTTTACTGTTCAGATAAAACTGAGTTTCTTTTTCATCAACTTTTAATGAGTATTGCAGTTTATTTTCATCATTTGCGAAAAGAGTTTTAATTATAAACTCTGGGTTTTCCCCATTGTAATTAAGTAATTGTGAATAATAGGATTTTTTACGAAATGATTTTCTATAAATGAGATAATAAATGGCTTCCAAAATATTTGTTTTACCATTTCCATTTTTTCCAAAAATACAATTAATTCTAGGTGAGAAATTAAGAGTGTTCTCATCCAGATTTCTAAAGTTCTTGAAATAAAGCTTTTCTAAAAAAATCTGTTTCATGGATAGGTATTAAAGCCTTAATGGCATGATAATACCGAGGAACTCTTTATCAATATTGCTCTTGATAACTACTGGACTTAGAGAGTTATTAATTTCTAAAGTTACTGATTCATCTTCTAAAGAATTTAAAGTCTCTAAAATATAACGAGCATTAATACTGACATCGATATCATCGCCGTCAAAAGCAATTTCAATTTTTTCATTTGCTTGACCGAGATTATCATTATTGGCACTTAGTTCTAGTAAGTTTGGTCTAAAAGAGAATTTAATACCATTTGTGGTTTCATTGGAAAGTATCTTAATTCTCTTAACTGCATCCGTAAGCGCATCTTTATTCACTTGAGCTTGAAAATTTGATTTAGCAGGAATAACAGATTGATATTTAGGATACTCTCTAGAAATTAAACGGATAGAAACATTATAGTCTTCACCAGTACTTGCTATTAAAAATGAATCATTAATTGTTAACTTAACAATTCCATCTGTAGACTCTGCAATTTTTTTAAGTTCTTGAATTCCTTTTCTAGGAACTATAATTCCACTAGCTAAGAATTCTGCATCAGGTACATCAATGGGAATATCGATCATTGCGAGTCTGTGCCCATCAATGGCGACAGCTCTTAATTTCCCTTCATATTTTTGAAAGAAAATACCATTTAAAAAAAGTCTTGTTTCATCTGTCGACATTGCATAAGAAGTTTTCTGAATAATATTCAATAAACTAGATGCTTTGATTTCAAACTCAATAGCATTTTCTAAACCTGTAAATGATATCTCTGGATATTCTTCTGGCGATGTAATCAGTAAAGAATAGTTAATATCATTACAATCAAGATTCATGAGATTATTATTTGAAAGAGACAAAGTTAAATTAGAACTTGGGAGTTCTCTTAAAATATCAGAGAAATTTTTTGAGTTTATACAGAATTTTCCATTATCTGATGTGGAAACATCCAATCGAACTCTGGCTGAAACATCTAAATCAGTTGCTAAAATTTCAAGCTTGCTTTCTTCTAGGTTTAAAAGGCAATTCGAAAGAATAGGTCTTGATGATCTTTTATCAATAACCGTTAGTATCTTATTGATACTTTCTTTTAATTTTCCTGATTCTACTTGTAAGTTCATTGTTAACCGTTGATTTCAAATATAAGCCATTCTATTAATTTCTAACGACAATTCAACAATTAAGAATCTCTAAATTTATTTCTTTATTAATGTATATATATAAAAGAAATATATATTACCTAGGATAATGTTAATAACTTTAAAACTTTCGTAATATCAAGAGCTTAAAAGTGTTGTTTTCCATTAGAGCTGTATAACTTTTTAAAATTTTAAATAGGCATTTCGGATATCCCCAATAGAAATCTCTGTTTTTATGAGTTTTCTTTTTAATTTTGAAAATCTTTGTGGATAAAAATTTAAGAGAAAAAAATATCTAATTTTTCAGAATTTAAGGCCAAAGTTTTACTCATTATT
>JAUHYH010000034.1 GCA_030426585.1 Bacteriovoracia bacterium
TCAAGACATTACTTCAGGAGCTGACTCTGGAAAATACAAATATCATGGTTCTGGTTATAAAGCGGGACTCGATTTTCAACTCGCTGAAGGCCTTCATCTTTTTGTTGAAAAATTCGTAGCTAATATGGATCAATATGAACTGAATAGAACTGTAGGAACGGCTACTGCTACCAATGGTAAAGCTGATCGAGCTTCTTTTGATATCGATGCCTACTCTATTGGAATTGGATTTCAACTAAGATTTGGATCGTTAGGCTCTTTTAGATAAGCCTACTTCTCTGACATTTTTACGATTTTCTCATATTCGCTTTTTGTCACAGGCATAATCGAAAGCCGGTTTCCTTTTTGAATAAGGCGCATGTCTTTTAGAGATTTTTCTTCTTTAATTTCACCTAAAGTTACCATTCTTGGAAATTTTTCTTTAAATTTCACTTCTACCATAAACCAACGCGGGTTCTCTTTAGGAGATTTAGGGTCATAATACTTTGATTTCTTATCCCATGCAAAGTGATCAGGATGTGATTCTTTAGAAACCGTAGCAAGTCCAGCGACGCCAATTTCTTTAGCATTTGAATGATAGAAAAGAACGATGTCCCCTTTTTTCATATCATCACGCATAAAGTTTCTGGCTTGATAATTGCGAACTCCTTCCCAAGGTGAAGTTTTATTCTTTTTTAAGTCATCAATTGAAAAAACATCGGGTTCACTCTTCATCAACCAGTATTTCATTTTATTTTCTCCGTCCAGTTTTTTAGTTTAAGTTTTTGTCGGTCCCAGATAGCTTTTGAGAGAACCATGGTATTTGAAGTTGCCTGGAATTCTTCAATTTTATGTTCTGGGACATCAAGTCTATAGAGGTGCTGCATAAGTTCATTGGGTTTAGAAAAAAGAAGCTCATCAATACGCTTTTTAAGATGTTCAAGAATAAGCTTCTCGTTATCGAATGCTTGAAGTTCTCGGACAAAGTCCACATCAAAAAAAGACCCATGATTGCTCATGGGTCCTATGATACTTAAATTTAATAGATTGTTAAGTCAGATTAAACTTTCGTCTTGTCTGAAGAGAAATTGAGTGGCTGTCTAACCTCAACATATCCCCCACCCTTTGGCTTCGGGAATGGGATACGCTTAAGAACACTCTTAATACAACCAACACCTGCTGATGAGAATTTACCATTTTTGGCCACGACATCCGCTGCAGAAATCTTTCCGTTCTTATTGATTGTAAAATCAAGATCGAGAATACCTTTTAGATTTTTATTTCTCCCAAGTTCCTCTTGGTAGCAATATCTAAATTGTGGAATATGCTCTCTCAAAAGTCTTCTCAAGATATCTGGATCAATAGACCCAAGAACAACCGTTTTTGTTGAAGTAAAGTTAGAGTCGAATCCAGACTTACCAAGCCCATTCGATTTATACCCCTTACCGTTACCATATTTTGATGAAGTACCGAGCCCATTGACTGATCTACCACCTCCAACGGTCTTAAGTGTAGATCCCGCTGCAAGTGCCATACTTGAAGCAGCTGACGAGCTAGATGAAGAACTCTCAGCAAAGCTTTTAGACTTAACCTGTGAACTCCCTAGCATTTTACTAAAGTTCGCAGCAAGTTTAAGCTGTGGCCTTGGCTTAGCTGCAACTTTAGTCGGTTTACTCGCTTTAGTCTTGCTCTTAGCAACTTTTTTGTTCTTTGTTTTATTTGGCTTTTTAGCCACTTTTTTCTCGACCTTTTTCTCAACTTTTTTCTTGTTGGAAATATCAGAGACATCTTTCGCAATCTTTTTAGCCTCTTCTTTTTTCGGAGAATCGCTCTTCTTACTATCAGAAGCAAGAGATTGTTTATTTTCTTTCTTCATTTTCTTTTTATAGATAACAACAACATTCTTCTTCTCTTCTTTAATATCCTCAACACTTACAAGGGTAAGAAGAAGGAATGGGAGAAAGAAAACAAGGAATTTCTGGGCAACACGTTTAGCCTCACCTTTATCTCTCCATAACCATGGTACATGCTGTGTTTTACTAACTGTTTTCCCAAATCGAATAAAAATTTGGTGAACACCTTTTTCAAAGATAATTTCATCATCATTTGTAAGAACAATTTCAGCAGACTCTTTCCCTACATTCACAAATCCTTGAGGCGTTGTGATTGTCACCTTTCCATCTTTAAATTGAATCAGCTTATCTTTCTTCCCGCCAAACTCAATATAAGAATAGAGTTCATTAGAAAGATAATCATTGGCTTTTTTCCATTTATCTTCAGGAATAATATCGTAACTCATAATATTCCCACGAGTTACAAAAACTACTTCAATACTTCTTTGGCTTGTAAATTCCTCATCTTCTTTTAGAAGCGGGTAATACTCTCTATCCTCTTCTTCAATATAAGCTTTGGGATAGAGAATTTTGTTATCAAGAACGATTTTGTTAACGTTTTTGTGCTTAGTTTCGTCAAACTTAATATCACAATACTCTCCATCAACATAAGAAAGGTTTGGATTTCGCTCTTCTGTAACAGGAGTTTTCTTTTTACTTCCCGGAACCCCAGGAACTGGAGGCATTGAAACTTCATCAAGAACAGAACGTACAACTTTGAGCCTTTTATTCGTATCAACAATCTCGTTCTCAGAAATAGTTTCCCCAAACTCAAGCTTAGTATTTCCAAGCTCGATGATGTCCCCAACATATAACTGAGTATTACGAACCGTTTTCCCATTAACAAGCGTACCGTTAGTCGAATAAAGATCAGTAAGGAACATCACTTCATTCACATAGGTGATAACTGCATGGTAATGATTAACCGTTGAATCATTAAGGTAGAGATCCGCCTTCTCTGAGCTACCAATCAGAATTTGAGTCTGAGTGATCTCAATTGGAGTCGTGTCTCCTCCTGAAATGTTCTTCAGGCAAAACGTATCAAAATTTTTCTTCTTGAGTAAAGCCATTACTGAGCCCCACTTGCTGCCTTCTCAATAATCTTTTTATTAATCAGAGAAGATAGGTTATTCTTAAAAAGTGCGTAATCGCGTGTACTAGGTTTTCTTTGTTGCTTGAGAACATCTTTCGCTTCTTCAAAGCGTCCGAGTTTAACAAGCGTATAACTTTTAAAATTTGAAACTTCATTTTCTTTTAAAAATCTCTCAGGCAATTTATTAAAATGTGCTTGTGCTTTAGTGTAATCGCCTAAATAGACATAATTCTTAGCTAGCAAGAGATTTAGATCAGGATCATTTTCATTCAGTTGGTATAAACTCATTAACTCTTGAATCGACTTGTGATATTTACTGAAATAAAAATGAAGAGATGCAAGATTATACTTCGCTACTCTCAGGTCAGATTTCGGTGTAATTCTTTTTAGAATTTCATAAGCTTTATAATGCTGATCCTTCTTAATATGGATATAAGCGATATTATTGAGTATCTCATAATCATTCTGGTTATAAGAAAGTCCAATTCTGTAATAGAATCGCGCCTTTTTATAGTCTGTTTGTAAGAGGTAACAGTTACCAATACTATTCCAGTAAGAAGATGTTTTTCCGTATTTCTTAAAGTTTCGCTTTAAAATCTTAAGGCCTTTATCAATCTTACCTCTATAGCAATATGACGAGGCTGATTTAAACTTCTTAGCGATTACGTCGGAATCTTTTCTTAAAAGAGTCTCTTTCTCAAAAATATCTTTTTCTGCTTCTTTCTTAAGTACAACCGTTCGTTTTTCTGTATTTGCACAAGAAAAAACAAAAGATAATAAAAGCAATAGTCCAAATAATCTCATTATAAACCTTTACTAACGTTGAGTAAGTTAACCTCTTTATTTCCATACAAAGAAACTTTCCCCATCTCTTTGTCATAATTGAAATATTTCGCGAACTGGTTCTTAACCACGTTGTTTTTATCTGATTGGCTATAAGATGTTTTAATCTGCTGCATTTGCTGAGAAAGCATTCCTGTAATCATCGAAAAGTTTTTCTTAACTTCTTTAATAAGAAGCTTATCTTTTGATCTCACTGGATAACTAAGAATCACATCCTGGAACTGAGCAAACTTATGATAAATTGTTGCTAAAGTCGCTGAATAGACGTTCGGATCCCCTGCATTATTCGCCAATGCCATACCATTTTCTTTTAATAAAGTCAGTTTAGAGAGACTATTATTAAAAGCATTATTAAACTTCTCTACATCAAACTGCTTCATATCAGGGATACGAGTATCTGTTCCCATTGCAGTTTGATAATAATTCACAAATGTTGTCAGTAACCTCATATCAGCCCAATTTTGTGAGCTTAAATACTTATTACCGTTTGCGTATGACTGAAGATTCTCAAAGTTCTTATTCCCTACGAGGTTTCCATGTTCAAAGTTTTCTTGCCAAAAACGGTTAAGTAAGTCAGTAAAAACCAATGATTGGTACTCTTTGAAAGCAGGCTTATTCTTAATATATTTGTTAAGTACAGCGATATTCCCTTCCTGAACGATTAAATCGACATAACTACCTTTTGAGATCGTTACGAGCTTGTCATCAACCTTACAGATTGCTGAACGTTTGTGAGTAAGGTTAAACGTTTGATAATGCCTTAAGGCTAAGTTCAACTCTTGAATCTGAGTATAATGCTGCGGGTATGTCTTAGACTTATCACAATAGTTCTCTGTTACAAATTTATAGAGGTCATGAGACCTTTCTGGAGATTGAAGAAGATAATACTGTTGAGCAGTTGTTAAAATAACATCGATCTTCGGAATGAGGTTCTTTGGATCATGTTTTTTAAGCACTTTTTCCATCCAATCATAAGATTTTTGAACCATTCCGTACTTCAAATAAATAACACTTACGTTAAACGCACTATCATTTTTAATTCGCAACGGATAGATCTCATTACTATAAATCTTCTCGTATTCCTTAATCGCAAGTTTAGTTTTTCCAAGTTCTTCAAATCTCTTCGTTCTTTGGAAAAGTAATTGAGCAAGGATAGTAATATTTTTCTCAATGAACCCTTTTGTAAACTTGAGGTAACCACCCTGAAGCTTCTTAACCCATGTCGCAAGGGCATTAGTGTCTTTGATTTTGATATAGTGGTTAAGAACCGTTCTAATCATATCCTTTTGGTCTTTAAGCTTTGACGGGATATTTTTATGATAATAATCAACCAACATTACTACTTTTTTCATGTCTTTTTCAGTCAGATAGAATTTGAATAGTCGATCATATTGTTTAGATGTTTCAGGATCTTTCGGTTTCCACTTGATATAGCTCATATAAGCTTTTTCAAAGTAGTTTTTGTTATCATAGCTCTTCTCATTTGCCAGAGAGAACATTGACTTAAATAGCTTAGGATAAAACTTCTCTTTTATATCTTTAGGAGTCGCATCGAGTGACTCGATATAGAATTTCGCAGAATAATTATACCTTTTCTCTTTATATGAAAGCTCCCCTTGTAAAAAAGCATATTCATAGGTAAAAGATTTATTTAAAACTTTAAGTTGATTGTAATTGTTAATTAATCGACCATAAGTCGCTTCTCTACCACCATTCAGGATATAGTGATCTTTATAAGCAAGACTTTGAATATAACTTGATAACTCAGCAATATTATTGATGGCCTCATTTGTTACATCGCTATAGTTCTTTATCTGCGTTTTATTGAGCATTTTGTACTCTTTCACAAGAGAAACAACCGAGCGGTAATGATTTTCGTAGTCTTTAGCGTCTTTATAAATATTCAACTTAAACTGTGACATTAGGTATAAGCACCCAAAATCTTTTTTAATAGTACAGTATCTTCTTGCTTTCACCTCAGCTCTTAAAGCAACTGTTGAGCTGATATGATTCAGAGAAAGGTTTAGTAATTGAATGAATTTTTGATCAAGATCTTTTTTTGTATACCTGACATGAAACTCGATTGCTCTTTCAGGCTGTCGATTAAACGTATAGAAATAGTTCATGGCATCAGAAACCTGATCACGAACGTCCGTGTAACCTCTTTGAGTTGATTTTTTATAGGCCAACATTGATCGATCAATCGCATCTTGGTAACGCTTCTCTTGGAAATAACACCAAGAAAGGTTTAAAAGGTTTTTTGTAAACCAAGGGTCATTTGAAACTCTCGTAACAACTTCATAGTATTTAATCGCACTTTTGAAATCTTCAAGAATATAGTAAAGTTCCGCAAGTTTAGTCCTTGCTGTATGCTTGACAGAACTGGCTCTCGCTGATTGAACCGCCTTCGAAAGGTAGAACACTAATTCTTTTTGATCTCTTTTAGGACTGTTTTCTATCTCAAGAAGGTTTGTTGCCAAAGTCATATAAGTATTAGCCAAATATCCGCTTCTTGGATACTGCTTCAAAAATGCTTTACCAAAAAGCTGAGCTTCCTGATAATACCTTGTTGATGCAATATAAGCCTTACTCTTCGGAACCTTACCCTTAACAACTTTCTCTTCTTCTAGTTTTCTATGAAGTTTAACTCTCTCTGAATAAAGCTCAAACAAACGATACGCTAGCTTATCTTTTTTACTCTTCACCTTTGTAATTGATCGAATCTCAGCCTCTACCAGACGTAAAAGCTTCTTTTCTCTCTTTAGTTCCTTCTTTTTTGCCTCTTCAGCGAAAGAAGGATTAGCAAGGATGAATGTAATTAAAAAGAGTAATAACTTCATATTTACCTAGTTGTAGTTCCCTTTTACGATGAACTTAAAGTTCTCATATTCATGGGTTGAAGCAACGTTCATTATTCGATCTAGTGTCGAATAAGGAAGATCCTGATCGAGAACAATATTAATATTGTTAAACTTCAGTTCCTTATGCTTCTTCTCTCCAAATTTTTCTATTTCTTTCTTACGAATCTCAGCAAGTTTATTGCTAAAAATCGTTTGGAAATTCCCATTATTCACATTTGAAATCATTTTGTTATCAACATAAAAGTCATAGTTCCCAGTGACTTGAACAACCGGAGCAAACTGTCCGAGATCTCTTGCCTCACTGTTCGCAAGAGAAAGGTCATTAACTAAATCAACTCTCAAACTACTGGCGTTATAACTTTTCAAAAGGAAAACGAGCAGGATAACAAGAATATCGAGAAGTGAAGTAATATCAACTTCTTCAACTTCTTTAATCATTGCGTCGCATTTATACTTCTTTTGATAAAACGACATGTTGTATTTTGCCTTTTTTCTCATCTTTTAATCCATTGGTTCGAAAGCCACTGCAGTGAATAGCTTTCCGTTAATTGGCTTCGCCTTATAATGCTTTTGAGCTATATCGATGACTTGAACAATTTTTTTGTACTTAACGTCAGACTTTGGGCGAATCACTATTGAGTTTTCTTTAGGGTTCTGGATCTTTAATGCGAGAAGACGCTCACCTAATTTTTTCAATGCTCCATCTGACCAATCATAAGTTGCGATTGTTCTTTCATTCATCCCTTCAGTTAGGACAATTTTATCGTCTGTAACTTGAACTTTGAAACTCTTACTCTTCCCGTCAGCTGCTTCAGCACTAGAAGTCTCTTCAATCAGAGGCTTTTTTACGTGGAGCTCAAAGAGATCCACGAACTGAGCTGACATCAGTAGGAAAAAGACAAAGATAAAAACGGCATCCAAAACGGGAATTACGTTTAACTTTGGTGGTTTATTGAGTTTTGTTTTTCTCATGGGATGTTCTCCTAATAAAGCTTAAGCGCAGGAAGTTTTGCTAATAACTTGTTAAGCTACTTCTTCAGCGTTGTACTCGTCGTTCTTCTTCGTACCAAGAACGTCGATCAATCTCATCGCTTGCTCATCAATGTCAGTCACAATCTTAACCGCTCTATTAGAAAGGTAAGTGTGAACAACAAGAAGTGAGATCGCAGAGATCAGACCAAAAGCTGTCGTGTTCATGGCTTTCGCAATACCTTGCGCAAGAAGTGTCGCTTTTTCACTAGGATCAGCTGACGCAACCGCCGCAAATGATTGGATAAGACCATAAATCGTTCCAAGGAGACCCATTAGAGTCGAAATATTTGCTACGAGAGCAAGATAACCAATTCTTTTTTCAGCAAGAGCATTTGCTTCAATCATCGCTGCTTCAACAACATCCTGGATCTGTTGACGACTTTGATTCGCTCTTTTTAGTCCATCTTTTAAAACACGGGCCAACAATGTTGGTGATTGTGAACAAAGATTGATTGCATGATGAACTTCATTATCAAGAACAAATTTTCTAATTTGTTGCATAAATGAAGGGGCATCAGTGTCATACTTAACTAATGTTTTGAATCTTTCGAATGCTATGATGATAGCAAAGATCCAAACAGCAAGAATAATCCACATGAATATCCCACCATCGTCCATAAACTTGGCAAGAAACTCAAGTGTACTCATTTCTTGAGCCGCAGTAGTTGCTGCATCAGTTGCTGCAGCAGCAGTTTCTGTTGTTGTTACAGGATCCATAATTTCTCTCCTCGCAGGTTAGGTAAAGTTACCTCATATTTAAGACATTCAGTCTTATGATTTCGTCAAAATCACGACGATCATATAAGTCCCTTCTGAAGCGTTTCCTCTCTCTTTCAGAGACGGTGATATCACCGGGTGCTAAGATCTTTCCTTTAATCTCAAGATCTCCAAGGTCGACCCGTTGCCGCTTCTTGTACTTATAGACCACTTTCTCTTTAGCCTTAACGGAGTAATTTGATAGAAACATTAGAGTTAACAAAACTGTAATAATTCTCATTACTTACTCCCTTTTTGGACGGCCTTACAATTGGATTTTAGACCAAATGAATAGTCACCTAATTCATCTGCCCAAAAAGCTCCATTGAATGTGTAAAAGAACTCGTCTGACTCCCTGTTGACGTTATCGTAACTTCCCCTAGCTCGAGTAGAGACTAGCTTTTTGTTGTCGTACACTAAATCTTTTCTTCTAGAGATAATCTCTAACTTAATGTTAAACATCTCATAGCTGAAAAAGTTGATCTGATTGATAAAGAAATAAAAATATTCCTTTACGTTCTTATTAATGATTCGCTCCATCCTATCGAGCGTGAATCTTAAGAATTTCATATCATTCTTACGTTTTTTGTTTTTAGAAAGACGATCATATTCGTCTCTTGCCTTCTGATAAGAAAGAAGGTGAAGATTGATTCTTAACTTCTTACGCAACTGATTCCTTAGGCTTAAAATATAAGGGTGTTGCTTAATTTTTTCTTTTTTATTGTAAACAAGTTCAAAGTAGAACTTATCACTTACTGCTGATTTAATAACTTTGGTAAGATTTTTAGATCTTTCTTTATAGACCTTAAAAAATTTATCAATGAGGAAAGCAGCATCTCTATAAAGACAAAGATTGAAATAACTCAAGGCCTTTAAAACCTCAATCTCAGGGAAAAAGTAAGATTCCAATAACGGTGATTGGTAGGTCATCGATATCCCAAGAGTACGGTTATAATCTCCCTGGTGATAATGATTCCATGCCTTTTCCATTAAGATATATGGCCAAGAGTATGAGGTCTTTGGAATCCAGTTATAATAATGGTTTGATTTTTTATATTTTCCATCTCTAAAACTGCTTCTAGCAAGACCTGCAATACAGTATTCTTTTACAAGAACAAAATATCTTTTGTATTTATCTTCATAAATTTTCTTTGAAATTTTGTTCGAAGCCTTAATACATTGCTTCATATAGTCTTCGAAATTTTTCTGACCTTGAAGTTCTTGAGAACTTCCCATTACAAATCTAGCTTCTGGATAGTAGCTACTATCTTTTGGTACTTTACTCGCAAACTTAAAAGCCTCAGGATATTTCTTTGCCTTAAAATTAAAATGGGCTTGATGAATATTTACAGAAGGAACATCAACTTTGTTTAAGAAATCTGCATTATAAAGATAGAGCGGAAGTGTTCCCGTCTTCCCTAAGATTTGCTCTGCGAGCTTATTATCTTTATCAGTCATTGTTTTCTTTTTCTTTAAGTAAGCAAAGAAATAGTACAAGGCAACGTTCCAGTTTTGATCTTTCACGTTTCGCTGAACCGCTCTTAAAATTCGGCTTTGTTTCGAAACTCTCCGCCGCACTTTTCTCTTCTTCTTAGCAGCGAATCCCATTTCAATAGAGCTCAATAGAAAGACAATCAATAACAGCTTTTTCACAGATTGCCTCCCTTAAAACTTCATCCCCACACCGAAAAGAAAGTCGGTATGAGTCTGCAACTCCTTCGCAGATTTATCGTTTGGATTATTCTGACCACTATAAGAGATATTCCGTAACTCTAAATTGATGTAGAAGTCAGTATTAATATGAATCTTAAAATCTGTCTTATATACAATCCCTGTTAAGCTTTCGCTGGCAAAGGTTGTTGGTTGATTTGCAACAAAAACACTATCAATATTCGATTCAGCATCAATTTGAGCAAGCCCAACACCAAAGCCCCAATCAAAATAATAGATTTTGTTAAAAGTATTTACCTTACCGTAAAAAGGGGTCCAAAGAACTTCTAAAGCCGTCACTGAATTAAATTGACGAACGAAAGGTTCAACGTTACTTACTCTTTTTACGTTATCCCAGTTTTCACCAAAGCTATTTTCATACTGGTTATAAGAAGCTGAAATACCAAATTCTTCAGAGAAATAGTAACCAACTTTTAAACCACCACCATAGCCATCAACAAACTCATCTCCAACAACCATCATTCCATTTACTTCTCCAAAAAACGTTCCTGCTTTTTTGTAGGTTTTGTTTTGAAGAACATAGACTGATTTATCTGGGTCTAACCAAAGAAAATCATAAAGGGAGTCCTCAGAGGACTCCGCTTTATGAGATATGAGTAAGAAGAAACTTAGAACCAATCCGTAGCTCAATGAGAGGGTTTTTCTTTTCATCATTTTTCGCACCTTTAAAGAATTAATCTTCTCCCCCTATTATAACGCCTACTGATTACTGTGCCTCGTAGTAGACCTTAATTTCCGCACCAGCTGGCAACCCGTTAGGGAATTCAACAGAGTTTAATGATGCATTATAAGTCCACTCGCTGCTATCAAGTAAAGCTCCATCAACTGAAATTGCCATCGTTGCTAAGTCTGGCTGTGAAGTCAGAATGTAGTTTTTGATGTTGTTGATAATGCTAGTACTAATGTTCGTAAGAGTTTGAGCGAAGTTGTTAGTAATATCTTCGTAACTCCCACCAACTGTGTTTGCAGCATCTACGTAACGGTCACCAACATTCGAGCCACTTAAGTGTACAATTGAGTGTACTTGAACTCTTGACTGATCATTTTTTAAACCGTGTAGATAGTTTGCATAAGTTGCAACTGAATCGGGAGATTGATCTTCCTCATCAGATACATAAATAACTGCTAGGTAAGCGTTTGATCTTAAAAAAGATCCTGAATGTGCATTAAAAAATGCTCTAGAACCTTCAAGACCACGCTCTTGACCTGAACCACTCGTTCCAACTTTGATCATATCTTCAAAGTCAGAAATAAACTGGCCGCTGTTTTGTAGATACTTTTGGTAAGTCAAAGCTTCCATAGAGCCAGCAACTGGAACACCTGCGTTTGCACCGTCAGTATCCGTTGTTGTAATGGCCATAGTGAAGTCAGTTCCTAAGGTAACAAAGTCATTAATAAATGAACTAAAGTTAGATGCTAATGCAGCTTGGTTGTCACCCATAGAACCTGAGTCATCGACTACGAAAAGAATGTCGACTGGAGCCGTTGTTTGGCTGTTGTCGTAAGTAAAGGAATCAACAATTGTATTATCCCCACCTGGAGTGTGGACATAACCGCTTGTATCTCCCGGACCTCCGTCTGATACACCTTCAATGTTTGGTAATTTCTCACCGAATTCTGTTCCACCACATGAAACAAGTGATAGAAGAAGGACACTGAAAAACCCTCTAAAAAAAATACTCCTCTTCATTGCTTATCCTAAATAGCGAAGAAGTAGCCTTTTAAGACAGTTCTTATTCGTTTCCTAATCCACTACAACATCACTCTCGGACGAGAGCATACTTCTTACTTTTTTACCAAGTGTAGAAAGTGTTTTGTAGGCGATGAGGATTAACAAATAAAATCCATCCATCAAAGCGTAGCTTTTCGATATTTCCCAGCTTCATCAACAACTAACGGGCAGCAATAGATAAACGTCCAACAGTGTAGCCGGAAAGTGGACCTGTTCAGTCAAGAGTTTACCAAAAAGGCAAGTTCTTCGATAGGTTA
Source organism: Bacteriovoracia bacterium (assembly GCA_030426585.1). Lineage (GTDB taxonomy): Bacteria > Bdellovibrionota > Bacteriovoracia > Bacteriovoracales > Bacteriovoracaceae > JAUHYH01. Next base: position 12,177 of record JAUHYH010000034.1, read on the forward strand.
GCTCTTTTCTTCTCCCCTTTTTTCGCCCCAAGTCACTGTTTTTACTCAGGTATTTTCTTTTTAATCATTCCCACAAAGTGCTGACTAAGAATTGCTAGTTCGTGTCCAATATGACAAATATAGTGGTCATATGAACTGGAAACCCGAAGACTCTTCAAAAGAATACATGGTTCCCCATTGGGGTGAAGATTACTTCTCTATTAATAGAGAGGGCGATTTTCTTGTTAACCCTTTTGCAGACGAACGTTCTATTAAATTTAAAGACATCCTTGAGGAGCTTGAGGATCGAAAAATCGCCTTTCCAACAGTTATTCGATTTCACGACATCCTAATTCACCGGGTGAGATCCTTATTCAAAAATTTTATCCAGACCATGGAAAAAATTGATTATAAAGGTCATTACCGTGGAGTGTACCCAATAAAAGTTAACCAAATGAGGGAAGTCGTTGAAGAGATCACCCTCGCTGGTGAAAAATACTTTATGGGGTTAGAAGCAGGTTCAAAGGCTGAGCTTCTCGCAATTCTCTCCTTCCCTCTTCCAAAAGAATCAGTTTGTATTCTCAACGGGTATAAAGACGAAGAATATTTAAAACTCGCTCTACTCGGAAGAAAGATGGGACGAAAAATGATTATCGTTCTTGAAAAATTTTCTGAACTCAAAAAGACTGTTGAACTGGCCAAAGAGCTTAAAATAAAACCAATGATCGGAATTAGAGCTCGTCTTGAAACTCAAGGAGCTGGTCCTTGGTCAGAAAGTACTGGGCCTCGAGCAAAGTTTGGTTTTACACCTTCTGAAATTCTTAAGGCGCAAGACTACCTTGAAGAAAATGATATGCTCGATACTTTTCGACTTCTTCATTTTCATATTGGTTCTCAAATTCCCAATTTAAGTACAATGAGAGAAGCAGCAACAGAAGCTACACGAATTTACTCTGACCTTGTAAAGTCTGGCGTGAATTTAAAATATCTCGATATTGGTGGTGGTCTAGGAGTTAATTACGAAGGAATTATTGGTGGGTCTAATACTTCAGTAAATTATCGAGCCAGTGACTATATCGAAAATCTGTTACAAACGATCAAAACGATTTGTGATGAAGAAGAAATTAATCACCCAGACATTATTTCAGAATCTGGTCGATTTATTACCGCCCATCATTCATGCATCGTTACTGAAGTTTTTGGTACTACTCAATGCGCTTCCGCTAACGGTGAAAAAAAGAAAATCAAAAATGCTAACGCAAATCCTTATATAAAAGAACTCTCTGAGCTTTTAACGAACCTTTCCGAAAGTAATTTCCAAGAATCATTTTACCGATCTATTCAGATAAAACAGGAAGTCCTCCAATCATATAAGAGAGGAAAACTTTCTCTTCATGAAAGGTCTGATGTCGATAATTGCTACCGAGCTTTGCTTGAGTCGATTGAAGAGATGGATATTGACTATGATGATTACAGTAATTTCTTTGAAAAAATTGAAAAAGAAATTACTTCACAATATATCTTTAACCTCTCAGTGTTTCAGTCTATTCCAGACTCATGGGCGATAGAACAAATACTCCCCATTGTTCCTTTAACACGGCTTGATGAAGAACCGACAAAAAGTGTTTCACTCGTCGACATTACCTGTGACTCTGATGGGAAAATTAAAAAATATTTAAGCACAGATGGAAAAAGAGAATATGTCCGTCTTCATAAACTCCAAAAAGATGAAAACTATCCGGTTGGAATTTTTATGACAGGGGCTTATCAAGATATTATGGGTGATATGCATAATCTCTTTGGAAGACTCAACGAGGTTCATATCTACTTTGATGAAGAAGACCCTTGGAAGTTTTATGTTGAAGAAGTAATCAATGGAAACACTACAGGAAAAATTCTATCAACTCTTCAGTACAATCCAGAAACAATGGCCGACAGAGTTAAATCTGTGATTGATGATCAAATCAGAAGAGGAAAAATCAAACCAAGAGATGGAGTTGCTTGGATTGATTTTTACGAAAGCGCTCTCGATAGCTACACTTATTTGAAATAAAAAAAGGGAGCCTACCGGCTCCCCTAAACAACTACATATTTCTTTCTAAATTACATTCCACTCGCTTGACCTAAGTTTTCTTCCTTATTTAAGTCAATCCCTAAATTTGAAACTTTTTTCTTCATATCTTCTCTAATTGACTTGATCATAAATAACCTATTCTCATTTGATGTAACAAAGCTTTTAAGGTTACTAGAAGATGTGTACCGATGACTTTTAATATAACTTTCGAGTCCTACTTGGTAATCAATCGTTGCTTTATCAAACTTTTCATAAAGTGAATAAATCTCTTCTTTATCTTCAGAGTTACCAGATCTTGCATTCTTTAATTTGTCTTCAAGTTTTTTAACAACCGGAAGGACTTTATTACTCAACTGTTCTTTTAAAAGATAATCTTCTTTTACGATCGGACGCTTTAACGTTGTATGAGTTCTTTCAAAAAGATCAATCTCTTCTTTCTCCGTATAGCTAATTGTATCAAACTTTTGATTTACACCTTTCACTCTTGTCAGAAAACCAGACATCTCCTTCAAAGTTTTTTCCATTCCATTTTTAGCAGCGTATTCGTTAATATTGTCTAATAAAGTACTACTCGAAGATGATAGGCTAAAGTGAAAAGTCTCAAATTCCTTTTTAATCTCTTTGAATGATTTATTCTTAGAGATATATGCAATTCTATCCTTTTCTAATTGGGCATCTTTAGCCAACTTTTCAATTGCTTCCTGTTCTCTTTTTATTTTTAGATTTTTAACGTAAGAAATCTGGCTTTGAGTTTTAGAGAGCAAAGATCTAGCATTCGAAACATAGTTTTCTAATTTATAGGAGTCCGTGTGGAAAACTTCGTCATCCTCACTAGTGCTCATCACTGCCTCACCTTTTCCAATATAAGTTCTTAACTGGTTTGAAATTTCTTCAAGCCACTCTACACTCTCTGAGCTATCAATTGTATTAGAACGACCTGATTGAATAGAAACACCTTGAGAGCTTAATGATGACTGAATTGAATTCATATCATCAATGTTTTTGTTAGCATCTTTAACCTTGTCCTCTGTACTTTTACCGCAACTGATAAGCATCCCTAAAAGACAGATAAAAGAAATCATCCCTTTCATAGTTTTCTCCTGTAAAATTGAATTGGGCGACATTGGCCCAGTGCGCAATCAATTCCAAGACCATTTGAACTCTTTTCAGATTAAAAAGGCTATATTGTAAAAATTATAGAATTAAGCGAGATTTTCAGAATCGAAGAACTTGTATTCCAACTCAAATTTATGTTGAAGAAGATCCCCTAGTGCCTGAACCCCATAGCGTTCAGTTGCATGGTGACCACAAGCAAAGAAGTGGACCCCTGACTCAATCGCATCATGCCAGTTATATTCACTAATCTCACCGGTGATATAAGCATCAAGGCCTAGTTCATAGGCTTGAAACCATTCATTATTGGCCCCGCCCGTGATAATTCCAATTGATTGGATTTTTGAATTGCTATCGGGAGTTGCGACGCGAATAGGGCCACCTAATTTCGCACTGATGACTTTCTCAAAATCAGAAACCTTCACGGGACTTGGTAAAATTCCTTGAACCCCAAGCGGCATTCTTCGGTACTCACCAAAAGCTTGTAAGTTCGTAACATTAAGAAGTTTTGCGAGTTGGGCCGCATTTCCTGACTCTAAATGAGCATCAAGAGGAAGATGATAACCAATAAGGTTAATATCATTTTTTATCAAAGGGGCTATTCGCCCATACTGCTGGTCAACAACCGGTCTTGCCCCTTGGTGTTTCCAAAAAACACCATGATGAACAAGAAGGGCATCAGCTCCCCACTCTACTGCTTGTTCTATACTTTCTTGAGTTGCCGAAACACTGAGAGCAATTTTTTTAATTTTATCTTTTCCCTGAACTTGAAGTCCGTTCGGGCCATAATCTTGAAACTCTGATGAGCTCAAGTATTGATCTAAATAATGAACTAACTCTTTTCTCTCAACCATTATGAGTGCAATGCTCTATTATCAGTAGCGGCCAAACAAGCTTCTTTAAAGATTTCAGTATATGTTGGATGAGCATGACATGTCCTCGCAACATCCTCAGCACTGGCCCGATATTCCATGGCGAGAACGGCCTCGGCAATCATATCTGCTGTTCGAGCACCACACATATGAACCCCAAGGATTTCATCCGTTTTTTCATCCGCAAGAACTTTAATCATTCCAAAAACTTCAGCACTGGCCCTTGCCCGTCCCGAGGCTTTATAAGAAAAAACACCTTTTTTATAAGACACACCCGATTCTTTGAGTTCATCTTCTGTTTTTCCAACAGCTGCCACTTCAGGATGAGTGTAAACAACTCCAGGGATTAAGTTATAATCGATATGTGGTTTTTGTCCTGCAAGAAGTTCAGCGACATAAACCCCTTCTTCTTCAGCCTTATGGGCAAGCATCGCCCCTTTTACTACATCACCAATCGCATAGATATGAGATTGAGATGTTTGAAGGTGATCATTCGTTTCAATGCGACCTCGCTCATCGACCTTAACTCCCGCTTTATCCAGTCCAAGCTTATCGGTATAAGGTTTTCTGCCAACAGAAACAAGGCAGTAGTCACCTTTCAAAATAAACTCTTCATCTTTTTTAAGATCTTTTGCTTTAACAATAACGTCTTTCCCTAATGTCTCAACCGATTGGACGGCCGATTGAAAATGAAAATTCATTCCTTCTTTTTTTAAAGCTTTTTGAAGTTCTTTAATGGCATCCTTGTCCATCGTTGGAACCAGACGATCCATATACTCCACAACTGTGACCTTAGACCCTAGTCGACAATAGACCGAACCAAGCTCAAGTCCAATAACTCCGCCTCCAATAACAACAAGATGCTTTGGAACCTCTTTGAGGACAAGGGCCTCAGTCGAACTGATAACTCTTTTCTTATCAATTTCTACCCCGGGAAGACTATTCGGTTTCGAACCGGTCGCAATGATAATATTTTTAGCAGTGACTTGTGTTTTCTTCTTACCATCATCAACTTCAACGGTATTCGCATCACCAAAAGACCCATGACCATGAAGGACATCAATCTTGTTTTTTTTCATGAGAAAATTAACCCCATCAGTTGTCGGTTTAACAACTTTCTCTTGAACTCTTTTTATCATTGTTGAAAAATCAAGTTTCACATCTTTAACATTGATCCCATGATCTGCATGAGTATGAACCGTGTTAAAATATCTTTCACTTGAATCAAGTAAAGCTTTTGAGGGGATACAACCGACGTTAAGGCATGTTCCACCTAGCGTAGAATATTTTTCAATCAAGGCCGTTTTAAAACCAAGTTGAGCGCACCTTATCGCTCCAACATAGCCACCCGGACCAGAACCAATAACAACAACATCATAACTGCTCATATCTAACCTATACGTCTAAAAGTAATCTGCTTGGGTCTTCGATAAGTTCTTTAATTCTTTTTAAGAAACTTACTGATTCCTTTCCATCAATAATTCGATGATCATAGCTAAGGGCCACATACATCACAGGTCTCACCTTAACTTCACCGTTAATTGCAACGGGTCTTTCGACAATATTATGCATTCCAAGAATCGCCGACTGAGGAGTATTAATAATTGGAGTCGATAGCATCGATCCGAAAACCCCACCATTCGTAATCGTAAAAGTTCCTCCCTGCATTTCATCGATTGAAAGTTTCCCATCTCTCGCTTTAAGAGCAACATCCATAATTCCTCTTTCGATTCCTGCGAGGCTCAGTTTATCTGCATCTCTCACAACTGGAACGACAAGTCCTTTTGGTGTTGAAACAGCAATTCCAATATCGCAATAATTAAAGCTCACCATCTCTTGACCTTCAATTTGAGAATTTACCGCTGGAAATTCTTGAAGAGCGATACAGGCTGCTTTTGTAAAGAAAGACATAAAGCCAAGACCAATATTGTGTTTTTCTTTGAACTGATCTTTATATTTTTTTCTAAGTGCCA